>JBEKYI010000020.1:0-20628 GCA_049511155.1 Acidimicrobiales bacterium
TACGCGAAAGTTGCGCGACGCCAACGTCGCGAGGCGCCCCTTCCACCGGCTCAGCTGGCTGAGATCCTGGACCGCTACGTCGGTCTCACGCGCAGCCGCGGGCAGTTGGACTTCGACTTGCTCTTGAGCGAAGCGATCACGTTGCTGCGCGATGAACCCGACGTGCTGGCGTCGTTTCGCTATCGCAACCGCGCGCTCTACGTGGACGAGACCCAGGACATGAATCCCCTCCAATTCATGCTGTTGCGACAGATGGCCGGCGACGACCCCGACCTGTTCTGCGTCGGTGACCCCAACCAATCGATCTACGGTTTCAACGGAGCGGCGCCGTCGCTCATGACCGACATCGTGGCGACCTGGCCCGACACCGTCGTACTCGATCTCACCCGCAACCATCGTTCGACGGCCAACATCATCGCGGTCGCCAACACTCTGCTCGAGCCGGGCGCACGCGGAATCGAGCCAGCCAAAGACGAGGGCGACGTACCTCTGGTACGCGCCTACGACACCGACGAACAGGAGGCCGAGCACGTCGCCACGTGGCTCGCGGCGAAACACCAGCCAGGTAGCCCGTGGCACTCGCTGGCGGTGCTCGCACGAACCAACGCCCAACTCGAACTCATCGCGAGTTACCTCGACGCCGCCGACATCCCCTACGAGCGGCGCGGTCCCGAACACTCACCTGCGTCGGACCTCCTGGCCGCGGACCTCTCGACACGTCGATTTGACGAGCCGGATCACGACGCCGTCGCCCTCTCCACCATTCACCGCTCCAAGGGACTCGAGTTCCAACACGTGGCCGCCATTGGCTGGGCCGAAGGCCAGCTCCCCCACTACAACGCCACCTCCCCCGAGCAACTGGCCGAGGAACAGCGCCTGGCCTACGTGGCGCTCAGCCGCGCCGAGCAGTCCTTGCTCATCACGTGGAGTCGTGGGCGAAACGATCCGCGCTACCCGGATCGACACCCATCGCGTTTCCTCGCACCGATCGAGACGGTGATCGCCGACGTCGAGCGGCGCAACGCGCCCCTCACCGGCGACGCGCGCAAGGCACGTCTCGACGCCATCAAGGCGTCACTCACCGAAAGCCTCGCGCAGATCGAAGAGAGCGCCAAGACGAGGTGAGTCGATAGCCCTTGTATAGTTCGCACGCGTGAGACTCTTCCCCCCGCGAGTCGAGCCGTGAACGGCGCCCGCGCTCTCCTCTCGACGCTGAGCGCCAACGACGTTACGGTCTGCTTCGCCAACCCCGGTACTTCCGAGATGCATTTCGTCGCGGCACTCGACGAGTCGCCGGAGATGAAAGCGGTACTCTGCCTCTTCGAAGGCGTCGCGACGGGAGCGGCCGACGGGTTCGCGCGCGTCTCGGGCAAACCGGCCGCGACACTGTTGCACCTCGGTCCGGGCCTGGCGAACGGTTGGGCCAATCTGCACAACGCGCGACGTGCTCACACGCCGATTGTCAACATCGTGGGCGATCACGCGACCTACCACGCAATCCACGACGCACCCCTGCAGAGCAACATTGAGTCCTTGGCCGAGCCCCTCGAGGGTTGGTACCGACGCAGCGTTGACGCGAAGGCTCTCGCCGCGGACGTCGCCGATGCGGTTACCGCGAGTTACGGACCGCCTGGCCGTGTCGCCACCCTAGTGGTGCCAGCCGACGTGAGCTGGAACGAAGTGGATGAGTCATCGCCGTGGCCGATCAGCTCCAGACCATCACCAGTCGATGTCGGCGAGGAGGAGCTTTCTCTGGCCGAGCACGTGTTGCGCACACGACGCACGGTGCTGCTGCTCGGTGGTTCGCTCACTCGTCATCACCTTGAGCTCGCGCACCGTATCGGCGCTGCTACGTCGACGCGCGTCATGACCGAGACGTTCCCCACCATCGTGGAGGGCGGCGGAACCGAGCGGCTCAATTACTTGAGCGAGTTTGCCCTCGAACAGCTCAAGGACGCCGAGACCGTGATCTTGGTGGGAGCACGCGAACCGGTGGGCTTCTTTGCCTACCCGAACGTGCCGAGCCGCTTGGTGCCTGACGGCGCCGAGATCATCGACCTGGTAGCCCCGGGAGGTGACGCCGGGCCAGCCCTCGAGGCTCTTGCGGACGCGCTCAAGGCTCCGACGTTGGCCCACTCACTTCAGGGGCCGCCCCCGGCACCGAGCGGAGAACTCAACACCTACTCGCTGGCTCAGGCGCTCGTGGCGACCTTGCCTGAGGGCGTCATCATCGCGGACGAGTCGAACACCAGTGGCGTCCACTTGCCGGGCATGCTCGGTGTGGCCGCGCCGCATCACTGGATGACGCTCACGGGGGGATCAATCGGGTTCGGCCTTCCCGTCGCCCTAGGCGCGGCCATTGCCTCCCAGGGACGTGTACTGGCGCTCGAGTCAGATGGTTCGATGATGTACACCCCCCAGGCGCTCTGGACGATGGCGCGTGAGGGTCTGGACGTCACAGTGGTGGGCCTGTCCAACCGTAGTTACGCCATCTTGAACTTCGAGCTCTCGCGGGTAGGTGCTCACGCCGACGGAGAAGCCAGCGCTCGACTGCTCGACATCGACAACCCCACGCTGGACCTCGCTGGTGTCGCCAGCGCCCTGGGGGTACCGAGTGAACGCGCAACGACCGCCGAGGAACTGGTCACCGCCTTGGAGCGTTCTTACGCTACGCCCGGACCCACCTTCATTGAGGCAGTGCTGCCGAAACGATTCGGCTGACTCAGGCGTCGGCGAGGACGAAAAAGATCTCGCCCGCGGCGGCGAGCTCGCCGTTGACCGTCGCCCGTCCGGCACCCTTGCCCCCGCGCGCGGACAGCTTGGTCATCTCGCACTCCAGGTTCACCGTGTCACCGGGCAGAACTTGACGGCGAAAGCGAGCGCGCTCGATGCCACCAAAGAGGGGCAGGCGACCGGCGTAGCGCTCGTCGGATAACACCACGACGGCCCCGCATTGGGCGATGGCCTCGAGCAACACAACCCCGGGCGTCGTCGGGCGACCGGGAAAGTGTCCGGGAAAGAACCACTCGTCGCCGCGCAGCGTCCACTCGCCGCTCGCTCGCACGCCGGGCTCGATCATGAGGAGTCGATCGATGAACAAGAAGGGGGGACGGTGCGGCAGCCAGTCCGTCGGGTTCAGGGAGAGTTCGTTCACACCAGTGCCAACTCGGCGATTCGTCGGTCGCTGTCAACCGTGACGAGACGAAAGACGCGCTGATCGCCCCGCTTGAGCACGTCGCGCGCTCGAGCGGGCGGCGGGTCACCCAGCAACGTGGTGGGCGCATAGCACTCGACCTGCTGGCCGCCCTTGAGCTCGACTTTGATCACCGCTCCATGCGAGGTAAAGGCGGTCACTTCCCCGGGGACGCGCGAACCGACGCGATACGTGCTCTTGAACGTGGCGAACTCGGCTTCGGGATTGACTGGCTGGCGGCCTCGCTTGAGGGCGACAGCCGGCGCGACCTCAGGTGGCGCTGGAACCTTGGCCACTTTCTTGGCGGGCTTGTCAGCGACTTTTGCGACCTGCTTCTTTAAGACCCGCTTCTTTTCCGGCACGACTGGCTTGGCCGACTTCTTGGTGGCCCTGGCGGGGGCCTTGGCGACCTTCTCGATCTTCTCGATCGCCTTGTCGGCCTTAGGTGGCGTCTTCTTCGCTGCCGGGGCCTTCTTCGCCTTGACTGGCGTGATCGTCGTGCCGATGGTGGGCTTGGCTCCGCTGGCGAGTGTTACTGCCAGCTTCTTCACGCTCTGGGGGACCTTGGAGTTGCGAACCGGCACGCGCTCAGTAAAGACCCATCCCACTCCGCGCACCGGCTTGCCGCCGATGAGGCGACCTACGTCGAAGAGCCACGGGTACTCATCGTGGAACTCCTGGAACGAGTCGTTGCTCAACACCACCCCGCCGATGCGGTCAGCGATCTTCAAGATGAAGGCGTCGCCGCGCCCGACGGCTCCGGCGGGCGGGGTCACGATGTCACCCGCCATCGTCGCATCCAGGAAGCGGCTGCGCTCGTTGGCTGCTGCGCGGTGTTCGAACGTGGCATCGGCCACCACGATGATTTCAGCGCCGGGATGCTCGTCGGCGAAGGCGCTCACCGCTTCGTCGAGCTGTTTCAAACTGGGCGTGAGGCGGCCCTCTGTGGCGAGGTTGGATCCATCGACCACCACGCGCAGGCGTGGGGCTCTGGCGGGACTCACCCGACCGACCGCGTCAGGAGGTCGGCCTGCTCGGCGGCGTGCACGAGCCCGCTACCGGTGGCCGGACTCGCCGACTCCGCGCGCGCGACGTGCGAGACCGCGAGCCCTCGCAACTGGTGATGCATCTGAAGGTGAACGAAGGGCCACGCACCCATGTTCTCGGGCTCTTCTTGAAGCCATACGACTTCGGCCACGTTGGGGTATCCCTGAAGAATTCGATCGATCTCAGCAGCCGGCCACGGATAAAGCTGTTCGACGCGAACGATGGCCACATGGTCGATCGCTGCCGCGTCACGACGCCCGATTGCTTCGTGGGCCACCTTGCCCGACGCGAGCACCAGTCGGGTGACCCGAGTGCGATCGCTCAGCGTGTCATCGAGCACCGTCTGGAACGAGCCGTGTTCAAACTCACTCAGCGGTGAGCGTGTCTGAACGGCTCGGAGCATCGACTTGGGCGTAAAGACAATGAGCGGCACCGGGCGCTCGCGCAGGACCTGACTGCGCAGGAGATGGAAGTACTGGGCTGACGTGGTGGGCTGAGCCACGCGGATGTTGTTGCGCGCGCTGAGCGACAGGTACCGCTCAATGCGCCCGCTGGAGTGTTCGGGACCCTGACCCTCGTACCCGTGCGGCAGCAGCATCACGACCGAGGCCAACTGACCCCACTTGTCTTCGGCGGCGACGAGGAAGTTGTCCACGATGATCTCGGCGCCATTAGCGAAGTCGCCAAATTGCGCTTCCCAGGCCACCAGGGTGTTCTTGGATTCGACGGAGTAGCCGTACTCAAAGCCCAACGCCGCGTACTCGCTCAGCGCCGAGTCGCGCACGGTAAAGAATCCCGGTGCACCCATACTCGCGAGCGGCACGTACTGCTCACCGTTCTCGTAGTCGATGAGCGCCGAGTGACGGTGCGAGAAGGTGCCACGACGAGTGTCCTGGCCCGTCAGACGCACGTTCGCACCCTCCAAGATCAGTGACCCCAGGGCGAACGCTTCGCCGAAAGCCCAGTCGACCTCCCCCGACTCGAGCACCGCTAAGCGTTGTGCAAACTGGCGCTCCAACTTGGGGTGGATAGTGAAGCCCTCGGGCGCGGTGATCGTGGCCTTGGCGATCTCAAGCAGGGTCTCGCGCTCGACACCGGTGCCCGGAGCGGGGAGGTCGGCCGGCACTTCCGAGGGCCGCACCGTGTCAAGGACGGGTACCGGAACGGTGCGCACCTCGTCCAGCACGCTCTGGAGGCGCGTGTTGAACTCGTTGAGCGATGCCTCGGCCTCTTCAATGGAGATGTCGCCACGACGCACCAGCGTCTCGGTGTAGATCTTGCGCACCGAGCGCAGTTGATCGATGATCTTGTACATCTCGGGTTGGGTGTAGCTCGGGTCGTCGCCCTCGTTGTGGCCGCGACGGCGGTAGCACACGATATCGAGGACGACGTCGCGCTGGAAGGTCTCGCGGTACTCAAAGGCGAGGCGCGCGGCGCGAGCGCACGCTTCGGGGTCGTCGCCGTTGACGTGAAAGATCGGCGCCTGAATGATCTTGGCGACGTCAGTCGAATAGAAGCTGGACCGCGCTGCTTCGGGGGCGGTGGTAAAGCCCACCTGGTTGTTGATCACGATGTGGACCGTGCCACCGATCCGATAGCCCGAGAGTTGCGAGAGGTTCAAGGTCTCGCTCACCACGCCTTGGCCGGCGAAGGCGGCGTCGCCGTGAATGAGCAGGGCCAGGTACGGGTGCTCGACCATGGGTAGCACCTGTTCAGTCCCGTCGCTCGGGCGCAGCACCAAGTCCTGCTTGGCGCGCACGATACCCTCGGCGACGGGCGAGACCGCTTCGAGGTGTGAGGGGTTTGAGGCCATCGACACGTCGATCGTCGCGCCGTTAGGGTTCTTGAATACCCCGCGCGCGCCCTTGTGGTACTTGACGTCGCCGCTGCCCTGGACACTGTCGGGATCGAGGTTGCCCTCGAACTCGCTGAAGATATCGCTGTAGGACTTGCCGACGATGTTCGCGAGCACGTTGAGGCGTCCGCGGTGGGCCATGCCGATGACGGCCTCCTTGACGCCGCGGTCTGCCGCCTCGTCAAGAATCGTCTGCAGAGCCACGATGGTTGACTCCGCCCCTTCCAGACCAAAGCGTTTCTGACCCACGTAGCGGGCGTGCAGGAACGTCTCGAAGACCTCCGCTTCGCTGAGTGAGTTAAGGATGCGACGCTGCTCGTCGTTGCCCAGCGACGTGGTCACGCCTTCGACGCGCTCTTGAATCCAACGCTTCTGAGCGGGATCCATGATGTGGCCGTACTCGATGCCGGTCGTGCGACAGTACGCGTCGCGCAAGATCGACAGGATCTTCTCGAGGGTGGCCTCATGCAGGCCGGCCAGTCCGTCAACCACGAAGGATCGCTGCAGGTCCCAGATCGTGAGGCCATACGTGGAAAGTTCAAGTTCGGCGTGCGTGGGCGGAGGCTCGTTGCTCAAGGGGTTGAGGTGGGCGTTGAGATGTCCGCGAACCCGATACATGTTGATGAGCGACTGCACACGAATCTGCTTCAAGATTCGTTCGGCCTCGTCGTCGTCGACTGCGTTGAGGTCCTTGGCCCAGCGCGCCGGCTCGTAGGGCACGCCGAGCGAGGCGAACACGTCGTCGTAAAAGTCGTGAGCGCCCGTCAGGCACTCGGCGACGTATTTGAGGAACAGACCGGACTCCGCTCCTTGAATGATGCGGTGGTCGTAGGTGGAGGTCAGCGTCATGACCTTGCCCACGCCCAGTTCGGCCAGCGCTCGCGGATCAGCCGCTTCGAAGCCCGCCGGCCACGCCAGCGCGCCCACGCCAAAGATGGCACCTTGGCCCGGCATCAAGCGCGGCACCGACTGAACCGTGCCAAGCGTTCCAGGATTGGTGATCGACACGGTCGCGCCGACGAAGTCATCGGCGCCGTACGTACCCCCGTGGACCTTGCGCACGAGCTCTTCGTAAGCGAGCAGAAAGGCGCGAAAGTCCATCGTGTCGGCGTTTCGAATGACGGGGACCAGCAAGTTGCGCGAGCCGTCCTTCTTCTGGACGTCGACCGCGAGTCCGAGTCCCACGTGGTCGTTGTGGCGAACGCCGGGGGTCCCCTTTTCGTCGACCGCCTCTACGAAGGTGTTGTTCATCGCCGGTATCTCGCGCAGTCCTTTGACGAGCGCGAAAGCGATGAGGTGGGTGAAGGAGACCTTGGCACCACTCGTGCGCGCCAGTGACTCATTGAGCGCGGCGCGATTGATCTCGAGGAGCCGTGCCGCCACCGTGCGCACGCTGGTCGCGGTCGGCACGGCGAGGCTCGCATTCATGTTCGTCACGATTCGCGCGGCCGCTCCCCGAAGAGGTGTGGCCTCGGCGTCGATGGCGATGGGTACTGCAGGGGCTGGCGCGCTGGGCGATGTCGTCGTCGTGGCGACGGGCGGCAGAGTGCTGCGCTGATAATCGGCGAAGAACTCTCGCCAGCTCTCCGCCACGGAGTTGGGATCTTTGAGGAAGCGGTCGTACATATCGTCGACCAGCCACGCGTTGGGGCCAAAGGAGCCCTGGGCCGGGCGTGATGACGAGTCGGGAGGGGTAGTCACCCCTCCAGCCTAGGGCTCAGAAACGCGCATTTGATAGGTAACGAACGGCTCAGACGTAAGGTCAACGTGTGTCTTCCCCGACCAACACGTCCCGTCAAATCCATTTCGTCGAGGACTCCCCCGTCAAGGGACTCGCGCTAGCCGAACTGCGCGTGACCTCTCCCGAGGCCACTGTGATCTGCGTGCACGGGGCCCTGGACCGCGCAGGCTCGTTCACCCGACTGTCACGACGACTAACTCGCTTTGACGTGCTGGCGTATGACCGGCGGGGTTACCAAGGATCCCGTGGCCTCGCGCCGGTCGACCTCGAGCACCACGTCGCCGATCTTCTCGCACTCGTCGAGCGAGAGGTGGCGCGCCAACCCGTCATTCTCTTTGGTCACAGTTTTGGCGGGGTCGTGACCTTCAAAACCGCAATTGAGGCGCCCGCGCAGATCAGTCTGGTCGTGAACTACGAATCTCCGCTCCCGTGGATCTTGCGACGAGGCACGATCCACCGGCTCCAGGACGACGACCCCGCCTTGGAGGCCGAGCGATTCTTTCGACGCGTCGTCTCCGATCGTGCGTGGGAGCGCCTCGGCGAGTCCCAGCGCGAGTCGCGACGCCTCGACGGCGAGACGTTATTGAACGATCTGCGAATCGTGCGCAACGAAACACCGCCGTTCGATCTGTCGACGCTGCGCGTTCCGGCCACGTACGTCCACGGAGACGGCGAGGGGGCGGACTACTTTCGTTCCCTGAGCGACGCGCTCGTCGAGCTCAATCCGAAGATCACGATTGTCGAGATCGAACACGCGGACCACGACGCACACCTCAAAAACGCCGCGCAACTCGCCGCGGTGATCGAAGAACGCTGGGACGCGACGTGCGCATAGGCGTCACGGGAGCGTCAGGATTCATCGGAGAGCAGCTCACTCAGTCCTTGGGCGAGCGCGGCGACACTGTGGTGCCTTTCGTTCGCCCGACCACGCCGCGGCGCACGGGACCAACGATTCGCTGGGATCCCTCCCAGGGTCTCGTGGACGAGAGCGACCTTCGCGCCGTCGGACGACTCGACGCTGTCGTGAACCTGGCGGGGGTGGGAATTGGTGACCGTCGATGGAATACGCGACGAAAGCAAGAGATCCTCTCGTCGCGGGTGCAGTCGACCACCCTGCTCGCTCACGTCGCGCGAACCCTGAACGAGGGCGTCGGGTTAGTGGCGAGCGCCTCGGCGCTGGGGTGGTATGGGGATCGCGGTGATGAGCAACTCGACGAGAGCTCGAGTCCCGGAGCCGGATTCCTCGCCGAGGTGTGTCGCGAATGGGAGGGCGCCACACAGCCCCTGACGGACGACGGTGTCCCGGTAGCGCACCTGCGTACTGGCATCGTGCTCTCCTCGAGCGGTGGGGCACTTGCACGCCAACTGCCGATGTTCCGCCTCGGACTCGGGGCAACGTTGGGCGCGGGGCGCCAGTGGATGAGTCCCATCGCGCTGAGCGATGAGGTTCGCGCCATCGAGTGGGTTGTTGATCACGAACTGAGCGGGCCACTCAACTTGGTCGCTCCCACGCCGGTGACCAACGCCGACTTCACGCGGCTGCTCGCATCGGCCCTGGGCCGACCGTCGTTCCTTCGAGTGCCCAAAGTCGCACTCCGCGTGGCGCTCGGCGGAGAAATGGCCGATGAACTGTTGCTCACCAGCCAGCGCGTCGTACCGCGACGCCTTCTCGAGTCAGGATTCGCCTTCGTTGGTCCCGACACCGCGACGGCGCTGGCGAGGGAGCTCTCCCCAGCGTGACCCGAGGATGCGCTGAGTACTGAGTGACCGGCCTTTTCGAGTCCGCTCCGGTACAGTTGACGTCAAGACTTTTAAGGCGGCTCGACGCAGCCCTCTTCAACCACTTTGGCGGTCACTGGCGGGCAATTGAGTATGAAGTTTCAACGTACATGGAGGTCCGCCGCCGTCGTGCTGGCCACCGTGGGCGCGCTCGGCCTGGGTCTGAGTTCGGTCACCAGCGGAGCCGCCAGCACGTCGAGCACCATCACCTACGCCGAGGCGCCCGGGGGGGCGCCGAACTGGATCCTCCCCTACACCGGGTACCTCAACTTTTCGGCCTCGAACATCAACGAGTTCCAACAACTCATGTTCCGTCCGCTGTACTTCTTCGGCCAGGGTGCCACCACGATCTACGACCCTTCGCTGTCTCTAGCCGAGACGCCGATCCTCAGTCCCAATGACCGCACGATCACCATTCATCTGAAGGGCTGGCACTTCGCGGACGGTCAGAGCGTCAATGCCGCCTCGGTCATGTTCTTCTTAAACCTGTATCACGCCGATCCGACCGGCTACGGCGGCTACACGCCGGGTGTGGGAATACCCGACGAACTCGCGAGCGCGAGCGGATCAGGTCTTACCGTGGTCCTGCGGATGAAGACCGCCGTCAACGCGAACTGGTTCCTCTACAACTACCTGTCCGAAATCACGCCCATGCCTGATCGCTGGGACATGGTCTCGTCCAATGTTTCCGGGCGATGCGCGACCGGGACGTACGGCGCGGCCGCCACCGACGCCTCGTGCAAGGCAGTCGAGGCATATCTGGATAAGTTGGCGGCCACGACAAGCTCCTTCACCTCAGCCTTCTGGCAAGGTGGCGACGACGGTCCGTGGCGACTGACGGCCTTCGACAGCGCCGGAGACGCCACCTTCGAGTCCAACCCCCATTACTCGGGTCCCCAGGCGGCCCAGGTCCGCTCGGTCAAGGAGATCGCCTACACCTCAGAGTCCACCGAGGTCAGCGACCTGGAGTCCGGCAAGCTCGACATCGGGTACGTGGAGCCCTCCGACCTCACCTCGCCCGCCCCGAAACCAGGCAGCGCCGGACCAAATCTGCCCGCCCTCAACTCGAAGTACCGACTTTCTGTCTCGACGCCCTACTCGTTCAACTTCGCCGAGATGAACTACTCCACCACGAACCCACTCCAGGCGGAGTTCGAAGAGCTTTATATACGTCAAGCCCTGCAAGAGTCTCTCGACGAAGTGGGCATCGTGCGAAACGTCGATGACAACTACGCGGTAGCCAACTACAGCCCCTTGCCTCCCACCGCCGCCCCGACTCTCGCCAAGACGCCTAAGAGCCCGTACGCGTACAATCTCGCGTCCGCCAAGGCGCTGCTCACCAGTCACGGTTGGAGCGAGGTGGGCAACGTCATGACCTGCACGAGTCCCGGAGCAACGGCTGGGCACTGCGGCACCAACATCGCCCAGGGGGCCACGCTCGCCTTCACCTTGTTGTACGTCACCGGCGATCCGACCATCGACGCCACGGTGAACGCCATGGTGTCGGACTGGCAAAGCATTGGCATTGCGGTCACCGCGACGGCAACCACGTTCAACCTCCTCGCTACCACCTGCACCACGGGCAGCGGCACGCCATGGTCGATGTGCTGGTCCGGGCAGAGTTGGACCTACGAGCCGAACCTCTACCCGTCGGGAGAGCAGACATTCCTCATCGGGGCCGACTCCAACTGGGGCGGGTACGACGACGCGGAAATGAACGCATTAATCAGTGCGGATATGACGGGCAAGGCCACGTTGAGTACGTACGAGCAGTACGCCGCCAACCAGTTGCCGGTGCTGTATCTGCCCACACAAGAGACCCTCACCGAGACCGCGCGGAGCCTGAAAACCTCGGCCGGCTGGGCCTCGAATGGGCTTTCTGACTTCCTGCCGGAGTATTTGCACTTCTAAGGGATGGCTCCCTCTCAACTGAGAACGCTTCAGAATTCATGCGCCGTTAACCGACCCATTCAGCGTATGAAGACCTTTTATTAGGGGTAACAGAACTCGTTCATGTCCAAAAGAGCCCAAAACGCCGCGAAACACTCGACCGCGCCACGCGCGCGAGACTGGGTGTGATCGCCGATCACCAGTAATTTCAGGGCCTGGCTAACTTGTTTCGCCTGCTACCCCCCGGTACAGTTGCCTGCAGTCATCGTTGACGGAAGTACTAATTGGACGTGACCATTTCGGTGGTACGGGGAGGCAATATCAACATGCAATTCAAAACCAAGCTTCGGCTCTTGGTGTCCGTCGGCACGGTTGCCGGCGCGATGACCATAGGGTTCGTGGCGCCGACAGTGGGTGGGGCAGCCTCCGCAAAGGTGAGCACGCCGTCGAACACCATTACGTTTGCCGAGGGAGCGGGTGCCGCGCCAAACTACATCTTCCCGTATCTAGGCTGTCAGTACTTCTCGGTCGCGACGCTCAGCCAGTTCCAGGAGATGACCTACCGTCCCGTCTACTGGTTCGGTACTCCGGGCTCGAGTGCGGTGGACTACAGCCTCTCACCGGCCAAGGCTCCCGTTTTCTCGAACGGGAACAAGACCATCACCATTGACATGAAGGGATGGAAATTCGCTGACGGACAGACCGTAGACGCGGAGTCCGTCATGTTCTTCCTCAACATGTACAAGGCGAACCCGACGGCCTACTGCGGCTACAACAAGGGATACGGCATCCCCGACCAAGTGGCCAGTGCTAGTGGCACCGGTAACACCGTCACCATCAAGTTCACGAGTTCGGTCAACCCGAACTGGATCTTGTACAACTACCTGGCCGAACTGACCCCGATGCCCAACAGCTGGGACATCACCGCGCCCGGCAAGACCTCGACCTGCGCCAGTGGCGTCTACGGCGCGGCCTCGACGGATGCGGCGTGCAAGGCCGTGGAGACCTACCTGGACAAGCAGGCGGGGACCATGACTGACTTCGCGGACAGCCTGTGGACCAGCGGGGCCGACGGCCCATGGAAGTTGACTTCCATGGACGACTTGGGCAACGCCACCTTCATTCCGAACCCGACGTACTCGGGTCCGACGAAGGCGCAAAAGGGTATTGACTTCGTGAAGGAAGTCGCCTTTACCACCGAGAACGCTGAAGAGACCGCCCTGCGCTCGGGCGATATCACGCTGGGAACGGTCGACCCGACCGAGCTGACGCAAAATGCGCCCGCTCCGGGCAAGGTCGGCGCCAACTGGTCGGCGATCTCGAACAACTACAACCTGACCACGGGCTTCACCTGGGCGTTTAACTACGCACCCTTCAACTTCTCGACGAAGGACCCGAAGCACGCCTTGGTGGCGCAGCTCTACATCCGTCAGGCTCTCCAGGACGCGGTGGACCAGATCGGCATCATCAACAAGGTCGACAAGGGATACGGAGTGCCAATCGACAGCCCGCTGCCGCCGAACACTCCCGAGTCCGTCAGCGGCCTGCCCAAGGCTCTCGAGCCCGTACCCAACCCCTACCCGTTCAATCTGACGGCCGCAAAGAAGCTCCTCACCGAGCACGGCTGGAAAGAAGTGAGCGGCGTGGACACGTGTGAGTCGCCCGGAACCGGAATGACCGACTGTGGCGCGGGCATCTCCAAGGGCACGCAACTCTCCCTGAGCATCATCTGGGCGAGTGGAACGCCCGCACTGGACGACACGTTCAACGCGGAGATCTCCGACTGGGCCTCGATTGGTATCAAGTTCACGCACACCGAGGCCACGTTCAACGACGTGATCGCGGACTGCGAAGCTGGTACCAAGTACGAGATCTGCTCATGGGGCGGTGGATGGAGCTACGCTCCTGACTACTACCCCTCGGGTGAGACGCTCTTCGCGCCCGGCGGCGGTTTCAACGTGGGTGACTACTCCAACGCGACCGAGACGGCCGACATCAAGGCCACGACCTTTGGAACCGCGAGCCTGAAGGCCTACGCCGAGTGGACGGCCAAGCAACTGCCAGTGCTGTTCCAGCCCGAAGCGACTGCGACCGGCGAGACGCTCAAGACCTTGCGCGCCAAGTCGGTCAACGGCGTCAACGGACTCGTTGCGAACCCGCTGCAGAACTTCATGCCGGAGTACTTGTACTTCGCGAAGTCCTAAGCCAGTAACCAAAAAGGGCCCCCTCGAAGGAGGGGGCCCTTTTTGGTTGTACGGACGAATTCTTGAGAGAGTCCCAGGGAGACCAAAGCGGGGCGCCACGAGGTTCGCGCCGACGCACTGATAGAATTCGACCCAATGTTGGCGTACGTGATCCGGCGATTCTTTCAGTCCCTGATCGTCTTGTTGATTGTGATGCTCTTCACATTCACGCTCCCCTATTTCCAAACCGGAGGCATCTACGCGCCCGCATTCGCGGTACTCGGCGTCCACGCCAACCATCGCACGGTGCTCGAGTGGGGCGCACAAAACGGCATGAATCATCCCTACGTGGTGCGATTCTGGAACTACCTGGTCCAGGTCTTCGGGCACTTCAACCTGGGCCACTCCTACAAGCTGAACCTTTCGGTGTGGAACCTCATCTCGCTCTACGTTCCCCGAACGCTCTGGCTCGCCCTCTCCGCGTTGATCTTTACCGTCTTGATCGGCGTTCCCCTCGGCATCTACCAGGCGTCCAAGCGCAACACGACGGTTGACTACACCGCGACCGGCGTGGCCTTCGTCCTCTACGCGATGCCCTTGTTCCTGTTGTGCCTGTTGATGCTCCAGGCGTTCAGTTTCAGTTGGCCGCATCTTCCCGCCTCGCCACCCAACGGGGTGGCGCCCTGGGCGATCTTTACCGATCCTCTGGGATTCATCTTGCCCGTGGCCTGCCTCACGATGGTTCAGGTGGCGTCGCTCAGCCGATTCATGCGCGGAACCGTTCTCGAAGTGTTGGTTCAGGACTACATCCGAACCGCGCGGGCCAAGGGTTGCAGTCCCAAGCGGGTTCTGTTTCGACACGCCATGCGAAATGCCCTTGGCCCAATCGTCACCATTCTCGGTCTTTCGTTGCCCGCGCTCTTGGGCGGCGCGCTGATCGTCGAGAGCGTGTTTAACTACGCCGGGCTCGGCATCCAGACCGTCAATGCCGCCACGAGCGTGGACATACCTACGGTGCTCGGCATCACCCTGCTCGCCACGATCCTCACGCTGTCGGGCAACTTCCTCGCTGACATCATGCTCGGAGTCGTGAATCCGCGCATCCGCATTCAAGGACGGTCCGGCTAATGAGCATGTTGGGCGAGCCGGCCATCCTGGCCAACATCGTCGATCCCGACGTCATCGTTGATGAAAAGGGGGTCGCCAGCGACGTCATCGTTCCGATGTGGCGTCAACGCTTGCGCATTTTCACGCACAACAAGCTGGCCATCGCCTCGGTGGCCTACCTGGTCCTCATTCTGCTCTTCTGCTACCTGGGGCCGGTTTTCTATCACACCAATCAAACCAATCAAGCGCTCGCATTAGACGCGGTATGGAACGCGCCGCCGTCTGGCGCGCACCTACTCGGCACCGACTCAAGCGGCTTCGACGAACTCGGGCGCATCATGTACGGCGGTGAGTACTCCCTCACCCTGGGCATGCTCGCGGGTCTCATCACGATCATCGTCGGCACCATCTATGGCATGGTCTCGGGCTTTATCGGGGGCGTGGTCGACACGGTGATGATGCGAATTCTCGACGCGTTCTTGTCGATCCCGTACCTGTTCCTCTTGATCAGTCTCTTTACGATCTTCTCGAGATCGACCACGATTCTCATCATCATCATCGGCGTCACCGGATGGTGGGCCAACGCACGTATCATTCGAGGCGACGCCCTGTTGATCAAAAAGCTCGAATATACCCAGGCCGCCACATCGATGGGCGCGAGCAGGTGGCATATCATTCGCCGCCACGTCTTTCCCAACTCCATCAGCAACATCGTCACCGTGGCCACGTTCAGCGTCGCTGACGCGATTCTGTTCCTCTCCGCCTTGGGCTTCCTCGGACTGGGCATCCTCACGCCCCAGACGGACTGGGGCACCATGCTCCAGAACGGAACCGCGCAGATCTCTAATGGCTACTGGTGGGAGATCTATCCGCTGGCTACCGTGTTCATCCTCGTCGTCGTCGCCATCAACTACATCGGCGACGCCCTTCGCGACACCTTCGAGGTTCGACTGATCGAGCGTTAAACCGGCGCGGGTCGCGGGTTCTAGGCGGTGATGGAGCCGTGCGAGCTCGAACTCAACGTCACCGGCGTCTTCATGGGGAAGTGACAGGCCGCCTGCTGGGTCGGCCCGAACGATCTCAGCAACGGCTCTTCCACCGAGCAGATCTCTTGGACCTTGGGACAGCGCGTGCGAAAGCGACAACCTGACGGTGGATTGACCGGAGACGGTAACTCGCCCGTCACCTGGCGGCCACGGCGCTTGCGCGCCTCTATCGGGTCGGGCACGGGCACCACGTCGAGCAGCCCCTGGGTGTAGGGGTGAGCGGGCGAACGGAACACCGACTCGGCGTCGCCGATCTCCACGATCTTGCCCAGATACATCACCGCGATCGTGTCGGCCATGTAGTACACGACCGCGAGGTCGTGACTCACCATGACGTAGGAGAGATTGTGCTCGCGCTGCAGGTCCTTCATCAAGTTCAGAATCTGGGCCTGCACCGAGACGTCAAGGGCGGACACGGGTTCGTCGGCCACGATGAGGCGGGGATTCAGCGCGAGAGCTCGGGCGAAGCCGATGCGCTGGCGCTGTCCACCCGAGAACTCGTGGGGGTATCGATCCGCCGCGAGCGCGTCGAGGCCGACCGAGTTCAGCAAGTCCGTCACCCGCCGGGTCTGCTGGGCTCGTGTTCCCTCGTGCTGGACCAGGAGAGGCTCGCCCAGGATTTGGCTCACCTTCATACGAGGGTTCAGCGACGAGTAGGGGTCCTGAAACATCATCTGGCGATCGCGCCGGTCGGCCTTGGTCGGGCGATACCCCTTCGCCGAGACGACCTTGTCGTCGAAGTACACCGCGCCCGAGGTCACGGACTCCAGGCCCACGAGCATGCGGCCGATGGTCGTCTTGCCGCATCCTGACTCACCGACCAATCCGAAGGTTTCTCCCTCGTAGATCGAGAAGCTCACGTCGGACACCGCATGCACCGCGCCCACCTTGTGGCGAACCAGACCGCCCTTGATCGGAAACTCCTTGACCAGATTCTCGACGCGGGCGAGCTCTTTGCGCGCTCGCAAGCTGGCCACGACTTCAGCCTGGGGGGTGTCGACCACGGTCGATAGGGGGCCATCAACTGGGTGAAAGCAGGCGTAGGTGTGCGTCTCGGTGCCGGTGAGATCAGGATCGATCTCATGGCACTCCTGGGTCGCGTAGCGGCACCGCGGAGCGAATCGGCACCCCACGATCGGCTTGGACAGATCCGGCGGCATCCCGGCGATGGAGCGCAACTTCTGCTTCGAGGCCGTCTCCAGACTCGGCATCGAGGCGAGGAGAGCCTGGGTGTACGGGTGGTGCATCTCATTAAACAGTTCGACCGTCGGCGACTGCTCCGCCTTCTTGCCGCCGTACATAACGACCACCCGGTCCGTGCGCCCAGCGATCACGCCCATGTCATGGGTGATGAGCAGCACCGACATCTGAAGTTCACGGCGTAGGTTGTCGAGAATGTCAAGAATCTGGGCTTGAATCGTCACGTCGAGCGCAGTCGTCGGTTCGTCGGCGATCAGCAGCTTGGGTGAGCAGGTCAGTCCCATCGCGATGATGACGCGCTGGCGCAGACCGCCGGATAGCTCGAAGGGATACTGATCCAAGCGTTCGGCGGGACGCGGCATGTCGACCATCTCGAGGACTTCCAATGCGCGCTTTCGCGCCTCCTCGTCCGTGACGCCTCGGTGAATTCGAAGTCCTTCGCCAATCTGGCGTCCGATCTTGGTTGTCGGATTGAGCGAACTCATGGGGTCCTGGGGAATAAGAGCTACGTCATTGCCCCGCTTGGCCTGCATTTCCTTTTCCGACAGGGACGCCAGGTCCACCCCGTCGAGTTCGACCGATCCGCCGGCAATATGACCATTACCGGGCAGCAAGCGCATGATCGCGAGCCCGGTCGTGGTTTTGCCGCAGCCCGACTCCCCCACCAGACCGACACATTCGCCCGGATCAATGGTGAGAGAAAAGTCGTCCACCGCGGTGGCGAACGTATTGCGAGTCGCGAATTGAACCTTCAGGTTCTTCACTGTCAGCAGCGGCGACATAACTAGACAATCCTAGTCATTTTCGGAGAATTGCCGGGAGGCGGCGCCACGCGCTTACTGATTCTTAATCCTCGTCAGGACGTCAGTTTCCAGGTCAATCGGTGGTGACAGCACGGACCCTCGTCGACCAGCGCCGCCAGGTGGTGGGGCACCCCGTATCCCTTGTTCGCGTCCCAGCCGTACATCGGAAACTCGCCAGAAAGCCCCACCATGGCGCGATCGCGATGGACCTTAGCGAGTACCGAAGCCGCCGCGATGGTGGCACTCCGAGCGTCTCCTCCGATGAGGGTCGTGTGCGAGATGGTGGCATAGCGCAGCTCGGGCACTTCGAGCAGTTCGTCCTCGAGGCGAAGTGGCGCGTCGAGCAGATTGAAGGGGCCATCGATCAATGCGTGAGTGGGAGTAATCGAGAGCTCCGCCATCGCCCGGTTCGCGGCCACGGCGAGGGCGACACGAAGTCCCCAGCGATCGATCTCGCCAGAACTCGCCGAACCCAGTGACCAGTCGGACGCCCAGGACTCAAGGGGGACGACCAGAGACTCGCGTTCGGCGGGAGTGAGTTGTTTGGAGTCGGTGAGGCCCTTGGGGGGACGCGCGGCGTGCGTGATGACAACTGCACCGACAGTGACCGGCCCCGCGAGTGCTCCTCGACCAACCTCATCGAGTCCTACGACCACTTCTCCGCGTTTGACGAGGGCACGCTCGTGGGCGAGTAGATCCGGTCCCCTGCGAGCCACCCCCAAATCGTACTGAGATCGCCCGCTCCTAGTATTCATCCTCGTGACCTCCCAAGTCTTCGTCGTTCCCCTCAAGCGCTTTGACCTCGCCAAGAACCGGCTTCGCCTCGGCGAAGTGGATGGCGTCACGGACCTCGCCCGAGATCTGGCGACTCGCGTGGTGCGCAACTGCGCGCCCCAGCAGGTCATCGTCCTGAGCGAGTCGAGTGAGATATCGAACTTCGCCCGCGACCTCGGCGTAGAGGTTCTGGAATCTGACGCCGCGAACCTGAACGAAGCGGTCCAGAATGCCTACGACCACCTCGGGACTCGCTTCGAACGCCTGATCGTCGTTCACGGAGATCTTCAGAACCCCGTCGGGCTCAACGAGTTTGAACCGCCAGAGGGCGTCACCATCGTTACCGACCATCACGGGCGTGGCACCAACGTCTTGGTGGTGCCCACCGGGATCGACTTTCACTTCCGGTACGGCGAGTCATCGGCGACCGCCCACGAGCGAGAGGCGACACGACTCGGAGTCGCCTGGCATCTCATCACCGACAGCCCCTGGCGTTTCGATGTCGACGAACCGGCCGACTTGCGCCGCGCCGATCAGGGACGTGGCTAGTGCGCCCAGACAGCATTTGAGGGGGTCTTGCGACCCCCTCAAATGACGACTCGTTAACTACAGAGACGTTCTAGTTACTTCTTCACCGCGCGCTTGACGGCCTTCTTGGCGGCCGGACGCTTCTTGGCCGGAGCCCTCTTGGCTACGGCCTTCTTCTTGGCCGGAGCCTTCTTGGCGGCCGGACGCTTCTTGGCCGGAGCCTTCTTGGCGGCCGGACGCTTCTTGGCCGGAGCCTTCTTGGCGGCCGGACGCTTCTTGGCCGGAGCCTTCTTGGCGGCTGCCTTCTTCTTGGCTGGGGCCTTCTTGGCCGGAGCCTTCTTCTTCGCGGCTGGTGCCACTTTCCCTCCTTGGGACTCAACGTTGATTCAAATTGGGACTTGGAATCTCTGTTCCAAAAAGTCAGTCACCGTTTTGATCTGTCATGTACTCGCTCATGTGCCGCCCAGTCTCTCGACTGTGCAACGACTGATCGCAGTGCACGGCCCTCACGCGGACGACAACTACGTCCTGCGTTGCAAGCAACGCAAGCGACAACGTAGACCTCCTCCGCAGAAGGACATTTAAAAGTTCAGTCGTTCTTCACACCAATGTCAAGCATTTGCGAAAGTTTTACGACCGATGGTCTCGGTGAGTTCGACGCGTGGCATCTACTTAGGTCGAGGTGCACACGGTGATGCAACGAGCGGACACGAACGTTCGACACTCGTGTTGGGTCCTACGCGAAGTGGAAAGACCACGTCCATCATCGTTCCGAATCTCCTGATGACAAATGATTCTTGCGTCATCACGTCAACGAAGAATGATGTCGTGTCGTTGATGTCACGCGCACATCGCAGCGGCACCACTTTGCTCTTTGATCCGTCTGGAACCGTCGAAACACCACCCGGTGTGTATCGAGTCGGATATTCACCTCTAAGACAATCTTCAAGTTGGGATGGCGCCGTTCTCGCTGCGCGGAGCCTTCTTGACGTCGCGAGACGAGGTCGAGGTGAGCGAAGTGATGACCACTGGAGCGAGCGAGCGGGTGCATTAGTCGCTCCGATGATGCACGCATGCGCTCTGCGCGGCGAATCACTGGGTGAGCTCGCAAGCCGCGTGGACGAACGCCGATGCGATGATCTCATCGTCGAACTGACCGAACACCACGGTGATCATCACCCGGCCACAACACTGTTGCGCGGAGTACTGGCGACCGAAGAGCGAGAACGATCCAGCATCTGGTCCACGACCGCAGGCCTCTTCGCGGGTATCCGCACCGAAGCCGCCCGGGCCTCGGCCCGCGAGGCGCCCTTGGACGTCGAAGAGTTCTTGCGAGGACCCCACCAGCTCCATATCGTCTCGCCGAGTCGCCATCAGGCTGTGTCAATCCCCCTGGTGGTCGGGCTCGTCGAGGAGCTGGTTCACGCTACCTACGACCATCACCACGAGGGCGCGCGGCTCCTGCTGGCGTTGGACGAACTC
>JBEKYI010000021.1:0-18880 GCA_049511155.1 Acidimicrobiales bacterium
TCGTCGACAACCTCAGCCGGCGCAAGATCGACATTGATTTGGAAGTCGAGTCCTTGACGCCGATCGCCCCGGTCGGCGAGCGCCTGCGAGTCTGGAAGGAACTGACCGGCAACGAGATTCGCTTCGTTCACCTCGACCTGGCCCAGGAGTACGACCGTTTCCAGGACTTGCTGCTCGCCGAGCGGCCTGACTCCCTGGTGCACTTCGGAGAGCAGCGTGCTGCGCCGTACTCCATGCGCAACGAAGCCACCAAGCGCTACACCGTGGACAACAATGTGCGCGCGACTCACAACGTTTTGGTGGCGATCGCGACAACCGGGCTGGACATCGCGATGGTCCACCTGGGCACCATGGGCGTCTACGGCTACGGCTGGTCGGGCTCGGCGCCCATCCCCGAGGGCTATTTGACGGTCAAGGTTCCCACGCCCGACGGCGAGCTGGATCGCGAGATCCTGCACCCCGCCAACCCGGGCTCGGTGTATCACATGACCAAGACGCTCGACCAGTTGCTCTTCGCCTTCTATGCCGCGAACGATCAGATCCGCATTACGGACCTGCACCAAGGCATTGTCTGGGGTACCCAGACGCCCCAGACGGTGCTCGACGAGCGCTTGATCAATCGCTTCGACTACGACGGCGACTATGGCACGGTGCTGAACCGATTCTTGATGCAGGCGGCCATCGGACACCCCCTCACGGTGCACGGCACCGGCGGTCAGACGCGCGCTTTCATCCACATTCGCGACACGGTGCGCTGCATCCAGATCGCCCTGGAGAATCCGCCCGAGCGCGGCGATAAGCCCACTGTCTTTAACCAGGTCACCGAGACGCACCGCGTGGGCGAACTCGCCGAGCTGATCTCCAAGATCACCGGCGCGGAGATCGCGCACCTGCCGAATCCGCGTCGTGAGGCCGTCGAGAACGAGCTCAACGTCAGTCGCGACAAGTTCGTCGCGCTCGGACTCAACCCCACCACGTTGACCGAAGGCCTCCTCGAGGAGTCGCGCGACATCGCACTTCGTTACAAGGATCGCGCCGACGTGACCAAGATCATCGCTCGCTCCGTGTGGCGTCAGGGGATGGAGACCTCTCCTGACCTTATGAAAAACTGATCCAGCAATACCGCCGTTTCCCACACTTCGTGTGAGAATCCGGCTATGTCAAAAATCTACGAGTACATCCGTCACCCGCGGGCCAATGAACTTGCTCACCTCCATCGTCCCTTCAGGGTCAACGACCTGCGAGAACCGAGTTCGGGCAACTTCCTTGCGAAGTTGAACGCCCGCGTCGGCCTGCGCGTGACGCTGGTGGTCGGCACGATGTGGTGCGCGTACCTCTTTACGCTCATTGCGCTGGTGGCACTGCCTGACGCGCTCAAGCAAGGCACCTACTTCATCGTCGTCTGGCTCTCGAGCAGTTTCTTGCAGCTGGTGCTGCTCCCGATCATCATCGTGGGACAGAACATCCAGGCGGCGGCCTCGGACCGCCGGGCCGAGGATACCTACAAGGACGCCGAAGCGGTGCTCCACGAGGCCGACGAGATCCAAAAGCATCTGTTGGCCCAGGATGAGGCGATCACCCAGATCGTCGAACAGCTCCAAAAGCTGGGTGGCGCGCCGTCGGGCGCGACCAACTAGCTGTCGCGTCGCACGGCCTCCAGGATCTGCTGGCACAACTCGGGCCACGACGGCACCGCATCGCGCAGGAGGGCGCGACGGAAGGGTTCGGTGAACTGGTTGAAGTCGACGTGACGCGTCACGTCGGTCACCGTCGAGAGAAAGTTCACTCCGACCGTGAGGAAGATCACCGAGCGCACCATGTATCGCAGGCCCGTCTTTTGACTCTCATCGGCGTTGGTGAGCAGCGGCACGATTCCCTCGAGTTCGCCGATTTGTCCGAGGATTGCGGCGCGCAGTTTGTCGCTGTGCGCGCCGGCCAGACTGATCTCGAGCGTGAAGCTCTGTCGCACCGCGTTGTTCACGCTGGCTGAGTTGTAGAGCAGCTGGGCCAGAGCGCCCTCGTCGAGGAGGTCGACAAAGTTCGAGATCTTCATCCACCGCGCGCGCATGAGGTCGTGGAAAGCGGCGATGACCAGGTCTTCCTTCGAGGGGTACAGCTTGTAGATCGCGCCCGGGGAACAGTTCGCTCGACGCGCGATCCGCGAGATCGTGGCGCGCGTGTAGCCGCTTTTGCCCACGACACCGAATGTGGCGTAGGCGAGCTGCGCCTTCAGATCATCACTGGGCATGAGCACGATGCGCTCGTCGCTGTCGTGCAGCTCGATCGGCTTCACCTCGTCGGGGTCGACCTGCAGTGTGTCCACGACCATGCGCTCGAGCGCCTCTTGAAAGTTACGGTCCCACCCAAACTGTGAGACCGCAAAGATCTGCATCATCGTCATGGCGAAGAGGGTGAGGCCGCGCGCAAACATTGCGTTGGTTCTGGCATCGGCGGCGGGATCGATGGCGAATCGGGTGAGGACGAATGGTTCGACCTCCTCGTTCAGCGTCGGAATGCGCCGAGCCGTGAGGAGAAGGTGGACGCTCGCGACGTCGGCGGGCGTCGCGTTACGAATCACGTCGAACAGGGCATTGACGCTGCCGATACCGGGGGACTGGGCGGCCGCCATGCAGAGATCGAAGGTCGACGCGGCTCGATGCACGAGCTCGGAGTTCCACAAGTCGACCAGCAGTTCATCGACGTCCTCGTAGCGCGCGTAGGTGGCACCGTGGGTCAGTCCCGCGCGGTGTCCCACGTCCCGCAACGACACGTGGTCGACGCCGACGCGTAGCACCTCACCGATGGCCGCGTCGAGGATGGCCGCGTCATTGGCGATCGCTCGCGCACTGCGAGTTCGCTGGCTGCGTGGCATTGAATAATCGTACCTAAGGAATACCGATAATTCCCAGTGGGGCCGAGTAGCGCAACGAATTTCGCGCTGCTCTCGGCGTGGAAGATTGGATGTGTGGAGTTCATGGCACAGTGGTCGCCCGCCCTCGTGGCGAGCACGGATGTCCATCGGGGTGTCGTCCTGCCCGAGGGTCGCATCATCGTCATCGCGGTACCGCTGGCGGCCCTGTTGTTCTACCTTCTCGTCGTACGGCGCAAGCGCGGGAGCTGAGTGTCCTCCGCCTTTCCGTACGTGCCCCTCGACCCGAAGGGGTGGCGCCTCTCGATGGGGCTGCGTCCCTTGGATCTCAAGCAGTGGCTCGAGGTCGACGAACATCGCGACGAGGAACTCGAACTCAAGGATCACCTGCTTGAGCGCTCCTACGACACGGTCGTCGCGACGGAGTCCCAAGGTGATGAGGGGAGCGAGGAACTGCTCGAGGAGATTCGAGCGAACCTGCAGTCATTTCATCCCGCGCTCGTCAGCACCGGGAGCGGTGCGGACCACCCGATTGTCACTGCGAGCCGCTTGGTCCAAGAGGACCTGTGCGTACTGGTGCGTGACGACACGTGGCGACTGCGCGCCGCGTGTGTCTGTTTTCCTTCGCGTTGGGACCTAGCGACCAAGATTGGTACCACGCTCGATGACATTCACGGGCCGGTGCCCGGGTACGACGATCAACTCGCGCGACCGACCACTCTCTTTTTCGATCGTCTGAAGCCGGATCGTTCCTTTTGGCGCTTGAACTGGACGCTGCTCGACAGCCCCGATCTTTTCCAGCCGGCGAGCGCGCGCCGGGCACCTGAGGGCGATATAGATCAGTGGTATTTCCGCGTGGAGCGTCAGACCTTGCGGTCGTTGCCGCGCACCCGTGCGATCGTCTTTACCATCCGCACGTACGTCACCTCGGCCGTCGCGCTATGCGATCGTGACGACACCTTCGCGTCGGCGCTGGTGCACGCACTGGAGACGGCACCCCGTGATGTGCAGGCCTACAAGGGTTGGACGGGCGTCGCGACGCGGCTGCGCGACGCCCTGGCGTAGCGCTAGGACGCGGGTCGAGAGGTCCTTAGCGCGCCCACCCCTAGTCGATCGATGAGCGCGCTGAACCAGGTGAGCTCGAGGTAGGCGACGATGGCCGGCGCGAGGGCGAACCAGAGATCTTGGCGTGCCGAGAGAACGAAGGCGACCAGCAGGACCACTTCCGAAACGATTCGCCAGTTGGGACGCAGCCCGAGGCGGCGGTTCACCAAGGCGCTCGCGTAGAAGAGATTGAGCCCCGGCACCACCGCCGCGAGCGACCATCGGCCCTCGAGCTCACGCACGCCGAAGGCGCACGTGGTCGCTCCCACCGCCAAGAGCGCCACGGCGATATTGCTGGCAACGTCGGCGAACCACTGGGGCTCGGGGTGCGACGAACCCGGCCAGTGCGCGAGCACGCTCACGAGCAGGCCTAGTCCACCGACGACGCCCACGATGCCGAGGTTCTGAACGCGGCGCAGAGCGAGCATCAGTGAGAGAGGAGGGGTGGGTCGGGCCGCGACCGGTTCGCCGTACGGGCGAGTGAGGTCCGACCAGTTCGTGCCTGTCCACACCCGCCACTGGCGAAGGCCACCCGGATCGGGATACCAACCGGGGGGAACGGCATCCACTGAGGCTGCGCTCACGTTCGTAGCTTCGCACAGGGCTGCTGGGAACAGACCGTCACGGTGAGGAGGCAAACGGAAAACTGAGCAGCGTCGTGATAGCGATGGCCGCACAGACCTTGGCACCGCACGCCACGTCGAGCAGGGGCGAGGGGACGTACCTCAACTTGACGTTCGACGACGTGGACCGGTCCATCGTGCTCAGACGCGCGTCGTTCGATTGTTGACCAACGACCACGCATCGCCTCAGTTGCGTGCACGCGGCCGCACTGGCCGAGTAGGCCAGCTTGGTCGTCGACCAAGTTGTCCCGAAATCTGTTGAGTGCACCAGGAGCGAGTCGCTCGACGTACTAGCCAGGGCGTCGCACTTCTCGCCGTTACACGAGAGTGAGGTCATGGTGGTCCACGAGCTCGGCACCGACTGGTACTGCCAACTCGATCCCCCGTCGCTCGTGACGTAGAGCGAGAACTGGTGCGAGAGGGTGACGAGGCCCAGGGCGCACGACGTGGTGGTCGCGCACGTGAAGTCACTGATCACGTCACTCTTGGCGAAGTGAAGAGGCTCGGACGTTGACCACGTCGTTCCCGCATCCGAGCTCGTCAGAAAGCGTGGGATGCCGTTGGTTCCAGTGTCGATGAGTCCACAGACCACTTGGTTACAGGTGACCGCGCTGGCGCCAATCCCTCCGGTGGGAGGAGTCAGGATGCTGAGGGCGTGGGTGTGGCTATCAAAGAGCCAGAGAACATCGCTGCCGGGACTCGAACCGGCGAGCAGACACTGCGATCCCGTACAGCTCACCGAGGTGAGCAGGATCGATGTTGACGATGGCAGCGCGACGTTGAACCAGTGACCGTGTGGCGTGGCGAACTCGACGACCGAGGTGGGTCCTAACCCCGTGGCGGACGATCCGATGGCGACGCACACGTCGTTGCGCGTACACGCCACGCTCGTCAGGGGCGTCTCGAAACTGAGTGCCGGGGTACCGCTCAGGTGAACGGCGCTGGTGGTCTTGGCAGCGGGTGTGCCGCAGCTCGCCAACGCCAGGGCACCGACGACCACGACCACGACGACGAGGCCCCACCCGGGGCGAGCGCGACTCACGGCACTTCTCATGTACTCCCTGTCGAATCGGTCGCGAGGCGACGCGTGAACTACTGAACCGAGCGCACTCCCGCGCTCACTACCGCCAGACCATCGGCGAGCTGTTCGTCGCTGATGATGAGCGGGGGTAGCAGGCGCAGGACGTTGCCGTCGGTACCGCAGAGCAGTGTGATGACCCCCTGCTGTTGGCAGAAGGCGAGAATGGCCTTGGCCGCCGCCGCATTCGGCGTCTTCGTGCCGGGCTCTACGAGTTCGATGGCCTGCATGGCGCCGCGCCCGCGCACCTCGCCGATGATCGAGACGTCCTTGGCCAGATGTTCCAGTGTGGAGCGCATCGTGACACCAATATCCTTGGCGCGTTCGAGCAGATTCCAGTCCTTGATGGTTTGAATGGTGGCGAGCGAGGCCGCGGCGGCCACGGGGTTCCCGCCGTAGGTTCCACCCAATCCGCCTTCGTGGACTGCGTTCATCAGCTCGGCCCGTCCCGTCACCCCCGCGAGCGGCATCCCGCCCGCCAAGCCCTTGGCGGTCGTGATGATGTCGGGCACCACGCCCTCGTGGTTGACAGCGAACCACTCGCCAGTGCGCGCAAAGCCGCTTTGGATTTCGTCGGCGATGAAGACGACGCCGTTGGCGCTGGTCCACGCCGAGAGCGCCGGGAGAAACCCATCCGCCGGGACGACGAAGCCTCCCTCGCCCTGGATGGGTTCGATGAGCACCGCGGCGACGTTGTGCACCCCGATCTCGGACTCGATGATCTTGATGGCGCGCGCCGCCGCCTCGGGACCACTGAGACCGTCGCGGAAGGGATAGCTCATGGGTACGCGATAGACCTCGGGCGCGAAGGGACCGAAGCGGTCCTTGTAGGGCATGTTCTTGGCCGTCAGGGCCATGGTGAGATTGGTACGTCCGTGGTACGCGTGCTCGAAGACGATGATGGCGGGCTTGCCGGTCGCCAGGCGCGCGATCTTGACCGCGTTCTCGATCGCCTCGGCGCCGGAGTTGAACAGCGCGGACGCCTTGGCGAACGTGCCCGGCGTGAGGTCGCTCAGTGCTTCGCACACCTCGACGTAGCTCTCGTAGGGGTTCACCATGAAGCACGTGTGAGTGAAGCGCGCGACCTGTTCGCTCACCGCCTCCACCAGAGCGGGTACGGCGTGTCCGATGCCGGTGACCGCAATGCCCGAACCCAGATCGAGGAGCTGGTTGCCGTCGACGTCCACTACGATCGCTCCTTCGGCGCGGTCGATGTAGACCGGAAATCCCACCGACAGACCCGAGCTAACGACCGCCTTGCGCCGGGCGTGCAGAGCCTGGGACTTCGGTCCGGGCAGGTCGGTGATGACCTTGCGCTCGGTGCCGACGTGCGTGTCGAGTGACGAAACCATGGGATCTCCTAACGGTGATGCGGCAAATCCAGCGTACTGGCCTCGTCGTTGCGTGGAAATGGAAAAGACGGGTGACGTCGTCACCCGTCTCTCCGTGGCGGAGGAGGTGGGATTTGAACCCACGGTGCCCGTAGACACAGCAGTTTTCGAGACTGCCCGATTCGGCCGCTCTCGCACCCCTCCGTCGACGAGTCTACCGTGGCGCTCTTTGCCAGAACTTTGGGCAACGGTTGTGTCCTACGCTGTCGCGTCATGGATGACGACGAGCGCTTCATGCGCGATGCGCTCGAGTTGGCCGCGCACGCCGGGGCCCACGACGATGTCCCCGTGGGGTGCGTGATCGTGGTCGACGGGCAGGTGGTGGGTCGGGGCGAGAATCGGCGCGAAGTCGACCGAGATCCGACGGCCCACGCCGAGGTGATCGCGCTGCGCGAAGCGTCGAGCGTTCGTGGCCGGTGGCGCCTAAGCGACGCCACCGCCTACGTCACCCTTGAGCCCTGCGTGATGTGTGCCGGGGCCCTGCTGAATGCCCGCGTCGAGCGCCTCGTCATCGGCGCACTGGACGAAAAGGCCGGGGCGGTGGGCTCTCGCTACAACGTGCTGAGCGATCCGCGCCTCCTGCACGAAGTGTCCCTCACCTACGACGTACTGGCGGAGGAGTCGGCCGCGTTGCTGCGTGACTTTTTTGTCGCTCGTCGTTTCGAGTAGCACACCGATCGGTCACGAGTGCGCAAACTGGTGCGTTTAGGTTGACCCCCATGCCACTCGAGCAGGATCAGTCGCTCTCGGGTCAGCGCACCGTGGTGGTCGGCGCGGGCATTCTGGGCACCATGCACGCGTTCTTCGCGCTGGCGCATGGCGCCACGGTCGTGCATCTGGAACGTGACGCCCTACCCCACGGAGCGACGGTGCGAAATTTTGGGTTGATCTGGGTGAGCGGTCGCGCGCCCGGCGGTGAAGTGACGCTCGCTCTGCGCGCGCGCGAACTCTGGCAACAGATCGCCGACGCGGTGCCGGGAGTGGGTTTTCGTGCGAATGGATCCCTCACGTTGTTGAACAGCGAGAGCCAGATGCAGGTCGCCGAGCGCGCACTGGTGCGCGAGGACGCGCACCAACGCGAGTTCGCTCTGCTCAGTCACGACGAGGTCCTCGTGCGCAATCCCGCTTTGGAAGGAAAGTTCGAAGCAGGCCTGTGGTGCGGGCGCGATGCCGCGGTGGAGTCCCGCGCGGCACTCGGCGCCCTGCGCGAGGCGATGTCGGCGACGGGACGCTACAGCTATCTCTCCGGTCGCGAACTGGTCGGACTTTCGGACAGTGAAGTCATCGATCACCAGGGGGCCCGACACAGGGGCGATCAGGTGTGGATCTGTTTGGGTGCGAACCTCAGTGGCTTCGGCGCCGAACTCTTTGAGACGGAGCCGCTGCGCCGCGTTCGCCTGAACATGGCCGAGACCCGACCCTTGGGTCGAGAGTTGACGACGTCAGTCGCCGACGGTGACTCCTTTCGCTATTACCCCGGGTTCCGCGATGACGCGAATGAACTGCTGGGGCCTCAGGAGCCCCTCGCCGAGCGATACGCGATTCAATTGCTGTGTCAGCAACGTCTTCACGGGGGCCTCACGATCGGCGATACGCACGAGCCCGACGCGCCGGGGCTCTTCGAGACCGTCGACGCCCCGATGGAGCTGGTGATTGCGGCCGCGCGGGGGCTCATCGGCGACGATCTGCCAGCGATCGAACGACGCTGGAGCGGCGTGTACCACCAGATGGCTGCGGACAGCGACGAGCTGTACTACCGACGCGACCTTGCGCGCGGCGTGAGCGCGATTACGGGCGCCGGCGGGCGCGGGATGACCTTGGCCCCAGCGATTGCGGAGGAGAGTATTTCGTGACCATCGAACTGATCTGCTTGGACATGGCCGGCACCACGGTCAACGACCAGGGGCTCGTGCTGCGGGCGTTTCGCCGGACCATCGACGAGCTGGGCGTGACCGGCGAGGACGCCGATTCGGCCGAGGCCTACGTGATCGAGACAATGGGCCAGTCCAAGATCGAGGTGTTCAGCGAGCTCTTCGACGAGCGAGCCGAACTGGCCAATGACGCCTTCGAGCGCCACTTCGTCCAGGGCGCGTCCGAGGTAGGCGTGAGCGAGGTCCCCGGGGCACGAGCGACCATCGAGGAACTGAAGAGCCGAGGCGTGGCGGTCGCGCTCACCACCGGCTTCTCACCCGGCACGCGCGAGGTGTTGATTGACATCCTGGGGTGGGCCGATCTCGTGCCGATACGGGTCTCACCGGCCGACGCGGGGCGAGGCCGTCCTGCGCCGGACATGTTGTTGGTGTGTGCGTTGAGTGCTCGGGTCAGCGCCATGGCGAGCATCGCCGTGGTGGGCGACACCGCCTCGGACATGCAGGCGGGCCGGCGCGCCGGAGCGGGCGAGTGCATTGGTGTGCTCACCGGCACCGACGACGCGGCACGACTCTTCGACAACGGGGCGCACGCCGTTGTCGACTCGGTCGCTGACCTGCTTCGCATTGACAGTTTTGTCGCATAACCGTCACGCAACGATCTCGATAATTTCCACGCGTGCGCACACGAAGTGTGAAGCAACGTCACATTGCGCTTACTCGCGACTCTTACTCTTCTGGCGAGCCACCACCGAGGTGCTCATTTTTAGGAGGCATTTCTCGTGTTATCAAACAAACTGAAGGTCGCCTTCGCGGCCGGACTAGTGGGGACGTCGCTTACGACCGTCGCGCTGGCCGGTGGTGCGAACGCGGCTAGCAAAACAGTTAATTGGTCGACGGTGACCTCAGCAAAGGCCGGTGGCGGCATGGCTGCCCTCATCAAGGCCGCCAAGAAAGAGGGTCACGTCAACGTGATCACAATCCCTCTTTCGGGTTGGGCCAACTACGGCGCCATCATGAAGGACTTCACTAAGAAGTACGGCATCAAGATCAACGACCAGAACCCCAACGGCTCGAGCGCCCAGGAGATCACTGCCATCAACACCCAAAAGGGCCGCGCAGACGCTCCGGACGTCGTGGACGTGGGCACGAACTACGCCACCGGCAACGAGCAACTCTGGGCCAAGTACAAGGTGGCGACCTGGGCGGACATTCCTAGTTCGGCCAAAGACGCGAGTGGACGTTGGTACGACGACTACGGCGGGTACGTCGCGATCGGGTGCGACACCACCATCGTGAAGACCTGCCCGACGTCGTTCGCGCAGTTGACCAACCCGGAGTACAAGAACGAAGTCGCCATCAACAATGACCCGACGTCGGCCTCGGCTGCGTTCTACGCGGTGTGGGCAGCGGCGATCGCCAACGGTGGTTCGTTCTCCAACATCACGCCCGGTATCAACTTCTTCGCCACCCTCAACAAGGACGGCAACTTCGTCCCCGGCGGTACCGAAGCGACGGCCGTTGCCGGCACCACGCCGATTCTCATCTGGTGGGACTACCTCCAAGATGGAGTCGCGGCGAGCGTGCCCGGCTGGAAGTCGGTGATTCCGACCGATGGCACGATTGCGGCGTACTACACCCAGGCGATTACCAAGGACGCTCCGGACCCCGCGGCGGCGCGCCTCTGGGAGGAGTTCCTGTACTCGACGGAGGGTCAGAACCTGTTCCTCCAGGGTTATGCCCGTCCGATTGAGTTGGCGGCAATGACCGCGAACGGCACCGTCAACAAGACGTGGCTCGCCGCGCTGCCCGCTGCTCCTTCCGGCGGACTCACCTTGCCCACGCAAGCTCAGGTCACGGCTGCCGACGGCGTCGTGGACTCAACCTGGGCCTCCGCAGTCGGCGCCAGTTGATAACTGGTATCACGCGAAATGACCGTCCTCTCTGATCTTGATTCGGGTGCGCCGTCCTCGAACGACGCGAGTCAAGAGAAGAAGGACCGGTCCAGCACCATGGGTGCACTGGTTCGAAAGATTCGAACCGGTGCACCCGTGGTGCCGTTTATGGCGTACGTCATCTTGGTGCTGGGCGTACCCACGGGGACAATTGTCGCCTTCGCGTTTCGATCGAACACGGGCGGGTTCACGTGGTCGAACATTCACACCATCCTCGGAACGACACCTCTCACCGCTCAGTATCGAGCGGGCTTTGAAAACAGCCTCAAGCTCGCGGTCGTCACCGCGGTCATTCCTGGCATCCTGGGCACGGTTATTGCCTACGCCATCTCCACGTCCGAGCATCCGGCGTTTAAGCGAATCGTCTCGGCCACATCCGGCGTGCTGGCCCAGTTTGGCGGCGTCAACCTAGCCTTCATGTTTATCGCGGCGTTTGCCGCCACGAACGGGCTCATCACCAAGTGGTTGGAGTCGATTGGGCTCGACCCCTGGAATCACGGTTGGAGCCTTTACAAATTCTGGGGCGTGGCCTTCGTCTACATGTACTTTCAGATCCCGCTGATGATCTTGATCGTCACGCCTGCCTTCGCTGGTTTGCGGCCAGCCTGGCGCGAGGCGGCGGAGAATCTCGGTGCATCCCGGTGGCGCTTCTGGCGCCATGTGGGTATTCCGGTGCTCACTCCTGCGATTCTGGGCAGCATGTTCTTGCTCTTCGGCAGCGGATTTTCTGCCTATGCGACCGCTGAAGCCTTGACCGGCGGAACGATCTCCATCACCCCGATTCAGATCGGAGCGATTTTGCAGGGCAACGTCATTGCCGGTGAACAGAATGTCGCCTACGCGCTGGCCTTCGCCATGATCGTGATTCTGCTGGTGTCCGTGGTCATCTATGCATTCCTGCGGCGAAGGACGTCTCGATGGCTTCTCTAGAACTGGGCTCTCTCGTCGCCGACCCTTCTTCGATCGACGAACCCTATGACGCTGATGCACCCCTCAAGAAGCGACGTTTCCGCCTTCGCTGGGGGCGAGGGACGATTCTGGTCATCGCTGCCGCATACTTCATATTGCCGTTTTACGCCGGGATGGAGTACTCACTGCAGCACCCCACGGGCGGCTTTTCGCTGACGCCCCTGAGCCAAATTGCCTCGGCGCCCGGCTTCGTGTCTGCCCTGTGGCTCTCGACCCAACTGGCGGTCATCACGATGGCGGTGGTGATGGTGCTGATGGTACCGACCGTGATCTACGTTCACCTTCGGCTGCCGAGGTTTCGACGGGTCATGGAAGTCATCACGATTCTGCCGATCATCATTCCACCTATCGCGTACTCCGTCGGCGTCTTGGAGTCGGCGCCGCAGTGGCTGCGCAACTCGCAGTATCTGCTCGCGGTTGTCTATGTCATCCTGGCGATGCCCTACGTGTACCGGTCTCTCGATTCGGGTCTCGGCGCGATTGACGTCAAGACGTTGGTCGAGGCGTCGAGGTCGCTCGGCTCGAGTTGGTTGATGACTATCTGGCGCGTCCTCGTGCCAAACTTGCGCGCGGCGCTGATGTCAGCGTCGGTCTTGACCCTCGCGCTTGTCTTTGGCGAGTTCACGATCGCCAATGTCGACAACTGGCAGACGGTGCCCGTGTGGATCTATCTCGCTCCGACGGACAATCCCCGGATCAACACCCTGGTCGCGATGATCGCCTTGCTCGCGACGGCTCTGGTGCTTATCCTCATTGTCTCGCTGGACCGATCGCAGTCTCGAAACTCCAGGAGGAGCTAATGGTGGTCACGATCGACGAATCACAGAGCACAGCGCCCGGGCTGTCCGCGAGCGTGGGCGCGCCCGTCGTCTTTGAGAACCTCACCCGACGCTTCGGCAGTACGACCGCCCTCGATCGTTTCTCGCTCGCCATCGCGCCCGGTGAGCTGGTTGCCTTGCTGGGCCCCTCGGGGTGCGGCAAGACGACCGCGCTGCGCGTCCTCGCTGGCTTCGAACGTCCCGACATCGGGCGGATTCTCGTCGACGACAAGGATGTCTCGAACGTCCCCGCGCAACGCCGCAATATGGGCATGGTGTTTCAGAGTTACTCGCTGTTCCCGAACATGGACGCCCGCGACAATGTCGCATTCGGTCTGCAGTTGCGTCATCAGCGCTCCGCTCAGCGTCGTGCTCGCGCGAGCGAGCTCCTGGACCTGGTGGGTCTGGCCGATCACGTGACCAAGTATCCCCACCAACTGTCCGGCGGTCAGCAGCAGCGCGTAGCTCTAGCGCGCGCTCTGGCCATCGAACCGAGGGTGCTCCTGCTCGACGAGCCACTCTCGGCTTTGGACGCCAAGGTGCGCGCTGAGTTGCGCGACCAGATTCGTGCGATCCAGCAGCGGCTCGCCATCACGACGGTGTTCGTCACGCACGACCAGGAAGAAGCGATGTCGATGGCGGACCGCGTCTGTGTCATGTCGCGCGGGCACCTGGAGCAGGTCGATACTCCCGCGGTGCTGTACTCCCAGCCCGCCACGCCCTTCGTGGGCCAGTTCGTGGGCGTCTCCAGTCGTGTCCCCGCCACTCGCCACGGCGATCAGGTCGAAGTACTGGGGCGCGACGTTCCGATCCGCGGGGACCTTACATTGGTGCCCGCCGGGGAACTCGAGGCCCTGCTTCGCCCGGAGGACCTCGACGTGCAGCCCAACCCGCACGGTCTGGGGATTGTGAACCACCGGAGCTTCCTGGGCGCGCTCACGCGAGTCGGTGTGGGTCTGGGTGGCTCGACGGTGCGCGTAGACGTGCGCAGCTCGCAGGCCGACGATCTAGTGCTGGGCACCAGGGTCGACGTCAGCGTTACTGCTCGTGACGTCCTCGTGACCACGCCGCAGCCAACGAATTGACGATACCCACGTAGTCGTCGAGCGTTCCCGCGTCCAGGCCGACGATTTTTCCCTCGTCGTCCCAGGTGCGCAGCGCGAGCGCGTCGGGAAAGCCCGGGTGCTCTTCGAATCGCAGGCACTCCTCGTCGCTCAACAGGCCGCCCTGGGCCTTGAGCGAGAGTTTGGATGCCTCGGAGAGTCGCTCGTAGTAGGCGGGCTCGCGGGTGCAGCGCCAGCGTTTGGCGGTCACGTGCAGCGAGACGGGTTGAGCGACGGCCGGGCCAAAGAGCGGAGCGAGGACGCGCGCTCCAACTCGCTCGTGGTCGTCGTCGACCTCGTCGATCGCAAAGTCCGGTTCGTTCTGCACACCGACGACCAGGTGTCCAACGTCGTGGAACAGGGCGGCGACGATCATTGCGTCGCTCGCGTGCTCGTCTCGCGCCAGAGCTGCGCATTGGAGCGCGTGCTCGATCTGGGTGATCGATTCGCCGTAGGGTTCGCGCCCCTTGGCTTCGTACAGGTCAAAGAGATCACTGGTCGAAACTGGCGTGCGCATGGTTCCCCTCCCGACTCGTGGTCATGCTACGGCCGCCAGGTAAGACGACCATGAGAAGGTAGGAAAGATCTGGTGAACGCCGGGCTGACGGCCGGTGACGGGGCTACGTGGGGCTGATATCGCTCAGGCCGAGCTGGGCCGCCACAAACGACGAGAGTTGGCGTCCGCCAGCCAAGTCGGTCGACGACGTGATCTGGTGGTTGACGTTGTACTGACTCACCGTGACCGTGCCACAGCCGCTGGGGTCGGCAATCACCACGGCGTAGGGAGTCGCGGCGCCCGCGCGATAGAACCTCATCGTGAGAGACGATCCCACGTCGTTTGGACACGACATGGGCAGGGGACTGGCGACGCCCAAGAGATCGATGTGCTTCGTCACCGAGGCAATGAGCGAGGTCCGCGAGGTCGACGCACTTTCGTAGCGGTGCTTCTTATCGTTCAGACCTCGGTCGAGTTTGACCGTGAGCTTCGCCGCTCCCGGCGCGACGATGGCCCCCGCTGTCTTTGGCGAGCGCCACCAGACGGTGGCGGTGACGCTGAACTCCAACGTCCCGTTTGACTTGCTCAGCGCCACGTAGAGAACCTCGGGCTCCAAGAGGAACGAGGAATTAGGAAGTTGGTAGATCTGCGTGCTCGTGTCTCCTGAGGTGCCCGAGCTGGTAGCGACATGTCCATCGAGGTGCTGCGTCTTCAACCACGCGATCGATGACTGGGCGGCGGGGGCCACGTAAAAGCGGGTCGAGCCCACTTCGTTGCCCGGGTACGTGATGGACTTCGCCTCGCTGAAGGGTTTTGTCGATTCGGCAACTTTGGCCGTGATCTGTTGTGATCCCGGAGGAAGAGGGGCAGCTCCGAGAAGCGCCACCGTGTCACGCTCGGCGATGGTCTGGCGCTGCGCGTTGGAGGATCCCGCTGCGGAGGCGGACGTCGTGAGTGCGGACGTACCAAGAGCGAGCACGCTCAAAACAATGGCGGCCGCCCGAAGGGGCAACCGACGACGCAAGTTAGTTCTGATGTTCATACCTTAGGTTTGTGCACCGGGAAGTGGTACTTACACCTGGGTCATGACAACCACGTGACGATCCCCTCGTCAGCGTGTTGAGTGCGACTCGCCCTCGTTCGAAGGTGGCGTGAGGATTCGAAACTCTACCGAATGCCACTCCTCCAACGGAGTCCTGGGAATCAAGTGAGAATGGACTTCGCTCCTCAACGGGACGAAAACGCTCGAGGTGCTGGTGTCGTCAGAATCAGAGTGAAAGGCCCGAGTTTTGCCTCGGACCGAGGCTAGGGAGAGCATTCGAGTCATAGAACCATGCTACGGGTGCTAGGTAAAAACGGTGCGACGGTAGCGCGTGAGTGACGGGCCAACTGCGCTACCAGCGCGAAACACTTTGAGTCGATCGAAGAATTAGATGTCCACTTTTCGGAGGCTGAGGCGCGCACGCGTCTCTAGTGTGCGGTGTATGTCAGAACTCGATGATGTGCGCTGGAACGCGGTCGAGTCGCGAAACGCGGGCCTGGCGGGATCTTTTGTCTACGCGGTGCGAACCACCGGTGTCTACTGTCGGCCCGGATGTGGCTCGCGACGTCCCCTGCGCAGGAACGTTGAGTACTTCACCAACGGAGCCGAAGCACGAAGCGCGGGATATCGATCGTGCGCGCGTTGCGCACCTGACGCACAGGTGGACGCCGACCCGATGACCACCGCGGTGATTGCCGCCTGCCGGCAGATCGAACGAGCGCACGGGGACGTCAGTGTCGCCGACGTGGCCTCGCACGTGGGATTCAGCGAAGGCCATCTGCGCCGCAGTTTTCGCCGGGTGATCGGCGTGTCGCTGGCCACGTACGCGCGTGAGTGTCGCGCGACGCACGCGCGTGAGACGCTGCGCGAAAGCTCATCGGTCACGGACGCCGTGTTTGACGCCGGCTACAAGTCAGTGAGTACGTTCTACGAAGAAGCTTCCCGGCTGGGAATGACGCCGTCGCGCTATCGCGACGGTGGTCGCGGTGCGCTGATTCGCTACACCACGTTCTCGACTCCACTGGGTGTCGTCCTCGCCGCACGTTCGACGCGGGGCGTGTGCTCGGTTCGCGTCGGCGACGATGAAGCGACGCTGGAGAAAGATCTCGTGGATGAGTTCTCACGTTCCACGATCGAACGGGACGACGAGGGGCTCGTTGACATCGCGACCGCGCTTGCCCGCGCGGTACGCGGCGAGGGTGGAGCGAATGAGTTGCCCCTTGACGTTGTGGGAACGGCCTTTCAAGTTCGCGTATGGGAGGCGCTTCGTCGTATTCCGAGCGGCGAGACTCGCACATATTCGCAAGTTGCGGCTGAGATTGGGGCGCCCCGCGCGGTTCGTGCCGTCGGATCAGCTTGCGGCGCGAATCAGTTGGCGTTGGCCGTTCCCTGCCATCGGGTAATTCGAACGGATGGTTCGCTAGGCGGTTATCGCTGGGGACTCGAGGTCAAAGAGGCCTTGTTGCGGGCTGAGCGGCTGACGGAGGAGTCGTCGTCGAACTGAGCGCGCTTTGGCAACCGCTGATTCGGCGACCCGAGTTTTGCCAAGAGTCTGTCTCGGGTTTGGCGCAATTAACAAGGTCATAGGCAGGACGTCCAGCCGTCTCCGCTGAGCGAGCAATGCACTTCTCTATTGTTTCGAAGATGGGCGACGGAGACGCGACGATCGTCACGAGCGAAAGCGCGGATCACGATCGATCCAGGGGAGGGATCTGGGGTCCGGCTGCATCCAGTGCGAAAGCGAGGTTACGGTTTTGGCAATCACCACCTGATCAGCCGCGGTGGACACGTCCAGCGTTACTCGGGTTGGCGGCCTTGGCCTCACTGTCATACAGCTGGGGCATCAGTAACTTCCCCCTGGAGCCCTTTTACGCAGCGGCTGCGAGAAGCATGGGTTCGAGCTGGAGAGATTTTTTCTACGGCGCCGTCGATCCTGCTGGAACAGTCACCCTCGACAAGTTGCCCGGCGCCTTTTGGGTGCAGGCTCTTTTCGTCCGGGTCTTCGGGTTCCATTACTGGAGCGTGGCATTGCCACAAGCGCTCGCGGGGGTTCTGACCATACTTGTCCTCTTTCGCGTTGTGCGACAACTCGCCGGCCCGAAAACCGGGCTCGCGGCCGTATTGATCTTGGCCGCGAGTCCGGTCACGGCGCTGCTGAATCGAGGGAATGTTTCAGACTCGATGCTCGTACTGCTGACAGTCCTGGCGGCAGACGCGACCATTCGGGCTGCGAGGACTGGTCGGCTCCGATCCCTCTTGTGCGCTGGTCTCTGGATCGGATTGGCCTTTCAAACCAAAATGCTTCAAGCGTGGTTGATCGTTCCGGCACTCTTTATCGCCTATCTAGTTGCGAGTCCCGTAAGTTTGCGCCGTCGCATTGCACACGTTGTCGCCGCCAGTGCCGTTCTCCTGGTGGTGTCGTTGAGCTGGATGAGTATCGTGTCCGTCATACCTGCCCACGATCGGCCCTACGTGGACGGCACGCGAGACGACTCGATCTTCGTTCAGGTCTTCGTGTATAACGGTTGGTCGCGACTGGGGATTCATCTTTTGACCCACGACGCGGTGGATACGCCCGCACCCTTCCAAAAGGTGCTCGCACGCGAGAATCCGCTCGTGGGCACCTTTCACATTAAAAAGTCGGCAGATCGATTGCTCGTCGGAGAATTCGGGCGCGACGACGCCTGGCTCCTTCCGGCGGCCCTCCTCTCGGGCGTGGCGCTTCTCACAACACGTCGACGTCGACCTCGTCAAGATCTCCCTCGAGCGGGCGTCTTGTTATTCGGTGCTTGGCTAGTGACCCTCGGCGTGTTTTTTAGTTTTGGAGTTTTTCTCAACTCTTATTACACCGCAGCGCTTATCCCAGCGATCGCCGCGCTGTGCGCACTGGGTTTGTCGGAGTGTTGGCGAGCGCGCCTAACAAGCAGATGGTCGCGGGTCGTGCTCATAGTTCTCGTTCCAGCGACCACTGTCTATGCGGTCATACTCATCCCAGCGGGTGCGGGAGTCGCGTGGTGGGAGATACCCCTCGGGGCATCGGTCTGCGCTGTGGCAGAGATTCTGTTACTGGCCTCGCTTCGCTTTGTGGAGGATTCGTTTAAGTACACGTGCGTCATTGGTTTCGCTGTGATTTCGATGCTTCTCGTTCCCTCCATTACGACAGGGGTCGTCGTGACGCAGGGGCTCGGATCGTTCTCGACGCCTTACCAGTCGCGAGAAGCCACCCGGGCAACGACTGTGGGACCCGAGGCCTTTCAAGAGGGAGCGGCCAAGTTTGATCAGTCGTGGGATAGGTATCCTCCGGGTCAGATCCTTATGGCCGTGGACACCTCGTACCTGGCTGGCTCGCTGATCATGATTTCGGGGAAGGAATTCCTGCCCATCGGCGGATACACAGGAAATAATCCGTCGCCCACTCTCCATCATCTCCAACACTTGGTCAACACCGGGCGGTTATTGCTCTTCTTTGTTCCCGTCAGTCCGGCAGGCAACGACCCACGACTGCTTTGGGCTCGCAGCCACTGCTTTAGAGAACGAGAACAGCCATACGGTCACGGAGTGAAG
>JBEKYI010000022.1:0-18810 GCA_049511155.1 Acidimicrobiales bacterium
AAGCGAGCAGGATTGCGTTGATCAGCGACGACTTGCCCGAACCCGACACCCCCGTCACGGCCACGAAGTCACCTAGGGGGATCTCGACCGTGATGTTCTTCAAGTTGTTGGCGCGCGCGCCCTTGATGGTGAGCTTCTTGCCATCGCCCACTCGACGCTCCGTGGGTACGGCGATTGACTTCTTACCCGAGAGGTACTGGCCGGTGATCGACTTCTCATTGGCGAGTAGGGCTTCGTAGCTGCCCGCGTGGACGACTTCGCCGCCGTACTCGCCCGCTCCCGGGCCGATGTCCACCACGTAGTCAGCCAACCGGATGGTCTCTTCATCGTGCTCGACCACGATCACCGAGTTGCCGATATCGCGCAGTCGCTCGAGGGTCGCGATCAGTCGACGGTTGTCACGCTGGTGCAGTCCGATCGAGGGCTCGTCCAGTACGTAGAGCACACCCACCAGGTAGCTGCCGATCTGGCTCGCCAGGCGGATCCGTTGCGCCTCGCCGCCCGAGAGCGTGGCCGAGGCGCGACTCAGGGTGAGATAATCCAACCCCACGTCCATCAGGAAGGTCAGTCGCTCCACGATCTCCTTGATGACCTGGCGCGCGATCGTCTCTTCGCGCTTGGTCAGTTTGAGCTTCGCGAAGTAGTCGATCGCCTCGTCGATCGTCATCGAGTTGACCTGAGCGATGTTGTGATCGTGCACGCGCACGGCGAGCACCTCGGGCTTGAGGCGTTGGCCGTGACAGGCCGTGCACTCGACCTCGCGCATGTACTGCTCGGCCTGCTCGCGCGACCAGTCGCCGTCGGCCTCGTTGCGTTTGCGCTCTAGCCACTCGACAATGCCGTTATAGGTGGTCTCATAGCTGCGCACCCGGCCGTAGCGGTTGCGATACTTCACCGGCACCGATTTGCTATCGACCCCGTAGAGCACGAGCTTCTTATCCTTGGCCTTGAGCTTCTTCCACGGCGTGTTTACGTCAAAACCGCCCAGGGTCGCGATGCCCTCGATCAGTCGCTCGAAGTACTTAAATCGCGCCCCCGACCACGGGGCGAGCGCTCCGTCAGCCAGCGAGAGATCCTCGTCGGGCACCACGAGATCGGGGGCCACCTCAAAGCGCGTCCCGAGCCCCGTGCAGACCGGGCACGCGCCATAGGGCGAGTTGAACGAGAAATCGCGCGGCGCGAGCTCCGAGAAACTGATGCCACAGTTGAGACAGGCCATCTTCTCGGAGTATTGAACCGTTTCGTCAGGATCGAGAAAGAGGAACTTGACCACTCCCTTGGTGAGTTTGAGGGCTGACTCGACCGACTCGGTGAGTCGTTGGCGGTTCGACTTCTTCACACTCAGGCGGTCCAGCACCACGTCGATGGTGTGTTGTTCATAGCGCGCCAGCGTCAGGGTGTCGCGCTCGGAGAGCTCCATCACCACGCCATCCACCCGCACGCGCGAAAAGCCCTGGGCGGCCAGTTCGTTGAGCAGCGTGCTGTACTCGCCCTTTCGACCCTCCACCACGGTCGCCAGCACCAAGAACCGCTGGCCCTCGGGCCGTTCGAGTACCTGATCGACGATCTGCTGGGGTGTCTGGCTAGTGATCGCGCGACCGCAGGTCGGACAGTACGGCACCCCGATGCGCGCAAAGAGCAGACGCAAGTAGTCGTGGATCTCGGTGATGGTCCCCACGGTCGAACGAGGGTTGCGCGAAGCGGTCTTCTGGTCGATCGAGATCGCGGGCGAGAGCCCTTCGATGAAGTCGACGTCGGGCTTGTCCATCTGACCGAGAAACTGACGGGCGTAGGCCGAGAGACTTTCGACGTAGCGACGCTGCCCTTCGGCGTAGATCGTGTCAAAGGCAAGCGACGACTTACCCGATCCAGACAGTCCGGTAAACACGACGAACTGGTCGCGCGGAATCTCCACGGACAGGTTCTTCAGGTTGTGGACTCGCGCACCCTGGACCCGAATCGACTTAGACATAGGGGGAATCTACCGGTTCTTCTTCGAGCAGAAAACTGACGGGAGGGCCAGCCATTTGGCGTTGCAGGTTCTGGAGCGTGTCGCGCAGCATGGCGGCTTCTTCGAATCTCAGATCCCGCGCCGCGATGAGCATCGCTTCTTCCACCCGTGCCATCTCCAGACTGAGGTCGTCGGGAGCCATCTCCTCCAAGGACGAGACGCCGTGCACCTTGTCGCGTGGTTCGCGCGGCGCCTCGCTGCGCAGGCGGTTCAAGATGTCGGCCACGTTCTTGACGACCGACAGAGGCTCGATGCCGTGTTCTTCGTTGTACGCGATCTGGAGGAGACGGCGCCGCTCGGTGAGCGAGATGGCAGCCCGCATCGAGTCGGTCATGCGATCGGCGTAGAGAATCGCCTCGCCGTTCGCGTTGCGCGCAGCGCGTCCGATGGTCTGAATGAGAGCGCTGCGTGAGCGCAGGAACCCTTCCTTGTCGGCGTCCAGGATCGCCACCATCGACACCTCGGGCAGGTCGAGGCCCTCACGCAGCAGGTTGATGCCCACCAGGATGTCGAACTCGCCCAGGCGCAGGGAACGCAGAATCTCAATGCGCTGAATCGTGTCGATGTCACTGTGCAGGTACTGAACGCGATAGCCGGCCTTGGTCAGGTACGTCGTCAAGTCCTCGGCCATGCGCTTGGTCATAGTCGTGATGAGCGCGCGATCCCCGCGTTCGACGACGGCGTCGAGGCGCAGACGCAGGTCGTCGATCTGGTTCTTGGTCGGCACCACCGTGACCGTCGGATCCAACAGACCCGTGGGGCGAATGACCTGCTCGACGACCTGATCGGAGTGCTCGATCTCGAATGGTCCCGGGGTCGCCGAGACAAAGACGATCTGGGGCACGAGGTCCATGAACTCATCGAAGTTAAGCGGGCGGTTGTCCAGGGCGCTGGGTAGACGAAAGCCGTGCTCGACGAGGGTGATCTTGCGCTGCTGGTCACCGGCGTACTGTCCGCGCAGTTGGGGCACTCCGACATGGGACTCGTCCATCACGACCAAGAAGTCCTCGGGAAAGAAGTCCAACAGCGTGTAGGGTCGCTCACCCGGACGGCGCCCATCCAGGTGGGCCGAGTAGTTTTCGATGCCCGCGCACACGCCGGTCTGCTCGAGCATCTCGAGATCGTGCTCGGTGCGCGAGCGAAGGCGCTGGGCCTCGAGGAGTTTGCCCTCACTCTGAAAGAGCGCGAGTTGGCGCTGGAGTTCCTCTTCGATGCCCCGACAGGCGCGCTGGAGCGTCGCGTTGCTGGTGGCGTAGTGCGACGCGGCAAACAACGTGAATTCCTTGACGGTGCCACGGCCTTCCATGGTGACGGGATTGAAGAACGAGATCTCTTCGATGGCATCGTCAAAGAATGAGATTCGCACGGCCTCGTGGCTGTAGGCGGGCTGGAGTTCGAGCGTGTCTCCCTTCATCCGAAAGGTCCCGCGCTCGATGACGAGCTCGTTACGGGTGTACTGCATCTCCACCAAACGACGAAGCAGCCACCGCTGGTCGAACGTCATCCCGATCTCCAAAGCCAGCATGTGGTCGCGATACGCCAGCGGCGATCCCAAGCCGTAAATCGCCGACACCGAAGCCACGACCACGGTGTCTCGATGGGTGAGCAGAGAGGACGTCGCGGCGTGGCGTAGCCGGTCGATCTCCTCATTGACCGAGCTGTCCTTCTCGATGTAGGTGTCCGTGCGAGGCACGTACGCCTCGGGCTGGTAGTAGTCGTAGTACGAGACGAAGAACTCGACCCGGTTCTGGGGCAACATGTCGCGCAGCTCCGAGGCCAGCTGCGCGGCCAGGGACTTGTTGGGCTCGAGGATCAGCGTGGGACGCTGGACCTGCTCGATCAACCAGGCGATGGTCGCGGTCTTGCCGCTACCGGTGATGCCCTCGAGCGTCTGGTAGCGCAGTCCGTCGTTCACCCCGCGCGCGAGCGCGGCGATTGCGGTGGGCTGATCGCCTGCTGGTTGAAACGTCGACTCGACCAAAAAGTCAGTCACGGGACACCAACGAATCGATCGCCTCGTCCAGGGATGCGTACAAGTCGTCCGGCGTGCCGTTGTTCTCGATGACCCGGTCGGCGGATGCGGTCCGCTCGTCATTGGACATCTGAGCGGCCAGGCGCGCCCTCGCGTCCTCGGCGTCCATGTCGCGCATCGTCACGAGACGCTCCAGGGCCGTCTCGGGCCGCACTTCAATCGCCCAGACTTCGCTCAGGCCCAACTCGTCGCGGTGCTCGGGCCGGTAGAGGGGTATGGCGACGAAGGCGACGTCGCCGCTGGCTGCGTCCAACTCGGCCCTCATCGCGGCCCCGATATACCCATGAGTGATGTGATTAAGCCGGCGCAACGCGCTGGCGTCGTGAAAGACCACGTCCGCTAGAAACTTTCTGTCGATGTCACCCTCGGGGGTGAGGACGGCGGTGCCGAATGCGTCGACCAGGGCGCGCCACGCGGGCCGTCCCTGTTCCACGACTTGTCGCGCAATAATGTCCGCGTCCACGACCGAAAAACCGAGGGTTGTAAGCCTATCGGTGACGGTCGACTTTCCTGCCCCAATGCCTCCGGCGATGGCGACACGCTTCACACGACCACGCTACTGAGACCCCGTGACATGGCGGCCCCGATTGGGTGGCTAAAGACCTCCGGGGCGTTTAGATAATGTCGCTACAGGCCTTGAAGGGGGAATGTTGTCACGATATTTACTGCGGCGCCTGATCATGCTGATCGGCGTCGTGTTCGTGATTACAGTCGGGGCGTTCTACCTCATCCACCTTCTCCCAGGAGACCCGGCCGCGGTGATTCTGGGTACCGGGGACAGCCCGACGAATCGGGCCAGGCTCTACAAACAACTGGGCCTGAACAAGCCCATCATCGAGCAGTACTGGGTGTGGATCAAGAACGTCCTGCACGGCAACCTGGGGACCTCGTTCATCACCGGGACCTCGGTCTGGAGCACCGTGAAGGCGGCTTTGCCAATCGACGTCGAGATGATCATCATCTCTCAGATTCTCGCCTTCGCCTTCGCCATCCCGATCGCCATGCGCAGCGCACGCAAGCCCGACGGGGTGGTGGACCGCGTCCTAGGGGCGGGCAGTTTCACGTTACTCAGCATTCCCTCCTTCGTTCTGATCGTCGTGCTCGTGCTGGTCATCGCGATCCATTTGGCCGTGCCGCACACCGGTCCAGCGTCCTACGTCTCACTCAGCGCCAACTGGATCACCAACCTCGAAAGTCTGGCCTTGCCGTCGATCGTGCTGGCCATCGGCAGCTTCGTTCTCTACTACCGGGTCCTGCGCAGTGACCTCATCTCCACCCTGCAAGAGGAGTTCATTACCATGGCGCGCTCCAAGGGCATCAGCCAGCGGCGCATCATGTGGCGCCACGCGCTGCGCCCCTCGTCGGTCTCGCTGCTGGGCACCGCCGGGGTCAACATCGGCGGTCTCCTCGCCGGAGGATTCATCGTGCAGTACCTGCTCGCTATTCCGGGTCTCGGCTACCAACTCATCGGGGCCATCGGACGCAGCGACTACTTGGTCGTCCAGGGCATCGTGCTGGTCGTGTCGGTCGGCGTCATCGTGATCAACTTCGGCTTTGATCTCGCCATCAGCCTCATCGATCCCAGGATCAGTCGTGAGTAATCCCACCTTCGCGGCCGAGATCGTGGAGGAGGCCACGGTCCACACCGCCCCCGCTCGCAAGAAGCGCCTGGGCTTTTTGTTCTGGACCTGCGTGAGTTGGATCGGACTCAACGTGTTCGGCGCAATCTTCGCCAACGTTCTGCCCCTCATCAATCCGACCTACGAGAACTACGCCTTCGTGAACTCCAGTCCGTCGTGGCACCACCTGCTCGGCACCGATGACCTCGGCCGCGACATCTTTTCGCGCATCGTGTACGGATCGCGCATCTCCATTGTGGTGAGTTTGGGCGCGATGGTGATCGGATTCGGGATCGGGATGCCCCTGGGCATGCTGGCCGCCTATCGGCGCGGCAAGTTCGACGTCATTTTGTCCACGGTTATGTACGTCTTCCTCGCCTTCCCGGCGATCATCGCGACCATCGCGGTCCTGTCGTTTTGGACACCGCGTTCGCTCTTCAAGATCATCGTGGTGGTCGGGATCGCGGCGATTCCTCTGGTCTACCGAGTCATCCGTAGCTCCACCATGGCCTGCGCGTCCCAGGACTACGTCTTGGCAGCCAAAGTTCAAGGAGCGACCGACCGGCGCATCTTGATGAAGGAGCTCTTACCCAACATCGCCCCCGTGGCGGTGTCGTTCCTCCTGATCGGCATCGCGACCGTCGTCACCCTCGAGGGCGCGCTCGCGTTCCTGGGACTCTCGGTCAACCCGCCCACGCCCTCGTGGGGCAACATGATCAACGAGAGCCTCGCCGTCCTCCAGGAGAACCCCTGGCTGGCCATCTTCCCCTCGGCCGCCATGTGCCTCTTCCTGCTCTCGCTCAACTTCATCGGTGACCGGCTGCGCGCGCACTTTGACATCTCCGAAAGCAAGCTATGAGCGACCAGACACTGTTGTCCGTCCGGGATCTGCACACCACGTTCCACACACCGAATGGACCACTGGCGGCCGTTGGGGGCGTCTCGTTTGACCTCGCTCAGAACGAGACGATTGGCATCGTGGGTGAGTCCGGGTCGGGCAAGACCGTGCTCTCGCGCACGATCATGGGACTGCAGCCTCGCTCCAACGTGGAGGTCACTGGCTCGGTCCTGCTGAACGGCTTTGAGGTAGTAGGAGCCAGTGAGAAGTCCAAGCGCCAGATCTGGGGCACCGAGGTGGCGATGATCTTTCAGGACCCCATGACCTCGCTCAACCCCGTGTTGCGCGTGGGCAAGCAGATTGACGAGATCCTGCGAGTACGCCTCGGCATGAACCGGGAGGCCGCCAGAGAGCGCGCGATCGACCTGCTCGAGCTGGTGGGTATACCCTCTCCCGCCGAGCGCTACCGCGTGTATCCAGGTGAGCTCTCGGGAGGTATGCGCCAACGGGTCGTGATCGCCACCGCCCTCGCCGGTTCGCCCAAGTTGCTCATGGCCGACGAACCCACGACCGGCTTGGACGTCACGATCCAGGCCCAGATCCTCAACCTGCTCGACAACATCAAGGAGAAGATGGCCACCTCGATCGTGCTGGTGACCCACGACCTCGGGGTTGTCGCCACGCGCACCTCGCGGATCATTGTGATGTACGCCGGGCGAGTCGTCGAAACGGGCACGACGCGCGACGTCTTCTATCGTCACCGCATGCCCTATACCCGGGCACTCCTGGAGAGTTCGCCCAAGGTGTCGAGCCCTTCTCACACGCGCCTGGCCGCGATCCCCGGGCGACCGCCCAACCTGCTCAACCTGCCGGCGGGGTGCGCCTTTGCGCCTCGCTGTCCCAACGCCACTGACATCTGCCGCGTCGAGCGGCCAGCGCTGCGACCATCGAACGAACCTGGACATGAGTTCGCCTGCTGGAATCCCTTAGCGGTTAGCGAGAAGGTTCCCGCATGAGCGAGACCCGCACTCCCCTTCTGCGCGTGCGCGACCTCACCGTCACCTTCGGCCATCGGCGCAAAGTGAGCGCGGTCGCCGGCGTGAGCTTTGACATCTACGAGGGTGAGACCCTCGGCCTGGTGGGTGAGTCAGGCTGCGGCAAGACCACGACCGGGCGGGCGCTCATGCGCATCGTTGAGCCGACCTCGGGCACGATCGAACTCGAGGGCATCGATATCACCACGAAGAAGGGCTCGGCCCTGCGACAACTGCGCACGCGGATGCAGATGATCTTTCAAGACCCGATCAGTTCGCTCAATCCTCGTCGGCGCGTGCGCGACATCGTGGCCGAGCCTCTGGACTGCTGGAAGAGCGTCGAGGGCGACGAGCGCCTCCAACTGGTGAACGATCTGCTCAACAAGGTGGGCATCGACCCTGAGATCTACGGCGATCGCTACGCCCGACAGTTCTCGGGTGGCCAGTGCCAGCGCATCTCCATCGCGCGCTCGCTTGCCATGCGACCCAAACTGCTGATCTGCGACGAGATGGTCTCGGCCCTCGACGTGTCGGTGCAGGCCCAGATCCTGAACCTCCTCGAAGACCTCAAAAGCGAGTACGGGCTCACCCTGCTGTTCATCGCCCACGACTTGGCGGTCGTCAAGAACGTCTCGGATCGCGTGGCCGTGATGTACCTGGGCAAGATCTGCGAGATCGGTCCCGCCGACACGCTCTACAGCCTGCCCGAGCACCCCTATACAAAGTTCCTCTTAGGCGCGGCCCTCGAGGCCGACCCCGACGCGCCGGTGCGCAACGACGTCCTCTCGGGCGAGCCGCCGAGTCCGTTGAATCCCCCGAGCGGCTGCCGATTCCGCACTCGCTGTCCCTACGCGACCGAAAAGTGCGTTCGCGAAGAGCCCGAACTCCAAGAGATCGTCCCGGGACATCGCGTGGCCTGTCACTACCCGTTATCCATCGCCCTCGAACGGGCGTAGGGACTACTCGCTCGCGGCTTCGCTGACGGCCTCCGCGCCGTCGGCGGCGGCGTTGGCGTCTTCGACGATCTCGGCGTCCACGATCTCGGACTCGTCGTCGTGCTTGGGTGCGAGCTCGGTCGCGTACTCGGCCCAGGCGGCCTGCGCTTCGGTCTCCGGGGTGAACTCGCCGTACTCGATGGCGCCGATGTAGTTCCCCTCGGCGTCGTAGGCGTGGGACCCAAAGGCCTCGCGGTACTCCTCGGAGACCTCGCCACCCTCGGCCGCTTGCTTGATCGACAGGCTGATGCGACGCCTCGCGGTGTCGAGTTCGATGATCTTGACCCAGAGTTCCTCACCGGCCGTGACGACCTGGTCGGGCGACTCGACGTGGTGGGCGGCCATCTCCGAGATGTGCACCAACCCCTCGATGCCTTCGCCCACTTGGATGAACGCGCCGAAGGGCACGAGCTTGGTCACGCGACCGTAGACCAACTGGTCAACGGCGTGGCTGTCGGCAAAGACCTGCCACGGGTCGGACTGAGTGGCCTTGAGCGAGAGCGAGATGCGCTCCTTGGAGAAGTCGACGTCCAGCACTTCGACGTCGACCTCGTCGCCCACCGCCACGACCTGGCTGGGGTGATCGATGTGCTTCCAGCTGAGTTCCGAGACGTGGATGAGTCCGTCCATGCCGCCCAAGTCCACGAAGGCGCCGAAGTTGACGACCGAGGAGATGACCCCGTGTCGACGCTCGCCCGGCTTGAGGTTGGAGAGGAAGTCCCCACGCTGTTCCTTCTGGGTCTCTTCGAGCCAGGCGCGACGCGAGAGCACCACGTTGTTGCGGTTGCGGTCGAGCTCGATGATCTTGGCTTCGACGGTCTTGCCGATGTAGGGCTGAAGCTCGCGCACGCGACGCAACTCGACCAACGAGGCGGGCAAGAAGCCGCGCAGACCGATGTCCACGATGAGTCCTCCCTTGACGACTTCGATGACGACACCCTTGACCACTTCGTCGCGGTTCTTGAGTTCTTCGATGTTGGCCCAGGCCTTTTCGTACTGGGCGCGCTTCTTCGAAAGGACGAGGCGTCCCTCCTTGTCTTCCTTCTGTAGGACCAGGCACTCAATGCGTTCGCCGAGCGAGACGATCTCGGAGGGGTCGACGTCGTTGCGAATAGAGAGTTCGCGGCTGGGAATGACGCCCTCGGACTTAAAACCGATGTCGAGGAGGACTTCGTCGTGGTCGATCTTCACGACCGTGCCGACCACCAGGTCGCCGTCTTCGAACTCGAGCACGCTGTCGCCCACCAGCGCCGCGAGGTCGGTGCCGACCAGGTCGTCTTCGGTGATGACGCGCGGAATGTAGTTTCCGTTTTCGTCGAAGGTGCCCATCTGCTGGGTGGAGAGGAGGCTCGTGCCGTCCGTCATGTGGGGTACTACTTTCGTTCGACCACAACCGGGGTCTGACTAGTCAATAAGGACTGGGTTTCCGGTGTCAACCCAGCGTTCAAGGTTAGCAGAGGGTCCGCTAACCCTTTGCGTCGGCCCAGTTCTCGCCCCACGTGAGGGACACTTCGAGGGGAACCGACAGAGTGGCCGCGTTCATCAGCGCGTCGATCACGATCTCGCCCACCCGTTCTTTTTCTTCCGGCGGGGCCTCCACCACGACTTCGTCGTGGACCTGCAGGATGAGTCGAGCGGCCAAGCCCTCTTTGGTGAGGGCGTCATCGAGGCGAACGAGGGCGGACTTAAAGATGTCCGCAGCCAGTCCTTGGATGCCCGCGTTCATCGCCTGGCGTTCGACGGCCGCGCGCTGCGCACCGGTCGCAGTGAGCAGGTCCGGAAACGGCCGCACGCGACCGAGTTCGGTGCGCGAATAACCCTGGGTGCGGATCTCCTTGACCACCTCGTCGAGATACTGTCGCAGGCTGGGAAATCCCTCGAAGTACCGATTCATGATCTCGCGCGCGGTGGCCACGGGAATCCCCAGACGCCGACTCAACCCGAAGGCCTCCATGCCGTAGACGAGGCCGTACGAGACGGCCTTGGCGCGTTCGCGCTGCTCGTTGGTGACCTCGCCCGGCTCGACGCCGAACACCGAGGCGGCAATGGTGCGATGGACATCTTCGTGCGAGGCGAACGCGCGCAGCAGGCCCTGGTCCTGGGAAAGGTGCGCGAGGATGCGCAGCTCGATCTGGTTGTAGTCCGACACCGCGAGCAGCCAGCCTGATGTCGGCACGAAGGCGTAGCGCAGGCGGCGCCCCTCCGAGGAGCGCACCGGGATGTTGTGCAGGTTGGGGTTCTCCGACGAGAGTCGTCCGGTGCGCGCGACGGTCTGGGTGAACATGGCGTGGATGCGCCCGTCGGCCTGGACGGTGTCGATCAAGGGTGCACCGTAGGTACTGCGCAGCTTTTCGATCTCGCGGTAGCGCAGGATGAGCGGCACGATCGGGTGCTCATCTTCGATCGCCTCCAAGCTGGCGGCGTCGGTGGAACGACCCGACTTGATCTTCTTCACCGCGGTGAGGCCCAACTCGTCAAAGAGCACCACTTGGAGTTGCTGGGGCGAGTTCACCTTGAACTCGTGACCGGCCATCTTTTGGATCTCGGCGTCGAGGTGGCTGACCTCGGCACTGAACTCGTCGGAGATCGTGCGCAGCATGGCCGCGTCCACGCTCACCCCGCGTGCTTCCATGCGCCCCAGCACCGCGACGAGGGGCAGCTCGACCTGCTCGTAGATGTGGTTCAGTTCCCACCGATCGATCTCGGCGCGCAAGACGTCGCGTAGCCGGGCGATCTGTTGGACCTCGCGCACCAGGGTCTCGTCGTCGGAGCCACCAAAGAGCGAGGGCTGAGCATCCTCGCGCGTCTCACCGAGAAAACGCTCGGCCACGTCGGCCAATTCGTAGTGCCCGCTGATGGAGTCCACGAGGTAGGCCATGATCGACGTGTCGTCCGCCGGTGGGCGAAGCGACACGCCCGCTTCTCCGCCTCGCCGATACAGCGTGCGCACGTCGTGTCCGGCGAAGGCACGATCGCTCGCACTCGCGAAGAACTCGCTCAAGGGCACGACCGCGAGCGCACCGCTGGTCGCGTTGAGCACGGCCACGCGCTCGTGGTTGTACGCCACGAGTGGCGCACCTTCACCGGAGAGCACCGTCGCAAGAGAACTGCCAGGGCGCACCGCGACAGCGGGTACGGCGGGCGCCCTGGGTTCAGCGGAGGGCATGACGTCCGTGCCGGCGGGCTCGCCCAACAGTCCGTCGGTCATGAGTTTGCCCATGCGCGTGCGCATGGAGTTCATCTCATAGCGATCGAAGAACGCGTTCACCTCGGCTCGATTCCACCCGCCCAAGGTCAGGTCGTCGAGCGTGAAGTCCAGGGGCACGTCGCGAATGAGGCGCATGACGATCTCGTTGTTGCGCGCGCGCTCTTCCCAGGTGGCCAGGTTCTCGCGAAGTTTGGGCGTCAAGGTGTCGAGATTCGCGTAGAGCTCGTCCATGTCGGCGAACTGCGAAAAGAGCTTGGCCGCCGTCTTCTCCCCCACCCCGGGCACCCCGGGCAGGTTGTCCGAGGTATCCCCGCGCAGGGCCGCCAGAAGCGGATACCGCGCAGCCTCAATCCCGGTGCGCTCGAAGATCCCGCTTTCGTCGTAGAGCGAATAGTCCGACACGCCGCGCCGGTTGTAGAGGACTTTCACGTAGGGGTCCTCGACCAACTGAAACGTGTCGCGATCGCCCGAGACGATGACAACGGGAATCTGGGCGTCGCGTCCCCACGACGCGAGGGTCGCGAGCACGTCGTCAGCCTCGTAGCGCTCGACGCCCAGCACGGGGATGTGCAGGGTCTCGCACATCGTGCGGATGAGGTCGAACTGGTGCTCGATCTCCGGGGGCGTGGCGTCACGGCCCCCCTTGTAGTCCTCGGTCATCTCATCGCGAAACGTGCCGCCCGGCAGATCGAAAGCGACGGCCAGCGCGCGGGGGTTCTGTGATCCCACCAAGGACACCAGCATCGAGGCAAAACCGTGCAGCGCATTAGTGACCACCCCGGCCGACGTCTGAATGTCCGTGGGCAGGGCAAAGAACGCGCGAAACGCGAGCGACATGCCATCCAACAAGACGAGTGGACGACGATCGACCGGGGCGGCCGGGTCAGCCAATGAACTCACCGTTGAGTATCTGCTGAGCCACGTCACGCATGCGAGTGCGCGCGCGCATGGCCGACTGCTGAATCACTTCGAAGGCCGCCGGCTCGTCGAGTCCTCGCTCGGCCATGAGGAGTTCTTTGGCGCGCTGGACGATCTCGCGCGTCTCGATCTTGTCGTCCGCACTCACCACCTCGTGCGACGTCCCAGCTTCAGTCACCTCGGGGTTCAAGATGGCAGCCAACTTCGGGAGGATCTCGCTGGAGCGAAAGGGCTTGACGAGGTACGCGCTGACGCCCGCGTCACGCGCGCTCTCGATGAGCGTGCGCTGGCTAAAGGCGGTCAGCAGCACGATCACCGTGTTCGAGCCCTTGAGCGCGCGAGCCACTTCGATGCCGTCGATGCCGGGCATCTTGATGTCGAGCAGGGCGAGGTCGGGCTCGTGTTCCTTGATCATCGCCAAGGCGTCGTCACCTCGTGCGGCCTCGCCGACGACGAGGTACCCGTCGCCTTCGAGGATCTCCTTCAGGTCGAGACGGATAATCGATTCGTCATCGGCGATCACCACGCGCTTATTCATGTTCATCCTTGGGGGACCACGCTCGTAGCAACTCGTCTCGTTTGGCCACCAGTTCTTGCACCTCGTTCAAGCGCCGCTTCATCTCGGCGTTCGCCACCGCCACGTGGCGAGCCAGATCCTCGTACTCCTTGGACTGCAGGGGCGTTTCGGAGACGAGGGCCCGAATTCGCGCGTCGTCGAGCGCGTCGTTCCAGACCGCGACCTGCTCTTCCAGGACGGCCAGGCTCTCGCGGGCCTGGGCTAGCTGGCGCTGCAGGTCCCCCAAACGGCGTTTCGTGAGTCCCGATCCCATGAGGCTGAGTCTACGGCTCGCCTCGTCAGAGGAGAGAAACGGGCTCCACCCCGCCCCGACTGACCAGGGCAGGCTCGACGCCAAAACTCGTGCGCGTAACGACCAGATCGATCTCGCTCGCTACCGCGACGTCGCCCACGTCACTGGGCTCGATCACGCAGCTGTTCGCGAGCGCGCGGTGCACGCGCCGGGCGTAGGGCGACTCAAAAAAACCACCGAGGTACACGCGCAGTCCCGACCCTTGCGCCCGTGCGATCAGCGTGCGCGCGTTCGCCAGTCCGCCTACGCGCGCGGGCTTGACGCACAACATCGTCGCCGCTTGGTAGTTGAGGATCTGGCGGAGGTCGCGCAACGAGCGCACCCCCTCATCAAGACTGAGCGCCACCTCTACACGAGCGGCCAACCTCGCGTGATCCACCAGGTTGCCGACCGCGTAGGGCTGTTCCACCGCGTCGACGGATGCGACTCGCGATACACCAGCTAGGAGTTCGAGCACCTCATCGTCACGCGTCGCCGAACAGTTGAAGTCGAGGAGAATGGGAACCCGCAGGTCGCTCAACCTTCTGCGCGCCGACGCACTCAGAGCGCCCGGGGCGCACTTCACGCGTACTCGTTGGACGCGCTCGCCGATGTTCCAGTCTTCGTCGTCCAGGATCGAGACCGTCTCTTGCCATGGGGTCTGGGTGATCGGTGCCCACACTTCTTGGACCGACACCTCATCGCGTCGCATCTCGCGATCGAGCAGCGCCATCTCGATGAGCGCGTACGCCGCGTTGTCGCGAGGTGACCCGGACCCCAGGCGAGCGACCCGACTCCAGTGCGGTAGGTCCCCCTCGCGCGCGGTGACGCCCTCGAGCCGCGCGAGTGCGCCGCGAAGCGCGTCGAGGACGTCATCGAGTCCGGGGTCGCCGTTGAGTGAGTGAGGTTGCGGCGAGATCTCACCGGCGCCGTCGACTCCATCGTGCTCCACGCGCAGGAACAAACGCGTGCGCCGAGCGTGGGTTTCAAAACTCGCCTGAACGGGAGTGGCGAGCTCGCCGACCTGGTGAAAGAGTGATGCCTCCATCCGATTCACCCTACGGTTACTGGTACGGTGGTCGCCGCAGCCCGGATGGCGGAATTGGCAGACGCGGAGGCCTCAAAAGCCTTTACTCGAGAGGGTGTGTGGGTTCGAGTCCCACTCCGGGCACGCTGTTACGCGCAGGTTCAGTTACTTTGTCCCTATGGCCGACGACACCACTCTGCCCTTTCGCGATGACATCGTCGCCCTCTTTCCCGGACAGGGTTCGATCAGTGCGGGTGCGGGTGCGCCGTGGCAGTCGTCGCGGCACTGGGTTTTGGTCGACCGAATCGGCGAAATCGCCAGTGTCAACGTCGAGCGCCTGCTGCTCGTGGCCGATACCGAAGAGGTGGTACGAACCGACAACGCGCAGTTAGCCACCTTTGCCCTGTCGCTGGTGGGATATCACGAGTTGCTGGACTTAGGCGTTCGACCTCGCTACCTGCTCGGACACAGCCTCGGGGAGTTCTCGGCCCTGGTCGCCTCGGGACTGCTCGACCTCACCGAGGGCACGAAACTCATCGCGGTACGAGGAGCGGCCATGGCCCGCGCCGCTCAAGCCAGCGAGGGCTCCATGGTCGCGGTGATGGGCGGGGACGATGGGGCGCGTGACAACTTGAGCTCGGTGGCCGAGGTCTGGATCGCCAACATCAATGGGACTGGCCAGATTGTGGTGAGTGGAACCCGGGCGGGTCTCGATGACCTACTCTCACGCCATCGCGACCTCGGCTGGCGCCGCGCGACGTCCCTGGAGGTGGGTGGCGCGTTTCACTCCCCGCTCATGGCGCCGGCCCAAAGCGAACTCGACGCGCAGCTCGACGCCACCACGTGGGGCGAGACTGAGGCCATTGTGATCTCCAACGTCGACGCGCAGAGCCACCGATCTCCCGCCGAGTGGCGCGAACTCATGCGTCGCCAACTCACCTCACCGGTTGAGTTTCTCGACGCGACGCTGGCGCTGCCCGAATCCGTGCGCGTCACCGTCGAGATGCCACCCAGCGGCGTACTCACCGGCCTCACCAAGCGCATCCGCGACTTCGACGTCCAACTTGCTCCGGCCGGACTCGACCAACTACAGGAGAGTCAACTATGAGTCGCCACGTCATCGTCACCGGCGCCAGCCGCGGCATCGGTGCGGCCATCGCGCGTCACTTCATCGCCGAGGGTGACCAGGTCGTGTCACTCTCGCGTAGCGGCATCGCACCCAGCGGGACGGCCCAGTCCTTCGAGGTGGACGTGGCCAACTCCGCTCAGGTCACCGAAGCGGTCAAGGCCGCCGTGGCCGAGTTTGGACCGGTCGAGGTGGCGGTCGTGAACGCGGGCATCACCCAGGACGGCATCGCGCTGCGCATGTCTGATGAGCAGTGGCACAGCGTGATCTCGACCAACCTCGATGGCGCGTTCTACACGGCCCGCGCCGTGCTGGCGTCCATGGTGCGCGCGCGCAGCGGTTCGCTCATCTTCATGGGCTCGATCTCGCCCTTTATGGGCATCCCGGGACAGGCCAACTACGCGGCGGCCAAGTCGGGACTCGTCGGACTGGCGCGCTCGCTGGCGCGCGAAGTGGCGTCGCGTTCGATCACCGTCAACGTTGTCGCGCCCGGTCTGATCGACACCGACATGACGAGTGAGTTAGGAGCACGGGACTCCATGCTGGCCCTCATCCCGCTCGGGCACGCCGGCACGCCCGACGATGTCGCTGGCGTTGTCGGGTTTCTCGCCAGTAACCACGCTCGCTACATCACGGGCGCGATAATTCCTGTTGACGGAGGACTCGCGCTTGGTCAGTAGGGTTCACGATCGCGAGACGCATTGACTACGATGGAGCGACAGAAAGTGGGGCTACACCATGGACCGTAACGAAGCATTTGCGAAATTCACCGAGGACACGGTTGAGGTCCTGGCGGTCGATCCTTCGCAAGTCACCGTCGAAGCGTCCTTCGCCGACGACCTCGGTGCGGACAGCTTGGACCTCGTTGAACTCGTCATGGCATTGGAAGAGACGTTCGACATCGAGGTCGCCGAAGACGAACTCAAAGAGATCACCACCGTCGGCCAGGCCTTCGATCTCATTTACGCCAAGCTGTAGTGCGCGTCGCGGTATCTCCCTCGGGACCGGTTCAAGGTCGCCGAGTCGCCGTCACGGGACTGGGCGCGATCAGTTGCGCCGGCGTGGGTGTCGAGGCTCTCTGGTCGGCCCTCCTGCGCACCGAGGCTCCGCCCACCAAACGCATCGGCGACTTTGACGCGAGTCACCTCGGCAACGCCAAGGAGCTTCGCCGCTTCGACCCCTTTACCCTGTACGCCCTGATGGCCGCCGACGAGGCGTGGAATCAGAGCGGGCTCGTGGGTCCCTACGAGGATGCCGGCAGCATTGTCACGACCGGCATCGGCGGGCTGCAGACCGTCCTCGAGCAGGACGCCGTCTTGATGTCCAAGGGTGCCGATCGGGTCTCGCCCTTTCTCGTTCCCATGCTGATGCCCAACGCCGCCACGGCTGCTGTCTCGATGCGTTTTGGCTTAGGCGGACCCGCAGAGACCGTCACCACCGCGTGCGCCGCGGGAACTCACGCGATCGGCAACGCGGCGCGCCTGGTCGCCTCGGGCCGCTGCAACATCGCCGTCGCTGGCGGTGCGGAGGCCGTGATCGTCGATCTCGCGGAGGCCGGCTTTCGCAACATGACCGCACTCTCCACCACCAACTTCTCACGACCCTTCGACGTGGATCGCGACGGCTTCGTCATGGGTGAGGGCGCGGGCATTCTCATTCTCGAGGAGTGGGACTACGCGGTGGAGCGCGGGGCCACGATCTTCGCCGAGGTGGTCGGCGCTGCCTCGACGGCCGACGCGCACCACATCACGGCCCCCGATCCCAGTGGCAACGGCGCCGTGCGGTGCATGGAGATCGCCCTCGCGGACGCCCAGATTCGCCCCCAGGACGTCTCGCACATCAACGCCCACGGCACCTCGACCCCCCTCAACGACCTCGCCGAGTCAATCGCCGTGCACCGGGTCTTTGGCGACCGTCCGCCCCCCACGACATCCATCAAGGGTCACCTCGGCCACTCCCTGGCCGCGGCGGGAGCCTTAGAGGGCGTGGCGTCCGTGCTCACGTTGCAGAACCAGCTGATTCCCCCCACCGCGGGGACGACGGTCGTCGATCCCGAGGTTGACCTGGACGTCGTCATTGGTGAGCCGCGTGCGATGGACGTGGACGTGGTTCTCTCCAACTCCTTTGGCTTCGGCGGCCACAACGGCAGCGTGATCTTTCGCCGCCCGGAGTTTTAAACCGACCACTCGTTGTAGGCGCGCTCCACGTAGCTGTTCTCGTACGCCCAGCGTGCGTTGGCGATGAACTCGCCGAGTTTGACCGGATCCTTCACCCCCGGCGCACTCTCGACACCACTTAGAACCTCGACACCGAAGACCGGCAGGCGCTGAACCACGTCCTTCACGTTCGCGGGCGTGAGTCCCCCCGACGCGATGAGGGGTAGGCGTGCGGTGGAGTGACTCAACTGCTCGAACGCCAGCTCGAGGGCAGCGGGCTCATCGAGTTCGGGCAACGCGAGATAGTCAACTCCCTGCCAGAGCGCCAACTTCTCCACCCCGTCCGGAACAGTGCGCAGCACGGTGTTGACGCGTTCGGTGATGTAGCTCAACTCGTCGGCCACAATCGGACCTTCGATCTGCACCGCAGTCAGGCCAATGGTGTTCGCGACCTCGGCCACGCGCTGGGGCAGTTCATTGCGAAACGTACCGATCGATATCACGCCCGCCGGCAGTCGACGAACAATGTCGTGCACGGTTCCCGCGTCGATTTGGCGCTCGCCGAGCGCAAAGTCGAAGCCCACCGCGTTCGCTCCCAGGGCCACGGAAAACAGTGCGTCTTCCTCCGTGGTGATGCCGCCAATCTTGAGAAAGAGGCCCTCAACGACGAAACGCACGTGCCCTCACCATGGGACGTACGTTACTCACGACGTCGGTCAGCTCAGTTCGGCGACAATCACGCCCGTCGGCGGCTCGCTGGACAAGAGGGTGCGATGCGCCACGCCGAGCCCGATAACTCGATCGTCATGGCCGATCGCGCTGGTAAGGCCCTGAGGGCCGTCGGGTCCCTTCGAGCGCAAGAAGTCGTCGATCTCGGATTCGCTCGGACCTTCGACACGCACCACACGCCACGGGACGCTCGATCCTCGGGCGTCCAGGCGCCCCACTAGCTCTTGGCCGGTGAAGCAACCCTTGGTGAAGGACACCGTCGCATCGAC
>JBEKYI010000023.1:0-25871 GCA_049511155.1 Acidimicrobiales bacterium
ATGACGGTGCTCGAGATCAGTCCGAGTGCGCCGCTCTTGAGCCCCTTTTCGGGTGCCCGGTTGGCCGGTTCCACAACTATTGACACACTGCCCCCTTCAAGGCGGCGCACGAGTCGCCACCCAGATCAGAATGTGGGCAAATACTACGACAGGAACAGGCCCACGTCCCGGTGAAGACGACAATGACCCCCGAGGCCGCCGCAGCGTCCTCGGGGGTCAGAGGTATCAGAACTAGCTGGCGAGTGAGTACACCACTTGCACTTCCACCTTGATCGACTGCGATCCGGCCTGCACGGGTACCTTGTTGGCGCTCGCGGCACTCGCAAACTCAGGGAAGGGATAGACGATGCCGGTTGAGCCCGTGTTTTCCTGATCGACCACTTTCACGATGGAGACCACGCTCGTGCCGCCGCCCTTGGCAATCTGAGTTGCCTCGGTGTGAGCGTTTCGGATGGCCCGAGCGCGGGCCGCGGCGAGGTACTTCGACTGGTTGGAGATCGAAAACGTGATCCCGCTCAGTTGGATACCGTTGCCGACCGCCTTGCCCGCGGCGTCGATGGCGTCACCGACCTTCGCGATGTCGTGCGACGTGACGTTCAGGTTGTCCTGGGCGGTGAAGTTGATAATGGCGCCGGCGGAGTTGGTGTTGTCGTAGATATTGAGTCCCGAGGTCTGGAGGTTCTTCTTGGTGATGCCGTTCTTCAGCAGGGTGGCTTCCAGCGCGGCCGTCTTCTGGTTGTTCTCTGCAAGGGCTTCGTTGGCCGTCAGGGCGGTCGTCGAGACGCCGATCTGAAAGCTGACGGTGTTGGGCGTTCCCATCACGGTGCCCGAGCCGGTCACCGTGATCGTCGCCCCCGAGGACGAGCGCGAGTGGCCGAGCGTCTCGCCAAGAAAGGCAACGGCCGCGATGACGATGGCAAAGACGATGAGAAATGTCATGCGAAGTACCGCCGAAGGACGGCGATAGCGTCCCGGGCTGGGTGCGGTGGTGTCGTGATCGCTCACTCTGTCTCCTTGATCAACACGGACTCTGCCGTGAGACGAGAATCACCGAGATCGTCGTCTGACTAGGTTCCTGTCGCGAGGAGCGAATACTTACTGAAGACTTTGATCGACGTACTCGCGCACAATGCGAGTGAAGTCGGCCGATCGTTCCTCCCAGTTCCGATACTGGTCAAAGCTGGGTGCGGCCGGCGAGAGCAACACGACACCGCCGTGAGTGAGCGAGGCTCGCGCCAGATGCACGGCCTCGTCCATGGAGGTGGCGCTGTGTTGGGTAACGCCGTGGCAGTGCTGGGTCACGGCGTCGCTAATGCGCAGTCCCGCGTTGCCCATCGTGATGAGAGTCGTGTCGCACTCACGCGCGCACAGTGCAACCGCGAGTCCGGAATAGTCGACGCCGCGGTCAAAGCCTCCCGCGATGAGGGCGAGGGGCTCGTCGCGAAAGACATCCAGCGCGGCCAGCGTGGGCAGCACCGACGTGGCGAGCCCGTCGTCGACGTAGCGCACGGTCGTGCCGTCGGAGCGCTCGTGCGCAGCGAGCGTAAGGCGACCCGAAAGCGGCTGGAACTCACTGGCGCGAGCGCGCACGATCTCGCGCAGCGCGGACTCATCGCGGCCGGTGAGTTCCGCAACGGCGGCCAGGGCGAGAGCCACGTTGGAGTCGTTGTGTTCGCCGATCAGTCCGAGTGCGCTCGCGAGGTGCGTCACGTCACTGGCGACATAGATCAGTTCACCCCCGATCTCGCTTTCGTGCTCGTGCAAGGTGGGCGAGTCGGCGACCAGCGTGCGGTGTACCCCCTCGGCACGAGTGAGCGAGAGCTTGTCACGGCGGTACCGCTCCAGCGAGCCGTGCCAATCGATGTGGTCTTCGCCCAGGGACGTCACTACCACCACCCGCGGGGCGACGTCGAGATCGACGATCTGAAAGCTCGACACCTCCAGCACCAGCCAGCCGCTCGACGTATCGACCGCGGGGTCGTAGGGCGCGCGTCCGATGTTTCCCAGGCGTTGGGCGGACTCGCCGAGACAGACCAGAAAAAAGGTGATAAGTGCGGTCGTCGTTGACTTGCCCTTGGTTCCGGTGATGGCGACGACCCGTTCACGTTCGATGTCGCGGAGCCACAGGTTCAGCGCCGACGTCACGCTCACCCCATAGTCCTCCAGTTCGAGGACGTCGGCCCGCCGACGGGGTATGCCCGGGCTCTTGAGCACCACGTCGCACGTGAAAAGGGCTTCGAGACCGCCGCGACCGGTGACGAGCACGTCGTCGCCCAAGCCCTCGACGTCGTCCACAACGACCAGTTCGCATGTGCCGCGCAACCGGTCCACCGCAGCGCGACCCTCCACGCCGTAGCCAAATATTCCCACGCGCCGTCCGGCGAGGTCAGCGAAGCCAGTGGGCTGGAACACGATCGTTCCCTTGTGGTTCGAGCAACTCGTCGAAGCTGCGTGTGGGCGCGGTGTCGTCGGCGATCTCGGCGAGCCGGCGCTCATCGCGCCACTCGGCCAAGTGGCTCACCTGTCGTAGGGCGACTGCGCTCTCGTCCGGATCGCCCACGCACTCGAAGGGTTTGGCCTCGACGCCGAGCCCGACCAGTACCCGCAGTTGTTGGTCGCGCGCGGGGTCGCTCAGCGGCTCACGGTCGAAGATCTCGCGCAACGCGGCGCGCGACAGGTACGGCGCGAGAATCAGATTGATGAACAGACACTTGTCGCACTCGCCACACCACGCACTCTCTCGTTCATCGACGCTCTGGCGAAAGGCCCGGTTGCAACTGCGAAAGACGCGGTGGTACTCGGGGAGTTGACTGAAGACCTGGGCGACCCAGACTTCGCTGCGCGCGCGCAAGAAACTTGCCACGGTGAGTTGGTCACCCACGCGTTCCGCGAGCGCGTCGGCGATGAGGACTTCGGCGGCAAGTGACTTGCTCCACTGGTGATTGACCTCGAGCCCGGACCACTCAAGGTTCGGAATTGAGGCCGAGTGCTCGTTGCTCATCACCAGGCCGCCGCGGCCCGACGCCACCGCCGCCACGGCGCCCAGCAGGGTGACCATCGCGGTCACCGGAACGTGGCCGTGGAAGAACGAGTCCTGGTCCCCCACGAGTTGGTCATCCAGGCGGCGTGTGGCGCGCACGATCGGTAACCCCGTCTGCGCGGCGGTCGCCTCCAGCGGCGCAAAGCGACCCGTCGAGGGACTCACGATGAACAGCGATGCCTCGAGGTCGGGCGAAAGTGACTCAACCGTCACCACGGAATCGATTCCCCCGCCGAAGGGAACGAGGACGCGCTGCGCATCGAGGGATACCGGGGTCTCGGTGACGGTGGTGCCGCCTTCGATCGTCACGTCTCCCAGGGGTAAGTCATTGCGAAAAGAGAACTCGCCAAGGCCGTCGCGCAGAGCGGCCTCGAGCAGGCGACGACCCGCGACCCCGAGCGGCGTCGAGCCCACGTCGATGCGCCGGGCCGCACTGGTCTTGTAGTACGAGAGCCCCGCCAACAGGAACCACAGCTCGGCCACCGAGCGCACCGCCGGTGCGTTCAGAGTTGCGACTCCCTCGAGCTCGACCGTTTCGACAAAGACACGTCCCTCTACCTCGTAGGTGCCTTGGATCGTCGTCTCGTCGAGGTCCAGTCCGACATAGCGGAACAGCTCGGCTCGCCGTGGAGTAATGGTCTCGCTCATCGCCGACCTCATGCTACGGCTCGTCTCGCGACCACCGAAAAGCGCCCACAGGGTCGTTGCGCGCGATCACTGAAGAAGACCGCACCACCGTCAGTCACCTCGCGACTCAGGGCAATGCGGTCCTCTTTGATCCCGGCGCTGAGTAGTTGGTGCGTGGCGACGAGTCGAAGATCAAGCCGTGATCGATCGTCACCGTCGGCGACCAGTGCGCCCTCGACGTGGGCGAACTGTTCGGCGACCTCGGGACCGACCTGGTAGCCCTCGACCGAAATAGATGGCCCTATAAATACGTGCGTGTCGACGGGCGACAGCACGCCCAGCGTCCGGGCGATAACGCCCGCCGCTAGTCCGCGCCAGCCCGCGTGGACGACGGCGATCTTCCCCGAGGCCCCATCGGCGAGGACCAGGGGAACACAGTCAGCGACGAGTACGGCAATCGCGAGTGAGGGATCATCGCACACCAGTGCGTCGCCCTCGTTGCTGCGAACTGCGAACGCGGCGTCGAGCACGCGGTTCCCGTGCACTTGGCGCACCGTAACGAAGCGGTCGAGCTCCACGCCCGCGGCTTGGGCCACGCGCGAGCGGTTCTCGCGCACGTGATCCTCGCGGTCACCGACGTGATCGCCGAGATTCAGCGAGTCATAGGGACCGGCACTGATCCCCCCAAAGCGGTCCGTGACGAACGCGTCGACACCGATGGCCTGAAGGGTTTGTATGGGATACACGGTGAGTTCACCACGCTGCTCGGGGACGAGGACTAGTTCTCGTGGCACGAGGCGCAGTGTCCGATCACGTCGAGGGCGTGCGAGGTCGCGCGAAAGCCCTGCTGCTGGGTGAGTTCATCGACCATGGCGCTCACGGTTTGCTCGAAGTCGCTCGTCGGCGTGACGTCGATGATTCGCCCGCACAGCGAGCACAACAGGTGGTGGTGATGGTGAGTGAGGTCCTCGGCGAGCTCGAAGCGAGCGAACTCGTCGTTGGCCGCGATGCGCCGCACCACACCGGCCTCTTGAAGGTCCGACAAGTGACGGTAGGCCGAACTTCGTGGAACGTCAGGAATCGCGTGGGCGATGTCCGAGATGCTGAGCGGACGTCCGCTCGTGGCCAGAAGCTCAACCACCGCTTGGCGACCTGCGGTGTATCGCTGGTCGATACGGCGTAGGTGAACTTCCACCAGTTCGTGGAGCACTGAGTGCGACGCGTCGGCGGGGTGGTGCGTCCCATTTGCGAAACTCACGTTGTCCTCCACTTAGCTACTTGTCTCAGTTGTAATGAGACTCAGTCTCATTCTACGCTCGAGACATGGCGATTCAATCCTTAGCAAAATGCTCGTTGGCGGCGGCGCTCGTGGCTCTCGCCGCGTCACTGGGCACACTGGTCGCCGGACCCTCAGGGGCCAGTTCGTCCCATCTCATCGTGGCTATCGGAGCGGAGAACGAGTACGCCAACGTCTTGAGCCAGATCGGGGGAAAATATGTGTCGGTCTCGTCGATCCTGAATAATCCGAACACCGATCCCCACACCTTTGAAGCGAGCGCCAGCGTCGCCGAAGAGGTGGCCAGGGCCCAGCTCATCGTGCAAAACGGCGTGGGCTACGACGGCTTCATGAACAACATCGAAGCGGCCTCGCCCAACGCGACGCGACACGTCATCGTCGCCCAGGACGTGCTGGGTCTACCCACCGATACTCCTAATCCGCACCTCTGGTACAAGCCCACTACCATGCCGGCGGTCGCCAAGGCGATGGTCAAGGCACTGGACAAGCTCGCTCCGAGCCATAAGGCGTACTTTCAGGCCAACCTCACGACGTTTGACGCGTCGCTCCAGCCATGGCTCAGCGCCATCGCGGCGTTCAAAGCCAAGTACCCGAACACCCCGGTTGCGGTCACCGAACCCGTCGCCGACTATCTTCTCCAGGCGATGGGCGCCAAGATCCTCACCCCCTTCGTCTTCCAAGCCGACATCATGAACGGCGTGGACCCTGCGCCCGAGGACGTCACGCTCGAAGACGGATTCTTCACCAAGCATCAGGTCAAGCTCTTCTGCTACAACCAACAAGTCGTGGACTCGCTCACGACTTCCATTCGCAAGACGGCCCGGCGATCGACGCGGCGGTAGCCTCGCACAAATCGACGGAGAAGTTATAAACAGCGAGGCCCCCGTCCTTGAGGTCGAGCACATCAGCGTGTCGCTCGGCGGGCGCGCGATCCTTGACGACGTCAGTTTCGAGGTGCGTCGCGGCGAGTTCACCGGACTCATTGGGTCCAACGGCGTGGGCAAGACCACGCTGTTGCGCGCGATCCTCGGGCTCCAGCGACTGGACGGCGGCGAGATACGCGTACTCGGCGAAGCGCGCGCGAAGGCGAGCCACGCTCTCGGGTACGTTCCCCAGAAAGTTCTCCTCGATCCTGACGTGCCTTTGCGCGCGCGCGACTTCGTTGCCCTCGGCCTTGACGCCCATCGGTTGGGCTTCTCTCGACGAACGCCGGCGCAACGCGTTCGCGTCGAGCAGATTCTCGCGGACGTGGACGCCCTACGATTTGCGAACAGTCGCGTGGGCAGCCTCTCGGGCGGCGAGCAACAGCGCGTTTTGATCGCTCACGCCCTGGTGAGTGAGCCGGCGTTGCTGGTGCTCGATGAACCGCTGGCGAACTTGGATCCCAAGAGCGTTCAGGAGATCGTGTCGTTGCTCCACCGAGTGGTCACCGATCGCCAGGTCGCAGTACTGCTGTCGGCTCACGAGATGAATGCCTTGTTGCCCGTTATGGATCGCATCGTGTATCTCACGAATGGGCATGCCGCCAGCGGCACCACCGACGAAGTTGTTCGTTCCGACGTCTTGAGCGCGCTGTATGGCCAGCACGTGGACGTCCTCAAATTGCACGGGCGCGTGCTGGTGGTGACCGAACCCGGTCAAGACGACGCACAGATTCCCGAGCACTCGACGTTGACGCTCTCCTAGCCGTGCACTTCATCTTTGAGCCCGGCTTCTTTTCCAGTAGTCCCGTTCACGTCGCACTGGTCGTGGGAGCGGTCAGCGCGATCGTGTCGGCGATCGTCGGGGTGTTCACCGTGATGCGTGGCCAGTCGTTTGCCGGACACGCCCTGACCGATGTGGCCACGACCGGCGGGTCGGGCGCATTTTTCTACGGTGCGAGTCCGTTGGTCGGATTTCTGAGCGCCGGGGTCATCGGCGCCGGCGCCATGGAGCTCGTGGGCGTCGAGCGCTTGCGCGGACGTGACATCGCCACCGGCGTAGTCCTCGGATTCGCCACCGGACTGTCCGCTCTGTTTTTGTACCTCGACACCACCCGGAGTGCGTCGACGGGCGTGAGCCAACAGATTCTCTTTGGGTCCATCTTCACGCTCAGTTCCTCGACCATCCCGCTGATGGCCGTGCTGAGCGCCATCACCTTGGGCTTGCTGTTCGTCATCTATCGACCATTGCTGCTCAGTTCGGTGAGTCCTGACCTGGCGGCCGCCCGAGGAATACCCATCGCGGTTGCCCTGTCGTCGATCGCGATCGGCTCAATCCTCTCGACGGCTCTGCTGATTGGTCCCGCGGCCGCGGCTCTGCGCGCGACGACCAACTTGCGCGCCACTCTGGTGGTCGCCTCGCTCTGGGGCGTGGTGGCAACGTGGCTGGGAATCACGCTGGCCTACGACAGCTACTACTGGTTTCCCTCGAGCCAAGGACTTCCGGTCAGCTTCTTTATCGTGGCGCTGGTCTTTGTGGGGTACTTGTTCTCGGGCCTACCCGCGAGGCGGCGACGTACGAGTGTGAGCGCTTCGTTCGCGCTGGAGGCGAGCCACTGATGTTTTCGAGCTTCATGGTGAACGCGTGGTTGATCGGGTCGGTGGTGGCGGTGGTGGCCGGCGTGGTCGGCTTCTTCGTAGTGATGCGCGGCTCGGCCTTTGCGGCGCACGCGATTCCCAACGGAGCCTTCGCCGGTGCGGCGGGAGCGAACCTGATCGCGCTCAACCCCCTCATTGGCCTGGGCGTCTTTTCGTTGGCCGCTGCGCTGGGCATCGCCACGCTGTCGCGGCGTGGACGCGCCGACGCCGTGACCGCGCTGGCGCTCGTGATGATGTTGGCCCTGGGCGCGGCGTTCATCAGCCAAAGCACGGAGTACGAACCGGCCATCTTTTCGCTGCTGTTCGGAGAGATCCTGGGCGTGAGTACGGGACAACTGTGGCCGGTGATCGCTTTGGGCGTGGTGTGTATCGGCGCGGTGGCCTTCTTCTACCGGCCGCTGTTGATGTCGTCGATCGCTCCGGAGATCGCCGCTGCACGCGGTCTCAAGCCCCAGCGCCTGGAACTCATCTTCCTGGTGATCCTGGCCTGTGCCACCACGATGACCGTGCCGGTCGTGGGTGCGTTGTTGATCTTCACGCTGATGATCGGACCTCCCGCTGCGGCGCGTTCCTTCAGCGATCGCTCGCTCGTGGCCATGGCGCTGTCGGTGGTTCTCGCTCTCCTCACCATTTGGGGCGCGCTGGCGTGTTCGTTTACGACCAACTGGCCCGTGGGATTCTGGGTCGGCACGTTCAGCGCGCTCTGGTTCATTGCCGGGCGACTCTTCGCGTGGTGGCGCCGCGCCTACGGTCGACGGCCCCGCCGCGTTGCTGCGCGCAACGAGGTTCCGGCGATGATGGGTGCATAACCTAAAGGCGTGACGGGCGCCGAACTTCTACTCGCGTGTCGTTTTGCCCCGCCTAAAACACAGGCCGATCTCGCCGTCTCGGGTGGCCCCGACTCTCTGGGGCTGCTCCTACTCGCGCTCGAGGCGCAGTTGGATGTGCGCGTGCACCACGTCGATCATCACGCTCGGGCGAACAGTGCCGCCGACGCCCAGTATGTGGTTGACGTCGCGAACTCGCTTGGGGTGCCGGTCGTCGTCCACGACGTTCTCGTTGAGGCGGGACCCAACTTCGAAGCGCGCGCTCGCGCCGAGCGACGCCGCGTGCTGCCCCAAGGAACTCTCACTGGCCACACCATGGACGACCTCGCTGAGACAGTTCTGCTCAATATGTTGCGCGGTGCGGGAATCGACGGACTCTCGCCACTGGTCAACGACTCGACGAAGCCCCTGTTGGGTTTGCGGCGCGCGGCCGTGGCGCAGTACGTTGCCGCGCGCGGGTTGACCGCGCGGATCGATGAGACGAACCACGATCTCACCTATCGGCGCAACCGCGTGCGTCACCAGCTCCTCCCGCTGCTCAACGACGTCGCCGAGCGCGACATGGTGCCCCTGCTCGCGCGCCAGGCCGAGATTCTCTTTGACGATCGAGAGTGGCTGAGTGAGTTGCTGAGAGACGACCTGGCCCGCAGCGTCGAGGACGTGGACTGTCGCGAACTTCGCGACTGGCCGCGCGCACGTCTGGTGCGCTGGCTCCGCGGAAAGCTGGCGCGACGTGACGACCTCGGTGAGAGTCATCCGCCGAGTAGCGCCGAGATCGAGCGAGCGCTGCGCGTGATCGACGGGGAGGTTGTCGCGGCCGAACTCGAGGGCGGTCGACGGCTTTCGCGCCGCGCGCAGCGCCTCGCGCTCGAAGGCGACTCCACTACGCTGACCTGACATGGATAGACACTCTCCCGACGATTTCACCGCAACCTGGGCCAAGGGCGTGCTGGGCGAGGTGGTCGTCTCGGCCACGGAACTGCGCTCGCGAGTGTGCGACCTCGGAGCCCAGATTACGATCGACTACGCCGAGAAGCCGCCGTTGCTGGTGGGGGTCTTGAAGGGCGCGATCAACTTCATGTCCGACCTCATGAGGGCCATCGAACTACCCGTGGAGGTCGACTTCATGGCGGTCTCGTCGTACGGCGCGGCCACCAAGACCAGCGGCGTGGTGCGCATCGTCAAGGACCTCGACGTTGACCTCACAAATCGCGACGTGCTCATCGTCGAAGACGTCGTTGATTCGGGTCTGACGCTGAACTACCTGCGCCAGTACCTCGGCGCTCGCTCGCCGTCGAGCCTGGAGGTCTGTGCGCTGCTGCTCAAGGAGGGCGAGCAGCGCGTGGAACAGTCGCTCAAGTACGTGGGTTTCACGATTCCCGCCGACTTCGTGGTGGGCTATGGCCTCGACGTCGCGGAGCGCTACCGCAACCTCGACGCGATCTACACTTTCATCGGCGAGGCCTAGGTGGTCGATCAGCCGAGGGTCCAAGAGCTCGTGCGCGAGTTGCTGGCGGCGATCGGCGACGATCCCGATCGCGAGGGGCTCATCGAGACCCCGCGACGCGTCGCCGAGATGTACGCCGAGCTCTTCAAGGGGGTGGAGAAGGACCCGGGCGAGCACCTGCGCGTGGGCTTTGAGATCGGACACGACGAGATGGTCATGGTGCGCGACATTCCCTTCACGTCGTTGTGTGAACACCACCTCGTGCCCTTCGTCGGCGTGGCCCACGTGGCATATCTGCCCGGCGACAGCGGGCGTATCACCGGCCTGTCGAAACTCGCACGCGTGGTCGAGGGCTACGCCCGGCGTCTCCAGGTCCAAGAGCGCATGACCACCGAGATCGTCGAGACGATCGAACGCGAACTGCAACCTCGAGGGTCGATCGTCGTCGTCGAGGCCGAGCACTTCTGCATGTCGATGCGCGGAGTGAAGAAGGACGGCATGACCACGGTCACCTCGGCCGTGCGAGGGATCTTTCGCGACGACGCCAAGACTCGCGCCGAGGCGCTGCAGTACATCCATCAACGAAGGTCTACGTGGCGCTGAGGCCCTCGGTCATGGGCATCGTGAACGTGACGCCCGACTCCTTCGTTCCCTTTTCACGCACGCTCGCCGCCGGCGAGGCGATCGCGCGCGGACGCGATCACTTCGACCAGGGGGCGGACATCGTTGACGTGGGCGGAGAGTCCACGCGCCCCGGAGCCGAGCCGGTCGACGAAGAAGAGGAGATCCGCCGCGTCGTGCCGGTGGTTGCTGCCCTCGCGCAACTCGGTCCGGTGTCGATCGACACACAAAAGGAGTCGGTCGCGCGCGCCGCGAGTGCGGCCGGGGCGAGCGTGCTCAACGATGTCTCGGCGACACTGGTTGAGGTGGCCGGCGAGTTAGGGGTGGGATACGTCGGCATGCACCGCCAGGGCGACTCGCGCACCATGCAGGTCAACCCGCACTACGACGACGTGGTGGGCGAAGTCAGCGAGTTTCTGGCCCGCGTAGCCGAACGAGCCCGCACTGCGGGCGTCGCCCCACTGTGGCTCGACCCGGGCATCGGGTTCGGCAAGACCGTCGAGCACAACCTGACGTTGCTTGCGCACTGCGATCACTTCGTGGCGCTGGCCGAACGCTACGACGCGGGCGTGCTCATCGGCACCAGCCGCAAAAGCTTCCTGCGCCAGCTCGGTCGCGCTACCCTCGACGTCGATGAGCGTCTGGAGGCGTCACTGGCAACGGAGGCCTGGGCCCTGGTGCAAGGTGTCAGTATGGTCCGCGTGCACGATGTGCAAGAAACGGTACAGCTGCGGGACCTCCTGGTTCCCCGGACTGAGGTCCTGACCCCGTGAAGGGCAAGTGGGCAGCGGGCATCGAGCCGCGCGGCTTCACCTGGGTCTACAAGGGGATCTTGGCGGTCTCGGAACGTCCGGGTGGTTCCACCACCGTCCACCGCCAGGTTCGTCGAGACGAAGAACTGCTGTGGCTCAAGCACCAGGGATTCGGGCGGGTTATCTCGATCCTGCCGAGCATGCAGAACGCCAACGCCTACTTCGAGCACGGACTGAGTGCGAGTCACTACGCGTTGCGCGGCGGCGCACACCAGCGCGAGGTGCTCGAGGCCTGCTACCACGACGTGGCTCACTGCATGGAGAACAACACCACGGTTCTCTTGCACGGCGACGAGGTCTCTGATCGCCTGCTCGGCGTCGTGGCCGGCTATCTCGTGTGGAGTCAAAAGGTGGCCACGGTCCCCGCTTCCATCGCGCTGGTTGAGCGACTCTTCAAGCGCTCGATCGGTCCCGATGGACGCTCCGTGCTCATGGACCTACCCGAGGACGACCGTGAGTGATCTCATCGAACTGCGCGAGCTGCGCGTGGGCGCGGTGGTGGGCGTGCTCGCCGAAGAACGCGATCGCGCCCAACCCCTCGCCCTGGACATCGACATCGTTCGGGCGTTCGAAGCGGCGTCGATGAGCGACGACCTCGCCGAAACGACCAACTACGCCGACGTCCTTGCGCTGGCCACGCGGGTGGCGCGCGACGGTGAGTTCTTGTTGCTCGAGACCCTCGCGTACCGCGTGGCGCGCGAGGTGCTCGCGTACGACGAGGAGATCGACGCGGTCACGGTCGCGGTGCGCAAGCTGCGCCCGCCCGTACCCGAAGACGTCGCCACGGTCGGCGTGCGCTGTACGGTGACCCGCTCCTAGTGCGCCTCGCCTATCTCTCGCTCGGTTCCAACGTCGGCGATCGGCACGCGCATCTGGCCGGCGCGATCGACGCGCTCGCCCGAGACGACGAGTACCGTCTCTCCTCGGTCTACGAGACCGAGCCCGTCGGGGGAGTGGACCAGGAGAACTTTTGGAATCTGGTCATGGAAGTCGCCACTCGTGAAAGTGCCCGCGAGTTGCTCGAGCGCGCGCGGCGCGCCGAGGAGGATGCCGAGCGCACGCGCGAGGTGCGCTGGGGTCCGCGCACCTTGGACGTTGACGTGTTGCTGGTGGGTGGCGAGAGCCTCAATCTGCCCGAGCTGACCGTGCCCCACCCTCGGATGTACGAGCGCTCATTCGTGCTGGTTCCCTTGGCCGAGTTGGCTCCGAATCTCGTGACCGACGCTCAGTTGGCGGCCGCGACGGGACACGTCACCAAACTCGGTACACTTTCTTCGTTGCGCTAGCGACCGAACGGCACCCGTGGGGCCGGAACGGGAAGTGGAGCCAGACATGAACATCGCCATCGTGGGCGCCGGGCGCGCCGGCACTTCATTTGCTACGGCCCTGGTCGACGTTGGCCACGCGGTTCGCCTTGTGCACCACGACGAACTCGACTTGGTCGGCGACGCCGAGGTTGTCGTGCTGTGCGTTCCCGACGACGCGATCGCAGCCGTCTCGGCGCAACTCGAACCCCGCGAGAGTCGCGTCGTGGTGCACGTCGCGGGTTCGCGCGGACTCAGCGAAGTGTCACGTCATCCGCGCGCGGGATTGCTGCACCCCTTGGTCGTCCTGTCGTCGAACGAGGTAGGCGCTACTCGTCTGCGAGGAGCACTCTTCAGCGTTGGTGGTGACGACGTCGTCAACGACATCGTCGCTTCGTTGGGGGGCCGCGTGATTCGTCTACGCGACGACCAGCGCGCCGCCTATCACGCGACGGCCACCGTGGCCGCCAACCACCTCGTCGCTCTTCTGGGTCACGTTGAGATCCTGGCCGAGGCGGCCGGTCTCACGTTTGACGACTTCGTTCCCCTGATCCACCAGGCGCTCAGTGACGTCGAGGAGCGCGGAGCGACGCGTGCCCTCACCGGTCCGGCGTCGCGCTCGGACTTTGCCACCATCGACGCGCACCTCGCCGCGATCCCCGAGAGCGAGCGCGCCACCTACGTGGCGCTCGCGCGTGCGGCCTTCGAACTCGCCGAGCAGCGTCGAGTGGCCTCCGCCCCGTGATCGAACTCACCCAGATCGACGCGTGGCGTGCGTTCGCCGTCGGCGAACGCGGCGCCGGACGGCGGGTCGGTCTCGTGCCCACCATGGGCGCGCTGCATGGTGGGCACAAGTCGCTCTTTCGGGCGGCTCGCGAGACCTGCGACGTCGTGCTGGCCACAGTCTTTGTGAACCCTCGTCAGTTCGGCGACGAGAGTGACCTCGCGCACTACCCACGCACTCTCGAGCGCGATCGCGAGATCGCAACGGAGAGTGGCGTCGACTGCTTGATCGTTCCCACGCTTGAGGAGATGTGGCCCGACTATCCCAAGTGCACTCCCACGACGGTCTCGGTGAGCGGCATCGGCGACGTCCTCGAAGGATCGGGCCGACCAGGGCACTTCGATGGCGTGGCGAGTGTGGTCACGAAACTCTTCGCCGTGACCGGGCCCTGCCGGGCCTTCTTTGGCGAGAAGGACTTCCAACAACTGGCCGTCGTGCGTCAACTGGTACACGACCTGGGCTTTGATGTGGAGGTGGTGGGCTGTCCCATCGTGCGCGACCCTGACGGTCTCGCCCTCTCGAGTCGCAACGCTCGGCTCTCGCCCGAGGGTCGGCGCCGCGCACTCGGACTCTCACGCGCCCTCTCCTACGTGGCGACGACGAGCGCTCGCGCGAGCACCTTGCGCTCGACCATGCGCACGATTCTCGACGACTCGGGCATCGAGGTCGCCTACGCCGACGTGGTGGATCCCGCCACGCTGGAGTCCACGCGCGACGACGAAGCTGGCTGTCGGCGCGCGCTCGTGGCGGGATTCGTTGACGGTGTACGTTTGCTCGACAATGGGCCGGTCACCGTGGTGAGCAACTAATGCTGCTCGCGATGGACGTCGGCAACACCGAGACGCTGATCGGTCTCTTCGGCGAGGCCGAAGAGGAGTCGCCCGAGGCGATGGGTTTCGCGCGAGCCAGTGGCGAGCACGGTCTCGCCTATCACTGGCGCACCTCGACCGTCTTGGATCGCACGCCCGACGAGCACGCCATGACCTTGACGCAACTTCTCGATCTCGAGGGTCTGGATCTGAAGGCGACGGTGAGCGAGATCGCGATCTGCTCCTCGGCGCCGACGGTCACGACCCAACTGCGCCGGATGGCCGGACGCTGGTTCTCCGATCTCCCGCTCACCGTGATGGGACCGGGCACCAAGTCGGGCATGCCGATTCTCTACGAGAACCCGCGCGAGGTGGGGGCCGATCGCGTGGCCGACGCGGTGGGTGCCTACGACCTCTACCCGGGAGCGGCCGTCGTCGTCGATATGGGCACGGCCACTGTCTTTGACGTGATTAGCGCGAAGGGCGAGTACCTCGGCGGAGCGATCGCCCCAGGAGTGGCGATCTCGCTCGAGGCGCTCTACACCCACGCCTCGGCCTTGCGATCGGTGGAGCTGGTGCGTCCGCGCTCGGTCATTGGCCGTTCGACGGGCGAATCCATTCAAAGTGGCGTGCTGTACGGCTTCGCCGCACAGGTCGACGGCATGGTCGAACGAATTCTCGACGAGCTCGGCGACGCCACGGTCATCGGCACCGGAGGGCTCGCGGGCCTCATCGCCCCTCACACCAAGTACGTCCGGATCATCGAACCGTGGTTGACCCTGCATGGATTGCGTATCGTGCATGAAAGGAATTTTTCGAAAGAGACCACGTGACTTCGCCCTACCAGTTCGCCCACGACGCGTACGCCGCCGCCCTCCAGGACGCCTACTCGCATCTGGCTGATGGCGAAGAGTCGGGCCAGGTCGTTCACGTGGCGGGGCGGATCGTCCTGCTACGTCGCCAGGGAAAGCTGGCCTTTGCCACCATGCGCGACTCGACCGGTGAGATCCAGCTCTTCGCGCTCGAGGGCATCGCCGAGCGATTCGATGAGTTCACCAAACTGCACTTGGGCGATTGGGTGGGAGTCGTCGGTGAGGTCGTGCGCACCAAGCGCGGCGAACTCTCGGTCAAGGTCGCTGCCTGGGAACGCCTGGCCGAGGCGGTGCGCAACTTTGGCGACAAGTGGGCGGGCATCGCCGACTTCGACCTCCGATATCGCCATCGCGAGGCTGACCTGTGGGCCAATGACACCACGCGTCGCTCACTCCAGCGTCGTAGCGACGTCGTTCGCGCGGTGCGCGAACGGTGCTGGGCCGCGGGATTCATGGAGGTGGAGACTCCAATCTTGAACCCGATTCCCTCGGGATCATCGGCTCGTCCCTTCGTGACCAAGCACAACGCCTTTGACAGTGACTTTTACCTGCGCGTCGCGCCCGAGTTGTGGCTCAAGAGACTGGTGGTGGGGGGATTCGAGCGGGTCTTCGAACTTGGCCGGGTCTTTCGCAACGAAGGCGTGAGTCCTCGTCACAACCCGGAGTTCACCATGCTGGAGCTCTATGCCGCCTACTGGGACTTTGAAGACATGATGTCCTTCACCGAAGAGCTGGTGGCCGGTGTCGCGATGGACGTGCTGGGCACGACGGAGTTCGAGTACCAGGGTCGTCCCATGTCCTTTACGACGCCCTGGCCCCGACGCACGATGGCCGAACTGGCCAGCGAAGCCGCGGGCCGCGAGGTCTCGGTGCACACGCCGCGCGAGGAACTGGCGGGGTATTTGCGTGAGCGCGGAGTGGACGTACACCCGTCCTGGGGAGCGGGGCGCTGTTTGGCCGAACTGGCCGAAGCGCGCGCGGACGAGACGCTGTGGGACGCGACCTTCCTCACCGAGTACCCCGTCGAGGTCTCGCCTCTCTCGCGTCGGCACCGCCGTGACGACGAGCTCACCGAGCGCTTCGAGTCTTATGCCGCGTGCCGCGAACTTTCGAATGGCTTTTCTGAGCTCAACGATCCCGTGGAGCAACGGGCGCGCTTCGAAGACCAGGCGCGCTTGGCGGCGGCTGGCGAAGACGAGACGATGCTCATCGACGAGGACTACATCATGGCCCTGGAGTGGGGACTTCCCCCCACGGCCGGTCTCGGGCTGGGCATGGATCGACTGGCCGTGCTGCTGGCCGATGAGTCCAACATCAAAGAGGTCATCGCCTTTCCGACGCTTAAGCCCGAGCGCAGTTAGAGCGGCAAGTCTTCGAGGAGCGAGGAGATGAGCGCGGTAAAGCCGACGCGCAGTTTCGCGCTCGGCAACACCGCGATCGCGCGATGTGCGTCGGCGAGAAAGCGATTGGCGGCGAGCACGGTGCGGTCGATGCCGTCGGTCGCCACGACCAGTTTGCGCGCGTGTTCGCGCTCGTCGTCTTCGAGGGGATGACCGAGTATCGACGAGAGTTCATCGGCCTGGCGTGAGTCGCGCAGCGCGTAGAGGGTCGGCAGGCTGTAGATGCCCTCGGCGAGGTCCTGGCCCGCGGGCTTGCCCAATTGGTTGTTGGTCGCCGTTAAGTCCAAGATGTCGTCGCGCAACTGGTACACCATGCCAAAGCAGCGTCCGAACTCGGCCAGTGCTTCGGTCTCATCGACGGAGAGGCCCGCCGTCATCGCGCCCATGCGACAACTCGATGACATGAGGGCCGCGGTCTTGCCTTCGATCGCGACGAAGTAGTCGTGCTCGGAGCGATCAAGGGCATAGGCGGTGCGCACTTCGCTGACCTGGCCGCGGGTGAGCCAGGCCAAGGTGCGAGCGAGCAGGCTCGCCGCCGGCGCACCCAAGTCGGCGGCGATGCCGGCCGAGCGCGCCATCAGGTAGTCCCCGGCCACGATCGCGATCAGGTTGCCGTAGCGGGCATTCACGCTCTCGACGTTGCGCCGAATCGTGGCCTCGTCCATGACGTCGTCGTGGTATAGCGAGGCCAGGTGCATCAACTCCAGGGACACCGCGCCCATGAGTTCGTCGTGGGTGGCCTCGCGCTCCCCGCTGGTGGCCGAGGCGATCGCCAGGGACGCGCGCAGTCGCTTGCCCCCCGCGTCGATGAGGTGCGTGGTGACCGCATCCAAGTAGGGATCGCCGAAGACGACGGCTTCGGTGAGCAATACCTCGAGTCGAACGAGGTCGTCGTCGACTGACGCCAGCCCTAATTGCTCCAGGGGGTTCACGCAAAACACATTAGAGGACGCGTTCTTGGTGGTCCGAGGGGCTCAGTCTCAACGACTTATAGGACCGGTACACTGCAATTAAACGAACAAAGGATGACCATTGTTTGAGCGCTTCACCGACCGTGCCCGGCGAGTGTTGGTCCTCGCCCAGGAAGAGGCTCGCGATCTGAACCACGCCTTCATTGGGACCGAGCACATCTTGTTGGGTCTCATCCGCGAAGGCGAGGGCGTCGCGGCCAAGGCGCTGGACGCCCTGGGGGTCACCTTTGACGTCGTACGCGAGAAGGTGGAAGAGGCCATCGGGGCCAATACCAACCCGTCTCCGGGCTCGCCCCCCTTTACTCCTCGCGCCAAGAAGGTGCTGGAACTCTCCCTGCGCGAGGCCCTGCAACTGGGCCACTCCTACATCGGGACCGAGCACATGCTCCTCGGCCTGGTGCGCGAGGGCGAGGGCGTGGCCGCCCAGGTCCTCAACGACCTCGGCGCCGACATGGCCCGTGTTCGTACCCAGGTAATACAGATGATGTCCGGCCAGGCCGGCAAGGAAGCCGGGGCGGTCAGTTCGGGCTCCAGCGCGAAGGGCGACACCGAAGGCGCAGGTGGCTCGGCCGTCCTCGATCAGTTTGGTCGCAACCTCACCCAGTTCGCCCGTGACGGCAAGCTCGACCCACTGGTGGGCCGAGAAAAAGAGGTCGAGCGCGTCATGCAGGTGCTCTCGCGGCGCACCAAGAACAATCCCGTGTTGATCGGCGAGCCCGGCGTGGGCAAGACCGCCATCGTCGAGGGCCTGGCCCAGCGCATCGTCGCCAATCAGGTGCCCGTCACACTGGCGGACAAGCAGCTCTACACCCTCGACCTCGGCGCGCTGGTGGCCGGCAGCCGCTACCGCGGTGACTTCGAAGAGCGCCTGAAGAAGGTCTTGAAGGAGATCCGCACGCGCGGCGACATCATCTTGTTCATCGACGAGATCCACACTCTGGTGGGCGCGGGAGCCGCCGAGGGCGCGATCGACGCTGCCTCGATTTTGAAGCCCATGCTGGCGCGCGGCGAACTCCAGACCGTGGGCGCGACCACGATCGACGAGTACCGCAAGCACATCGAAAAGGACGCCGCGCTCGAGAGGCGCTTTCAGCCCGTCAAGGTTGAGCAGCCCTCGGTCGCGATGACCATCGAGATTCTCAAGGGCCTGCGCGAGGTCTACGAGGAGTTCCACTCGGTCAAGATCACCGACCAGGCGCTGGTTGCGGCGGCCAACATGTCCGATCGCTACATCTCGGATCGTTTCCTGCCCGACAAGGCCATCGACCTCATCGACGAAGCGGGGAGCCGTCTGCGGATCCGCCGCATGGACACTCCGGCGGCGGCCAAGTTGATTGACGAGGACCTCTTGCGCCTGCGTCGAGAGAAGGAGTCGGCCCTGGACTCGGGTCACCTCGATCTGGCCAAGTCGCTCGACCAAAAAGAACAAGATCTCATGGCTAAGCGTGAAGAGCTCGACGCCGCGGTCCTTAACTCGGGTGGCGAGTCCTTTGACCTGGTGGACGAAGAGACCATCGCCGAAGTGCTCGCGGTGTGGACCGGCATTCCGGTCTACCGCTTGACCGAAGAAGAGACCGTCAAGTTGCTGCGCATGGAGGACGAACTCCACAAGCGCGTCATCGGCCAGGACGAGGCCGTGACCTCGCTCAGCCGAGCCATTCGCCGCACGCGCGCGGGTCTCAAGGACCCCAAGCGTCCGGGTGGATCATTCATCTTCCTCGGCCCCACCGGCGTGGGCAAAACCGAACTCGCCAAGACGCTCGCCGAGTTCCTCTTCGACGACGCCGACGCATTGATTCAACTCGACATGTCCGAGTACATGGAGAAGCACTCGGTGTCGCGTCTGGTGGGCTCGCCCCCCGGCTACGTCGGTTACGACGAAGGTGGTCAGTTGACCGAGGCCGTACGCCGCAAGCCCTTTTCGGTGGTCCTGTTCGACGAGGTCGAAAAGGCGCACCCCGATGTCTTCAACACCCTGTTGCAGATCCTCGAGGACGGACGTCTGACGGACTCCCAGGGTCGTGCGGTGGACTTTAAGAACACGATTCTCATCATGACCTCCAACCTCGGCACGTCCGATCTGCGCAAGGCCGCCATCGGCTTTGGCAAGGGTTCGGACTCCGTTTCCCACGAGCGCATGAAGGAAAAGGTCAATCAGGCTTTGAAGGCGCACTTCCGGCCCGAGTTCCTCAACCGCATCGACGACACGATCGTCTTCCACGAACTCACGAGGGAAGAGGTCATCGCCGTGGCCGACATGTTCATTACGCGACTGCGTGACCAGTTGGGCACCCAGGGGCTGGGTCTGGAGCTCTCGGCCAAGGCTCAGAGCTACCTGGCCGAAAAGGGCTACGACCCCGAGTTGGGTGCTCGTCCGCTGCGTCGCGCAATCCAGCAGTACGTCGAGGACGCGTTGAGCGAGAAGATCCTGTTCAAGGAGTTCCACGCGGGCCAGACCATCGTGGTCGATGCCGCCGAGGGCGAGGACGGGACCTACCTCACCTTCGAGGGCGTCGAGGGCCTGCCGCCCTCGGTGGACTTCGAAGACACCGCCAACGCGTAGTCGCGTCACACTCACCACCTAACTTTGCTGGCGTGAAGAGCCACGTCCGCTATGTCTGTCGACTCTGTGGAACGAGCGCACCACGCTGGCAGGGGCGCTGTGGCGCGTGTGCACAGTGGAACTCTCTGGACGAGGTGAGCGGTCCATCGCCCGTTCGCGCGAGTGTGGCGACGGGCGCTCTGCGCGACGTGGGCGATGAGTCCAGTGCGCTGGTGTCTTCAGGGATTGGCGAGCTGGATCGAGTATTGGGCGGTGGCTTCGTTCCCGGTTCGACGACCCTTCTCTTCGGTGAGCCGGGCGTTGGCAAGTCCACCCTCGCCCTGCTCGCACTTCGCGCGCTGAGCCTTCGTGATGAGAGCGTGCTGCTGATCGCCGCCGAGGAATCCGCGCCGCAGGTCGCCCGTCGTGCGCGCCGCTTCGGTGACGTGCCCGATAGCCTCGACATAGCGACGACGACGAGCATCGGCGATGCGGTCGATCTGCTGGCTTCAGCGCCCCGAGCCCTCTGCGTCGTCGACTCGATTTCGGCGATGAGTGACGACGCGCTCACGAGTTCGTCGGGGTCGGTGACCCAGATACGCAACGGCGCCGAGCGCCTGTGTGCGGCAGCGAAGTCAATGGGCACGGCACTGCTGCTCATTGGTCACGTGACCAAGGACGGTGAACTCGCCGGCCCTCGCGCGCTTGAACACCTCGTCGACACGGTCGTGCGCATTGAGGGAGATCGTCACGGTACGTTGCGCATTGTCCGAGCTCAGAAGCATCGTTTCGGTCCCACCGGTGAGGTGGGGCTCTTTGAGATGGTGAGTGAGGGTCTGCGCGAACTCCGGGACGCCTCGACGCTTCGCGGGCCGCGACTGGACGTGCCCGGGGTCGTCCTCACGGTGACCAACGACGGCTCTCGGTCGTTGATGGTGGAGATTCAGGCGCTCGTCGCTCACGCGTCGGGTTCGACGCGTCGCGTCGCGTATCACGTCTCCTCGCCGCGCCTCTCCTTGCTCTTGGCGGTGCTGGAGTCGCGCTGCGGCGTGGATACGAGCGCCCTGGATGTCTTCGCCGCGACCGCGGGCGGGTTGGGGGCCAATGAGCCAGACGTCGACCTCGCGCTCGCGCTCGCGGTCGCCTCGGCGACCAAAGGCTTCGCGGTGCCTGCCAGCGTGGTGGCTATCGGGGAGGTCGGTCTCGCGGGAGAGTTGCGCGCGGTATCGGGTCTCACACGACGCGTGCGAGAAGCGGCTCGTCTAGGCGCCGAGATGGTCATCGTGCCGGGCGACGGGGACTGCGACGACGTTGCGGGAGTGCAACTACGGCGTTGTCACTCGTTGGCCGATGCCATCGCCGTCGCGCAGGGCGTGGGGGAGACGGACTCAGTCACCACAGCGCACTTGGGTGCTGACCCATCGACGCACGAGGCCATCCTCAAGGAATGAGGAGCACCCGTCCGAAGCTCTGTCGACTCTCGATGTACGCGTGGGCGTCTTCGGCTTCGGAGAGCGGGAAGGTGCGGTCGATGACCACTCGAAGGTCGCCCGAGGCGACTTCGTCGAGGATGGAGGCGATCTGGGCGTAGGCACGGGTGCCCAGGAACAGCTCCGCGCCCAGAAAGTACCTCGTGAAACTCTGATTGTTTTGGCGCATCGGGGTGATGTCGAGCAAGTTCGCGGTCTCGCGTCCGGCGTCGCCCATGCTCACGCATCGCCCCCGATAGGCCAGCGCGCGCAGGCTCTTTTGCAGGTTTTCTCCGCCCACCGAGTCGACGATGACGTCGGCCCCTCGACCCTCGGTGAGTTCGCGCACTCGGGCGACAAAGTCGTCGTGGACGTAGTTGATGCCGGCGTCGAGCCCGAACTCAACGAGCCGCTCGAGGCGCTCGTCGCTCGAGGCGGTGGCGAGTACGGTCGCTCCGGCGCGCTTGGCCATCTGGATAGCCGCGATGCCCACACCGCTCGCTCCCGCATGGATCAGAGCCGTCTCGCCTTTGGCGAGCCGGCCGAACTCGAAGAGGCTGTCGTGCGCGGTGCCAAAGGCGGTGGGGACGGCCGAAGCCACCTCGCTCGAGAGCCCCTCGGGGATCTTCCAGGTGAAGTTGGGATAGGCAGTGCGAAGTTCGGCGTGCGAGCCATCGGAGTGCAGAGTGACGACGCGCTCGCCGGGCTCGAAGTCCGCGACCCGGGATCCCACTCCCACCACGGTGCCCGCAGCCTGATAGCCAACAATGTGCGGAGTCGTGCGCAGTTCGCCGCGCAGGCGATTGAGGGTGTCGCCCCCTTCGATGCTGACGGCCTCGACCCGGATGAGGATCTCGTCGTCGCTGAGCGTAGGGTCGGGCACGTCCTCGTAGCGAAAGACGCTCGGCGCGCCGTTCTGGTAGTAGACCGCTGCCTTCATGGACCCGCCCTTCTCCGTGATGTGCCGAGACTAACGGGCCACGGTTCCCGTGGTTCGCGAAGAACGGGTGATTTCCCTCGTCACGGATTGACGAAAACCTGGTAAAATAGTTAATCCCCCAAACGCCCCCGTCGGGTGGGCGTTGCCCTCTGAGGAGCCCCTAGGCATGACCGCGCCACGTAAGTACAAAAAGGGAGACCGTCTCGTCTACCCCCACCACGGAGCCTGTACCGTGGAAAAAATCGAGAAAATGACGGCTTTTGACGTCAAACAGGACTATTTGAAGCTCAAAGTCGCCTATACCGACCTGGTCCTGATGGTACCGGTCGCCAACGCCGAGTCGGTCGGCCTGCGCGACGTCATCAACGACGAAGAGGTCGAGGAAGTCTTTGCCGTGCTGCGCAAGAAGGAAGCGCGCATGCCGACCAACTGGTCGCGCCGCTTCAAGAACCACTCCGAGAAGCTTCGTTCCGGGGATATCTACCAAGTGGCCGAAGTCGTGCGGAACCTCTCCATCCGCGACAAGGACAAGGGGCTGAGCGCCGGTGAAAAGCGCATGCTCACGCGCGCCCGCCAGATTCTCGTTTCGGAGTTGACCTTCGCTCTCAACGTGGACACCGAAGCGGCTGAAGAAAAGCTCGCCTCGGTCCTGCCCTAGTCATGTCGGTCGCGGCCGTGGTGGTGGCCGCGGGTCGCGGCACCCGCTTCGGCGGCGAAAAGCAGTTCCTCTTCATTGATGGTGATACCGTGGCCGCGCGCAGCGTGAGTCGCGCTCGCGAGGTCTCCAATCTCGTCGTTCTGGTTGTTCCTGAGGGATACAGCGGTACCGGCGAAGGCGCCGACGTCGTCGTCGCCGGCGGCGACTCGCGAGCCGCCTCGGTCCGAAATGGTCTCGCTCACTGCGGTGACGCCGACATCGTCATCGTCCACGACGCGGCGCGACCCAACGCCTCGGGCGATCTCTTCCGCGCAATCGTGCGCACCATCAAAGAAGGGGCGGATGCCGTCGTTCCGGGCCTACCCGTGGCCGACACCGTCAAACGTGTCACGCTCGATGGAACAAAGACAGTGGTGGCCGAGACTCTGAATCGTGAAGACCTCGTTGCGGTCCAGACCCCGCAAGGCTTTCGCCGGGATGTGTTGGAGCGAGCCCATGCGACCAGTGACGTCGCGACCGACGATGCCGGTCTCGTTGAGGCGATCGGGGGACTCGTCGTGGTTATTCCCGGCGAGGCGACGAATCTCAAAATCACTCATCCAAGTGACCTGGATCGGGGGAGTCGCTCATGAGAATCGGCCAGGGCATCGATGTTCATCGATTCAGCGACGACCCCAATCGCGAACTATGGCTGGGCCTTGTGCTCGTGCCCGAAGGGCCCGGTCTTCTCGGACACTCCGACGCCGACGCGGCGACGCACGCGCTGTGCGATGCGCTGTTGGGGGCGGCAAACCTCGGCGACCTTGGCCGTCACTTTCCTGATACCGACGCCGCGTATCGCGATGTCTCGTCACGATGGCTTCTTGAGGCGACCGTCGCCCTCGTGCGCGCCGAAGGATTTCGAGCTGAGTCGGCCGACGTGACAATTGCGGCCGAGCGTCCGAAGATCGCTGCCTATATGCCGAACATGTCTGCAGAACTCTCCACGGTGACTGGCGCAACGGTGTCCGTCAAGGCCACGACCTTTGAGGGTCTGGGTGCGATCGGTCGGGGCGAGGGAGTTCTCGCTAGCGCCATCGTCCTGTTGAGCAACGAATCGTGAGTCCTCGTCCTTCATCGCCTCGGGGACCGAAACGTCCCAACCGCCCGACTGATCGCAACCCTGGGCCCGGTGGTGGTCGTCGCGTCAAGCCGCGCGACCGCGACGGAGTGGGAGGCGACCAGGTCGAAGGGCGCCACGCGGTTCTTGAGCTTCTGCGCGCCAAGCGTCGCGCCGTGCGCAAGATCTTCATCGCCGAAGCGCAAGACGATTCCGACATCCTCGACGCCATCGAATTCGAAGCGCAGCGCCAACGCATCCCAGTGAGCCTCATCTCGATGACTCGGTTAGATCGCGAAGCGAAGACCGAAGGTCACCAGGGCGTGATGGCCATCGCCCAGGACCTTGACACGGTCGGTCTCGACGATCTGATTCGGGCCCCCAAGCCCTTTCTGCTGGTCTGTGACGGCGTCACCGATCCTCGTAACCTCGGCGCGATGCTGCGAAGTGCGGACGGAGCCGGCGTGACGGGCGTAGTTCTGCCGCGTCACCGCTCGGCGCGGATCTCACCATCAGTGACAAAGACGGCGGCGGGTGCCATCGAGTATCTGACCTTCTGTGACGTGGGTGGTATTCCCACGGCCATCGATCAACTCAACCGGGCCGGGGTGTTGACGGTCGGACTCGCCGGAGAATCCAAAGACTCTCTCTATGACTTGGACTTAGGTGGTGGGCCTGTTGCCATCGTGGTCGGCGGGGAAGAGAAGGGACTTTCCGCTCTCACCCGCAAGCGATGCGCGACCGTTGTGTCGATACCACAAGTGGGAAGCATCAACTCGTTGAATGCCGGCGTGGCGGTGAGTGTCGCGGCGTTTGAGGTCGCTCGTCAACGCCGCGCGTCGAAAAGCAATTCTTGACTTTTTGTGGAGTGACAACTTCTCCTCGACTCCTATAAAAATCTCACTCAATCACGTCGTTGACTAGGTAGAACAGTGGGGCAAATCGCACAGATTTGTCGTCTTCAAATTCGAAGCGGGAGGGCAGCCCGAGCTTGAGACGAATTGAACTGCGCTTGACCTTTCAAGCACATTTATGAGGATCGATACGAATGCGCTTGATGAGGAAATACGCCGGGACTCGTGAACGGTTTTTGATTGGAATAGTCCTGGCGTTTCTTTCGGTGGCGCCAATCATTGCTAAACCAGTGATTGCAGGCGCGATTCCATCGACGTACACCGTTACATTTTTCGAGAATGACAACGCGAGCGACAGCACGAGCACATATCAGCTGGGCACATCGGCTCAAAACCTGACCTCGTTCGCGGATCTAAGTCCCGCGTTTTCGAATCCTGGATATACCTTTGACGATTGGAACACTTCAGCAAACGGCAATGGAACTTCGTACGCGGATGCCTCGCAGTACTCGTTTTCGTCTGACCTCTCGCTCTACGCACAGTGGACTCCGGAACCAAGCGTTCACACCGTTACATTCTTCGAGAATGACAACGTAAGCGACAACACGAGCACGTATCAGTTGGGCACATCCGCTCAAAACCTCACCGCGTTTGCAGATCTAAGTCCTGCATTGTCGAATCCTGGGTTCACCTTTGACGATTGGAATACGTCAGCAAACGGAAGTGGAACTTCGTACGCGAACGGCTCGCAATATTCGTTCTCTTCCGACTTATCGCTCTACGCCCAGTGGACGGCCCAAGTGTCCGTCACAGCGTCGTTCTCGAACAACGGGGGATCTGGTTCAATTTCGTCAATCCAAGATCCATCGGGCACCACGATCACGCTGCCAACAGCGGGAGACCTGACCCGCATCGACTT
>JBEKYI010000024.1:0-18073 GCA_049511155.1 Acidimicrobiales bacterium
GATCACTCGTGGGAGACGTCATGATGTAGAGCGAGCGTCGGTCCTCGCCTCCGAGCATGCAGGCAAAGGACACCTGCGTCGTGGTGACGACCCCGGTGATCTCGCCACCTTCTTGTACTCTCAGACACTGCGGGGCGATGGCGTTGGCGAGCCAGATCTGGCCCTCGTCGTCCAAGCACATGCCGTCGGTGTAAACGACGTCTAACTGAGCCCAGACTCGTCGATTCGAGAGTGTCCCGTCACTCGCGATATCAAAGGCGCTGAGCTGACAGGAGAGCGTCTCACCAACGATCAGCGTCGCGCCGTCGGGAGTGATGACCGTGCCGTTGGGAAAGTCGAGATCGGGCACCACTTGGAGGACCTCGCCCTCGGGCGAGATCACGACCAGGTTGGTCGTGGGTGGGCGGTCCTGCGCCAACCCTGTCGCTCCGACCTCGCGCAGCCTCGCGTGAAGGTCGAAGCCGAAGTTCCCGACGTAGGAGATTCCACTGGCCGAGGTCACCATGTCGTTGGCCCAGAAGCCGCAGTACTCGCTGATGTCGCAGAACTCCGACGAGTGGTCGCCAGAAAAGCGCAGCACCTTGCAGTCGGTCATCGACACGCACAGAAGGTCGCCGTCGGGGAGCCAACCGAGTCCCGAAGGTTGGGCGAGGACGAAGTGCTCCAAGCGCTCGTCGCCCGCGACGTCCATCGAATACACGCCGTGGCGATAGAAGTCCGAGTACCACAGGCGCCCGTCGTGCCAGCGTGGGACTTCGCCGAAACCAAGACCTTGGCGCACGATACGAGCCGTATGCGTCTCCACCCCACCCCCCTAGGTGTCACGAACCTATCAAGTGCGTTCGAGCGCCCGTAGCCATGCGGCGTAGCCAGCGTCAACGAAGAGCGGCTCACCGGGCTCAAATCGCGCACTGGCGCTCCAGAGTTCGCTCAACTCCTCGAGGGAGCTAAACGCACCCACCCCGAGTCCGGCGATGCTCGCTGCCCCGCGCGCGGTCGCTTCGAGGGTGGAACTTCGAAGCACGCTCACGCGCGAATTGGTTGCCTGAAGTTCGAGGAGCAGGTCCATCGCGGCCGCGCCGCCGTCGCAGCGCAGTTCGAGGGGCACGACGCCACCCGCGACGAAGGCGTCGGTCATGGCGCGCACCTGGTAGGCGAGAGCCTCGATGAGTGCGCGGGCCAGTTGCCCTCGTTGCACGCCTTGGCTCAGTCCGCTGATGGCGCCGCGTGCGTCGCTGCGCCAAAACGGTGAACCCAGTCCAGTAAAGGCGGGCACGAACCGGGCACCCGCCGAATCGTCGACCGAGCGCGCGAGCGCTTCGAGGTCGTGGGACGCCTCGATCACGCCGAGGTCGGCCAGCCACTGAATCGCCGCCCCGGCGACGAAGGCGGATCCCTCGAGGGCGTAGGACGCGCCCGCGTCGGCGAGATCCCACGCGACCGTGGTGATAAGTCCATCGATGACTGCCGGGACGCGGTTACCGGCCTGGGCCAGGACGAAGGCGCCCGTGCCGTAGGTGGCCTTGACCATGCCCACGTCGAAGCACGCTTGTCCAAAGAGGGCGGACTGTTGATCGCCCAGGATGCCCGTGATCGGTACCCCAGCGAGCGAGGGAACGATGTCGGCGTTCACGGTGCCAAAGTGGGCGTCGGACGCTCTCACGTTGGGCAACATCGAGCGCTCCACGCCAAAGAGCCCGAGCATCTCGAGCGACCACTCTCGGGATGTGAGGTCGAGCAGGGACGTGCGCGAGGCGTTGGACGCGTCGGTGAGAAACTGCCCCCCATCCACGCCGCCGCTCAACACCCACAACAGCCAGGTGTCGATCGTGGCGAAGGCCGGTACCCGGGCGCCGTCGGCCAGGCCGCGCTCGAGCATCCAATGCATCTTGGTGGCCGAGAAGTACGAATCGAGGACCAGCCCGGTTCGCTCGCGCACCGCGGGTCCGTGCCCTTCCTCTTCCAGGCGCTGGCACATCTCGCTCGTTCGACGGTCTTGCCAGACGATGGCGCGACAAAGCGGTTCACCGCTGTCGCGATCAAAGCCAACCGTCGTCTCGCGCTGGTTGGTGATGCCTAGGGCTGTCACGGTGTGGCCGGCGCTTCGTACCCGCCCGGCCACGTCCTCGAGCGTGGCGACAGCCAGCTGAGCGATCTCGAGGGCATCGTGCTCGACTTCACCGGGGGAGGGGAAGAACTGGGTGAGCTCTCGATACTCCTCATCAACGACCTGGAGGTGGCGATCGAAGGCGACGCTACGAACGCCGGTGGTGCCCGCATCGAGCGCGAGGATCAGGTCCATCGGCTCAGGCTATCCAGCGCTCTCCGACCACTTTGGCGTTGCGAAGGTGCACTTGCGCGCGGCGACCGGGGCGGCTAACATACAACCAAATGGTTGTAGAAACTTTTTCCGACGAGGACATCGACCGACTCTTCCAAGCCCTCTCCGACGCCACGCGCCGCGACATCCTTCAGCGATCCATCACCGATGAGCAGTCAGTGTCGGCGTTGGCGAGTCACTACGACATGAGTTTTGCGGCGGTCCAAAAGCACGTCGCCGTCCTCGAACGCGCCGCTTTGGTCACCAAGGAAAAGCGTGGGCGCGAGCAGATCGTGCGCGGACACGAAGCCACCATTCGATCCGCTCAGGGCGTCCTGGAACTCTTCGAGGACCTGTGGCGGCAACGAGCCAGCCAAATAGCGGGGATTCTCGCCACTGAGAAAGGAAAGCCATGACAATACTGAGCTCCACGAAGGACGTCAGCGATCTGACCCTCGTCTTCGTGACCGAGTTCGCGGCCACGCCCGAACGGGTCTGGGACGTGTGGGAGAACCCACGGTTGCTGGAGAAGTGGTGGGGGCCACCCACCTATCCCGCCACGTTTGTACGCCACGACTTTGTCGAAGGCGGCGAGTCGCGCTACTACATGACCGGTCCGGAGGGGCAGATCGCCCCGGGCTGGTGGCGCATCGAGTCGATCGACAAGCCGCGCTCTCTCACCTTTGCCAACGGCATCGCGGGCGACGACGGCGAGCCGCACCCCGAGATCGAACCGATGGCCGCGTCGATGAGCCTCGAAGCGATCCCGAGCGGAACCCGCATGACTGTCACGAGCCAGTTCGCCAGTGCCGAGCACATGGAGCGGTTTCTCGAGATGGGCATGGAAGAGGGGATGGGCCAGGCACTCTCGCAGATCGACGCGCTACTCGTCTAATCGCTCGCTTTCGCCACTCGGAGAGGTCGTCACGGCGGCTGCGCTACCTATGCTCGAACGGTGTTCGTCATTGTTGCTGTCGAGACTGAACCGCTGAGGAGTGCTGGGTCGAGTCGTGACTACTGAGGCGACCCTGTCGCCCGCGCTGCGAAGTGTCCTCTTGAACGGATTGGCCCTCGCCCCGGCGGGAGCCAACGTCGTGATGCAACTCGCCCAACTACCGGTGGGACGCGGCGTGGCCGAGAGTCGGGTCGACGCGGGGGCGCTGATCAAACATCCCATCAAGAGAACACGCACCACGCTGGGATACATCGTCGCGGTTCTCTTGGGCGACGACGAGATGCGCGAGTACATTCGCCGCGAGGTCAATCGCCAGCACCGCGAGGTGCACTCACGCGAGGGCGACGATGTCGCGTACAACGCCTTTGACCCCGACTTGCAGTTGTGGGTTGCCGCGTGCATGTATCGCGGCTCCCTCGACGCCATCGAACTGGTGAGCGCCGATGCGAGTGACGATCTCCTCGACGAGCTCTACTTGCACTGTGCTCGCTTCGCGACGACCTTGCAGGTACCCGCGGACCGCTGGCCCCCGGATCGCGACGCCTTCGATGAGTATTGGAGTGAGGCGCTGGGAGACGTGGCGATGGACGATGTGACCAGGGAATACTTGCGGGGCATGGTGCGACTGAGATTTCTACCTGCGATATTGAACTCCTGGCTCGGACCGTTTCACGAGTTCATCGTGACCGGCTTCTTGCCGCCGGTCTTTCGTGAGCAACTGGGACTCTCGTGGAGCCCTCAGCGCGAGCGAGGCTTCGACGCCCTGTCTCGCGTCTCGGCCGCGGTCCATCACGTCCTTCCCCGTGCGCTGCGCGAGTTTCCGCTCAATCTCGTGTGGTGGGACACCCAACGTCGCTATCGCGCCGGACGTACCTTCGTCTGACTAGGCCAACGGGGTGGGGTGGGGTCCCTGGTAGGTCGAGGATCCGAACCCGAGGATTGGCACGAAGATGAAGCTAAGTAGAAACAGCCCGACCCCGAAGCCGCCCGACCTGGCAAAGGCTCGAGCGATGTCCAGTGCGAGGATGAGCGTCACGAAGAACGACACGACGGGCACAAAGAACAACAAGACCCACCAGCCGGGACGGCCCGCTACCTTGACCCAGAGATACACGTTGTAGATGGGGATGAGCGCGCCCCAGCCGGGCTCGCCGCTTTTTCCAGAATGCGCCAGAACGCGGCGACGTAGAAGACGATCAGACAGAGGAAAAAGAGTACAAAGACTACGAAACCCGTTGCGACGACGGCTGCCCACATGGCACGAACCCTAGCGTCACCATGGTTACTTATCAGGGATTATGGGGCTAACGGTGCTGGTTGTACTTCACCTGACAGCTGGCTCCGTCGGGGTTGGTGATGGTGAAGGTAAAGACGCCGTTGCGTGAGTGAGCCTTCACGCTGACGCGCACCACCAGCCTGGTACCGGTATCCCGGGTGACAGTGGCCACGGTGCCGAAGTGACTCGTGACGTGGGGCTGTCCAACGAAGTGCGCGCCCAGGATCTCGATGGTTCGGGTCTTACCGGCGACTACGTAGCCCACCACTCGCGACGCGCTCGGAGCCGCCGGAGGCGGGGGAGGTGTCGAGTGCACGCTCAAGACGAAGCTGAACGTTCCCTTGTCACCGGTCGCGTCGCTCACGGTGCCCGCGACGCGATACGTGCCCACCGCGAGCGCGCCGGCAGTAGTGACAAGTCCACTCGAGGAGACGACCACGTTCGGCGCCCCACTCGTCTGGACGTAGGTGAGTGCGCCAAGATTGGCGCCGACGTCCAGTTGCTGGCTGAAGGTCGCGGAGGCGGCGGTCGTGACGGTAGCGGCGGTGGGTGTGCGCTGGACGAGGGTTCCGACGGTGAGGGTGAACTTAAAAGTGCCCGAATCGCCTGACGTGTCGGTCTCGGTGCCACTCGCTGAGTAGGAACCCGCCGCCAACTGGCCACTGGTCGTGATCAGACCACTTGAGGAGACAACCAGGCTGGGGCTGCCCGTTGTCTGGGTAAAGCTGACGGTGCCGGTGCTGCCCGAGACGGCTAGTTGCTGCTTGTAGGCGGCCGTCCCGCTGACCTTGGCCGTCGCACTCGTGGGCGAACTCTGGATTAGAACGCCCACGTCGAGCGTGTAGGAAAAGGCTCCCGTGTTTCCCGCCGCGTCGACGGAGGTACCGCTCGCGCTATAGGTGCCGACGGCCAAGGGACCACTGGTGGTGACGGCTCCGCTCGCCGAGACAACGAGGTCGGGCGCGCCCGAAGTCTGGGTATAGGTCACCGCACCGGAGTTATTGGTCGTAGTGACCTGGCCACTAAAGGTGGCCGACGCGGCGACCGAGACCGCGGTCGTGGTGGTGGGACTCAGAAGCCCACAGAGGTAGTCACCGTCGAACCCCTGAGACGGGTACTGAATCATGGCGACACGCCCCGAGGTGAACGAGGACGTCGCACAGGCCGCCTCGGCGGCGGCGAGGGAGCTAAAGCCGGGGATCCACACCGGAATTGGGGCGAGGGTGGTGTCCGATCCTCCCGTGATCTCGGACCACATGGCAGAGGTCGAGTAGATGCCCAGGTGCGTGACGCCCATGTTGGTAAAGGACGCCACCATGCCGTCGAGCATGGCCTTGTCGTACGTCTCGGTCGCCGACGTGCGGCCGTACTCGATGGTCTCCCAGGCGTTGCCGGTCTCGACGTCGAGCCACCAGGGTGAGGCTGCGGCGGCGGCGGTGGGTGAACTCGAGCCATCCGCACTTTCGGCGTTGACCGCGTTGGCAAAAGCGCTTCGCGCGGCGTTCCAGCCGTAGTCGTAGGAACACGCCACTGAGTTCGCCCCGGAGCAGACGTCCGGACTCGACTGATTCTTGGGCCAGCCCACGGCGTAGCTGGGTCCGGCGTTGCCGGTGTTGGCGTAGAAGCCCGGCACGGTGTTGGTTGCTGCCTCGGCCCAGGCGAGCTCGCGAGCGAGGCAGTTGTTGATCGTCAGCGGCGAGCCGTTGTTGACTCCCACGATGCCAAAGCCGGGCGAGGAGGGTAAGGAGCTCGCGCACTGGGGAAAACTGATGTCAAATCCCGTCGAGGTGGCCGGAACGGTGGTCGCCGAAGAGGCGATGAGCGTACCCGCCGCTAGCGCCACGGACAGGACCGCGAGCGCGGCGACACACTTCGTCAGGGGGATGACTCGCACGCAACGACCACCTTAGGACGGGGCCTTGGGGGAGAAATTGGCACGCGTCTTACAATCGCCTGAAAGGGCGCACTACCAGCCCCCCGGGTCGCAACCGGACTGATCAGGGACCCAGCCGCCCGTGACGCGCATGCCCACGACGATCTGCTCGTCTCGGCTGGCCCGTCCCGCGACCGGAGCGTACCTCCGGCCGCCGTAGGCGACCCAGGTGCTGTTGAGAAAGCCGATTCCCGAGTACACCGGTCCCACCATGGACCAGTCTCCGTTCACCTCGCACAAAGCGACCCGTTCCCACTCCTGGCGCAGACCGGTCACGCCCACCCGACGAAGGTGAGCGTCATGGATAAGGGCGTGGACTTCCTGAAGGGCCACCGCGTCGAGCCGCGGTCGCACGAGTGCGCGATGAGTGACGGGACGAACACTCACGTGGCGAGCCGGAGTGGCGGCACCCGCGAAGGGATCGACCGCCGGGGCGGTGAGCAGGGCCAAGGGAGTGGCAAGGGCCACCAGGGCGGCCGCTATAACTCTTCGCACAGCTGTTCTTCTCCTGTTCTGCACCACGGCCGCAACAAACGAAGCTTCTTTCTTCGCTGGAGGCGCCCGTGCTTGGCGAGTTCTTCTGTGAACCCCGACCAAGGGGCAGGTGATCGATCGCCGGATCCACAACTCCGTGGGGCGACTTTGGGAGCAGTCGTTTCTGCTTGGAACAGGCTAACCAGGGGGGCTTTGGTGACGTGCCGCCGAAGGCTAAGTTATCTACAGGGTGGCCGGAGAAGTTCCTTGTCAGGAGATATTTCCGGTTGTCTTAGAATTTCCTGTGAGAGGGCGATTTAGGTCAAATTTCGGGTATCAACGCCGGCCCAAAAGGAGCCCTTACTTTCGAGTAAACTGACTGCCCTGCTAGCCCGAGGGGATGGTCCAGCTCTCATCAGATCGGGCTGCTGAGCGTGCCCAAAACACGGCCCCGAGGGCCAGGACGTCAGCCGCGGCGAGGCCAGTCCAACGTTCGACGAAGACCACCAGCGCCCCGCCGATGATGGCGCCCACCAACAGAGCACAGGTGGCGAACAGCCGCACCGCAAAGGCCGTGCTGCGCCACGACCCGGTCGCCCCCTCGGAGGCCAGCCCCGTCAGAGTGGTCGTCACGACGGCCGTGGTGAGCCCCGGCACGTTCACGGAGCGAACGAGAGCCGACTTGGCACCCATGCCCAGGGCCAGGATGCCGACCAGGGTCAGCCGTACGGGGTCGGTGGGGTGGTGATCAAAGAGCACGATCACGCTGGCGACCAGAAGGTCAGTGAACTGGGCGAGGCACGCGGCGTACGCGCTGCGACCCCGGTGCGTGACGTGGCGGGCAAAGACACGAACCCCAATGCCCGCTCCGATCAGGAACGACGCCAGAGCGATCAGTGGCGCGGCCAAGGAGAAGCCACGCGCTCCGACCAGCGCCAGGCCGATGAAGATCACGCTTCCGGTGACGTTGGCGACAAAGACGCGGTCGAGTCGAAGCAACGACGTGGCGTCGACCAGCCCCGCGATCACGGTGAGAATGCTCAAGATCCCCGCGAGGGGTCCGTGAGCGGTGTCGTGAGTGAGTCCGACCCAGAGTTCACGCGGCGTCGCCACGCCGCTCACCCGCTCGTCGAACTTCGCAGCATTGATTGAGTCTCTTCGCGCCTGCGGGTCATTGCAACTTGAGGGACTTCTTCGCAACAAGTGCGATCGTCCAAGCGACGTACGCATTCGGTGTGATATGTATTCCATGTTTAGGTTTGTGAGAAGAGACGGCCGTTTCGGAACCTGGTGCGATGTCGCGGGGGATTCGAGGTGTTCGATGGGTGCGTCTAAAGGCCGTTCAAGGACGGGGGGTCCATGGCTACATTCGAATGGAAGAAGTTGTCAACAACCGACAAAGTCATTTCGGTGACCGCGGCGGTGGCTTTAATTTCCCTATTTCTGCCGTGGTATGGCGCCAGCGGGGCGTTCGGCAGTGCCACGGTGAGTGGCTTTAGCACCTCCTACGGGTGGCTCGGCGGCCTCCTGATCGTATTGGCCGGTGTCTACGTCGTCTTCCTGCGGGCCGGATCCAACATGCCCAAGTTCTCCTACGGGCCGGGCGTGATCGTGCTCGGTCTGTCGTTGATTGGCGCGCTGATCGTGATCATTCGATGGGTCACGTTGCCCAAGGGCAGCGTTGACGGCGGTCTGTACAGCTACGGGCCGCAGGTGGGGATGTATCTCTGCCTCATCGCGGGAGTCGTTCAGGCCTTCTTCGCGCTGCGGATGTTCCGGGCGTCGGGCGAGGCGCTTCCTTGGTCGAAGTAGGGGAGTCAGGCGGTAGCGGCGATCGACGGCGATCACCGCAGGAAAAGAGAAACAGAGACTCACCGGCGAGGCCGGTCAATCGTTACGTCGGGATCGACCTCGCCTCTCAACCCGGCGAGACCGGCGTGGTGATCCTGGTCGTCGACGGCGCGAAGGCGCGCGTCTCGCTGCCGGGCGAGCCCGGCCAGAAGTTCGTGGCCGACGACGCGAACCTGGTGGGGATTGTGGACGAGCGAACGGCGGTGGGCCTGGACGCTCCGCTGGGCTGGCCCGACGACTTTGTCGCGGCCGTGGCCTCGCACCGCACAAGCGCGCGTTGGCCCGCGTACGAGCACCGCAGCTCCGACAAGATCCGCCAGACCCTGTGCTATCGCACGACCGATCTCTATGTGCAACAGCACCTCAAAATGACTCCCTTGTCGGTCTCCTCGGACCGCATCGGAGTGGTCGCGATGCGCGCGGCGCGACTTCAGAGTTTGTGGGTGCGCCGCTGGGGCGACATCGAAGAGCGCGACGGCAGTGGACGTCTCGTCGAGACGTATCCCGCGGCCGCCCTGTCGGTGTGGGGTCTGCGCCAGCCCCACGGCGTTCCCTACAAGGGCGGACGGGCCAGCGAGCGCGAGATGCGCCGCGAGACCCGCCGGGATATTTTGGCCAAGATCGTCGAGGAGACCGAGGCCTGGCTGGCGATCGACGACGACGTGCGCGTGGGTGCGGTGAACTCTGACCATCTCTTTGACGCGCTGATCTGTGCCCTCGTGGCCCTGGCCGCGCGCGCGAACATGACCGTCGAGGTGCCCGAGGAGGCGCGCGACGCAGCCCGCCGAGAAGGGTGGATTCACTTTCCCAAAGACCGCGACTCGCTGGCCGCCCTCGGGACGGTACTGCCGGCGAGTTAGCGGGGTCCCGTGAGGTCCTTCTGCCAGGTCACGTTGCCTCCCGTGGGTCGGGCCCCGAGAGCCTCGTTGACCGCGATCATGGCAGCGTTCAGTGAGTTGTTCGAGGTGAAGATCGTATGGGTCGGGTAGCCGCCGGACTCCAGGAGTCGCATGGTGGCGATCTTGAGCAGTGCGCCGAGGCGGTGGCCGCGGTGCGCGCGCACGACGAGCGTGTCCCACTGGTACGCCGTTCCGGGCCGCTCGCGCGAGACCGTGAGTTCGCTAAAGCCCACAATCTCTCCGGTCCGGCGATGGCGAGCGGCGCCGACGAGGAGATCCCGTCCCATTTGGTTGACTCGCTCCTCGTGGCGGCGCATCCGAGTGTCGTCCCACACCTCTTCTTCAGCTCCGTAACCGGCGTCAGGCACCTCGACGGGCATGACCGCCTTGGCTCGCGCGAGACCGCTCAGTAACTCCGAGGGCGCTTCATTACGCCACGACAAGATCTCGTAGTCGCGCGCGAAGGGTCCGTAGAGGTCCTCGAGTTCGTCGAGCGCTCCTGCGGGCCGGGGCCAGGAGAGTTCACGCACGACGTTCTCTTCGACGACGTGGTACCCGTGGAAGGGGGCGAAGTGGCGACTGGGCCCAGCGCCGAGGACACCTTCGTCTTCGTTCACGGTGAAGATCAGAGTTCTCCGCCCGAGGGCCCGCGCTCGATCTTCTAGGTGGAGGAGTGTGGACGATCCATGGCCCTGGCGGCGCTGGCTCGGGTCAACAAAGAGCTCGCCACGAATCCACTCGAGGTTGTCGATGCGTGACACCTCGAGCGCGCCAATGGCGTGAGGCGCGAGCGGATCGCCAAAGGAGTAGATCTCGAAGTAGGTCGGTGCATCGACGTCGAGGGCTCGGGCCCGCCACTCTTGGGGGAGCCAGCCGTCTTCGCGAGAGCTGTCGGCGCGTTCAGAGCGATCGAGCACGCCAAACCAGGCCGCGAACTCTTCGTCGTCGCGGGCATCAACTCGCGCGAAGCGCGGGTCAGCTCCGGGCGAGTTCACGGCCGTCGGCGCGCGCGCTGATGTGTCGACGCAGGTCCATCATCATGAGACCACCCACGAGCGCGGTGAGTCCGGTGCCGAGAGGCCACCAGTCACCGGCGTGAAAGGAGAAGTACAGCGCGGTGATCGCGGGGGCGAGGGTACCCGAGATACCCCAGGACAGGCCGGCGGCGGCGTTGTAGCGACCGCGCAGGTGCTCGGGCGCGATGTCGTTCACGATCGCCGAGCCCACGGGCTGGAGCATCGTTTCGCCCACGGCGAACACAACCATGCCGATGCAGAGCAGGGGAATCGAAGCGACCCCGGGTAGATCCAGGGTCGACTCCAGAATGATCCAGAACAGGAACCAGAACGCCGCCACCAGGCCCATGATTCGCGTGCGGCTGCGGCCCTCGATGCGATTCAGCACCCAGAGCTGAGCGAGGACGATGGTCGTGGTATTGAAGAAAAAGATGACGCCTATCGAATGCACCGAGAGGTGCAGGTTGTTCACCACGAAGAGACTGAGCCCCGCGTCGAGCGAGCCGTAACCGCCCACCATCAAGAACACCGACGCGACGACGTAGCGGATCATGCGCGTGTCGCGGGCGACGACCCCCCAGCCCTCACTGCTCTTGACCGGGTCCTCGTGGTGCTCCTTGACGGGGCCGCCGTGCTTGCGCAGCGTGAGGTAGAAGAAGCCGGTGAGAAACGTCACTCCCGCGTTAAAGATGTAGAGGGCCACGAACGTGTCAGGCTGTCGAATGTCAACCACCGCCGCCGAGATGAGCGCACCAAATCCAATGCCGAGATTGACCAGCATGAAGTTGACGCCAAAGGCGCGCTGGCGATGTTCGGGAGAGACGAGTCGGCTCAGCATGGTTGATCCCGGTCCCCAGCCCGCGCCACCAAAGACGGCAATCAATAGGGCAGCCAGCGTGGCTTGCTCGTGCGTATGGGCGAAGGCCCAAAAGACGAGCGCGATCGCATCGGCGCCGTAGGCGAACAAAATGACGCGCAGCGGTCCGATGCGGTCGGTGGCCGTTCCCCATAGGGGCGTGCTCGCCAGACCGATCACCGCTGAGAGCGCGAGGAGCAGGGTCGCAAAGGCCGTGGAGAAGTGCCGCACATTGTGCAGGTACACCACGAAGAGAGAAAGCGTGAGTCCGTTGCCGATGCACCCGATGAACGTGCAGGTATAGAACCGCCGTAGCGGTCCACGGATCGACGAGCGAAAGTCGATCGGAACGAGGGCTTCGAGAAGTTTCACAGGAGGTACAAGGCTACCGGAGCACTGTCGCATGACTTGTGCGGCGTATCACATGAGTGAAGTGATGCGTCGACGATGAGAGTTAGGCTTCGGGCGTAAGCGCGTTGATTAATTGAGAGGTGCCAGCTACGTGAGCACTCGTGCACCCAAGAGTCGAGTTGACCTGTTGGAAGAGATCTCTCCCGACGTAGAACGTCTCTACAACCGGCATATGGCGTCCCCGCGCCTGTGGTATCCCCACGAACAGATCAACTGGGGGGAGGGCGAAGACTTCAAGGACCGGCCCTGGGCGCCCGAGGACTATCCCGTCGGCGACGGCGTGCGCTCGTCGATCTACGTGAACCTGCTCACCGAGGACAATCTTCCGTACTACACCTCGCACATCTTGGAGCACTCGCCACGCAACCATCCGGCGCGCGATTGGGCGTACCAATGGACGATGGAGGAGAACCGCCACGCGATGGTGATGCGCGACTGGGTTCACATCAGTCGCTGCATCAATCCCACGACGCTCGAGGACGGCCGACGACTTCAGATGCAAAAGGCCGAGGTGCCCCGTCTCTCAACGTTCGCCGAGCTGATTGCCTACGTGACATTCCAAGAGCGCGCCACCCAGATCGCTCACCGCAACACCGGAGCGAAGTTGCCCAAGGACGACAAGATTGGGCGCAACGTGCTCGGACTCATCGCCGGTGACGAGACCAAGCACTATCTCTTTTATCGCGATCTGACCCTCGCTGCGTTTGCCATCGATCCTTCGGCCATGATGATCGCGGTCTCTAAGCAGGTGAGCACGTTCGCGATGCCCGGTACCGGGATACCGAGTTTCACGCGACACGCCGTTCGCATCGCCAAAGAAGGGATCTACGGGCTCGCCCAGTACCTAAGCGACGTTCTGACCCCCGTACTCAGTCTGTGGGACATTGAGCATGTCAAGGGGCTCACCAAAGAGGCCGAATTGGCGCGCATTGACATGGACACGATGCGCAGCAAGCTCGCTGAGTCAGTCGAGCGCATGGCCCAAAAGGCCGCCATGCTCAAGAAGTCGCCGATCGCTGCGAGGAGCTAGGACGAGCTACTCCTTCGAGTTCGCCACCTGGCGGATGTAGTCCTCGAAGGCCTTCTGGTTCATCTGGGCAGTTTTGACGTCGCGTTCGTGCATGGAACCTCCGCGTACGAGGACGTAAATCAGCGTTCCGATGAGCGGCATGATCAAGATGAGCAGGATCCACAGGGTCTTGCCGACTCCGCTCAGGTCGTGGCTACGAAAGATGTCGTACATGATGTGAAAGACGAGAATGATCCAAAACAGCAGCAGCACAAAGTAGAGCGTCGAGACGAAGACGTCGAGTACCGGATAACTAGTGGCCAACATGAGGGATCCTTTCGTTGATGCCTGATGTGGACAGGTTTAGGCGACGAGGCGACGAAGCGCAAGGTTCTAAAGCCCTACTTTCGATCTGGCAGTGTGGTGGGGTGAGATCGAGAGGCAAGCGCGGGGGACACGGTGCGTGACTATTACGAAGCCCTAGCCGAAGTGGGGGCGCCCGGACAACCCTTTGAAGTCATTACGGTCGAGCACCAGGGTGTGAGTCAACGAGTCTTTAAGAACTCACCCGCCACGGTGCGTGACTTCTTCGATCTCGCGCGTGGCATTGAGACAACGTTCCTCGTGTACGAAGACGAAGAGTGGACCTTTGCGCGCGTACTCGAAGAAGCCGACGCCCTGGGATACGCACTCGTGCATCACTACGGCGTACAGAAGGGCGATCGCGTCGGGATTGCGATGCGCAACTATCCCGAGTGGGTGATCTCCTTTTGCGCCATTCTCTCCATCGGCGCCGTGTCGGTCTCGCTCAACGCGTGGTGGACCGAGGACGAACTTGACTACGCGATCACCGATTCGGGGCTCAGCGTCCTGATCGCCGACGCGGAGCGGGTCGAGCGCGCCCTCGGTCCCTGCGCGCGCCGTGGCGCGCGACTTCTGGGCGCGCGCCTGCCCGAGGGCGAGGACCCACCCGATGGGGTTGATCGGTGGAGTGATGTCGTCCACAAGGGTGTGGAGATGCCCCGAGTTGAGCTGGACGCCGACAGCGATGCGACCATCCTGTACACCTCGGGCACGACCGGCTTTCCCAAGGGCGCGGTCTCGACCCACGGCGCGATTACTCAGGCGATCATGGCCTTTAGCGCAAACGCGGCCATCCAAGCGGCGCGCCGCGACCGCGAAGAGGAGGGCAGCGGACTGGCGCCGGTCTTCATCTTGATCGTGCCGCTCTTTCACGTCACGGGATGCATACCAGTCATGATGTCGTGCTTCTCCTGGCACTTCAAACTGGTCATGATGTACCGCTGGGACGCCGAGCGCGCCCTGCAGTTGATCGAACGACACCGCGTGACCGCCTTCGTCGGGGTGCCCACACAGGCGTGGGACCTCATGGAGTCGCCCAACTTCTCGAAGTACGACACGTCCTCGCTCAGTTCGGTGGGTGGGGGAGGAGCACCCGCTCCCACGACCCTGGTTGCGCGAGTAGAGAACTCGTTTGCCCAGGGCCGGCCCAGCTTGGGCTACGGCATGACCGAGACCAACGCGTACGGCCCGGGCAACTTTGGCGACGAGTACGTCACCCATCCCGCCTCGACCGGGCGGGTACCCACGATCGTCATGGATGTCGAGATCCGCGACGAGGACGCGCGAACCCTGCCACCGGGACGCAGCGGCGAAGTCTGGATGAAGTCACCCACGTTGATCCGCGGATACTGGAACAACTCCGGGGCGACGGCGGCCGCCCTGGTCGAGGGTTGGCTGCGCACCGGAGATCTCGGCCACATCAGCGACGAGGGATTCCTCTACATCGAGGATCGCGCCAAGGACATGATCATCCGCGCTGGAGAGAACGTGTACTCAGCTCAGGTGGAGTCGGCCATCTACGAACACCCCGCTGTCTACGAAGCGGCCGTCTTCGGGCTGAGCCACGAGCGACTCGGCGAAGAGGTCGCCGCGGTGGTCATGGTGCGCGACGGCATGGACCTCACCAGCGAAGAGCTACGAGAGTTCCTCGCGACGCGACTCGCGGCGTACATGATACCGACCCGAATTGCCTTCACCCACGAGGCGTTGCCGCGCAATCCGGCGGGCAAACTCCTGAAGCGCGAAATGCCCTCGCTCTACTTCACCAGCGCGAGCTGAATGGCCTTGGCCGCGTACTCGGCGACGTTGAACTCATCGAGTTCGTCCAGTTTGAACCAGTGCACCTGATCGGTCGTACCCACGGCCTCATCGCGCAAGATGCCGCCGTCGAGTTCGACGGTGTAGAGGATGCGCACGGTGTGAATACGGTCGCCGTTGGGTCGCCGGCGTATGTCGCTGGCCACGTGCAACAGAACGGGACTCTTGATCGCCAGACCAGTTTCCTCTTCGAACTCGCGCAGCAAGGTCTCTTCGGGCGACTCACCGAAGTTGATGCCGCCACCGGGCAACCACCACAGAGGCGGGACGATGACCGGGCTGGAGGAGCGAACGAGGAGGACGCTGTCGTCGCGCAGGAGGATGCCGTACGCCCTGACGCTGGTGTGCTGCCTGCTCACTCGGTCCTCTCGTGTGGATGCGTACCCGGGAGGGCTTCGTGAAGAAAACTGTCGCGGCAGCCCTCGCCACAGAAATAGTACGTTAGGCCGTCCGACCCGATACCAGTCAAGGCCCCGTCGCCCACGGTCATTCCACAGACCGGATCGGTGTGCCCCGGGCTCTCAGCCTGTCCGCGCTGACCTCGCGCGAGGAATTTGTCGCGACAGCCCAGAGAACAGAAGTAAACAGTTTCTGCTCCGTGGGCGAGGTGAGCGGGCGCCGACGCGCGCTCGACGCTCATCCCACACACGGGATCGATTGCGGCATGTCCCGCGACGTCACGCCGTGCGAGTCGCCAGAGCGCGAGCAGCACCACGAGGGCAACGACGTTCAGCACGAGAGTTGCGCCGAGGGGAAACTGGCCCGCGAGAATTCGTAGGTTGCGGTGGTTCGGGATGGCGTGTGCGAGGCGGAAAAGTCCGTCGATGGCGAGGCCGGCGCAACTGGCGCTCGCCCAGAGCACGATGAAGAGTCGCCACGCGTTGGCGAGACCGTAGTAGCGCCGGTAGATCACGAGGAGTGGAAAGGTGACGAGGTCCGCGAAGAGAAAAGCGATCACGCCGCCAAAGGCCACCCCGTGACCCCATAGGGCGGCCGCAAGTGGCACGTTGCCCACCGAGCAGACGAACGCCACGACCGAGACCAGCGGAGCGACGATCACGTTCTCGAGGACGGTCCACACACCGTGGCCGTGCACGAAGATGTGGCTCCACCACGAATTCGGGACATGGACGCTGATGAAACCAGCAACCACGAAGCCGATCACGAGTTCCTTGCGCACCATGGTTAGATCACCCGTGGTGTACCGCGCCGAAATGCTGAAGCGATCGCGAAGATTCGTCGCCGGGGCCGTCTCGGTCTTCGAATCTTCCTGCGCGATCCGCTGGCTCAGGCGTTCCACACGGGCGTGACGAAAGGTGAGGGGAACGAGGGCTACCAGGAGGAAGATCATGACCACGCCACCAACGACCTGGGCGATCACGAACGGCCAACCGAGCAGGACGAGTAGTACGACCGCCAGCTCGATCACCAGGTTGGTCGACGCGACCATAAAGATGAGGGCGTTGGTCCACGACGATCCGCGAGAAAAGAGCGCGCGCGACATGGCACTGGCCGCGTAACTGCACGACGACGAGAGCGCACCGAGCAGTGAGGCAGTCGAGTGAGATCGCAGCGAGTCGACACCGAGTTGGCGGCGCAGCGAGGTGCGCGGCACCATCCCCTGGACGACCCCCGCCAGGGTGAAACCCAACACCAGGGGCCAGAACGTCATCCAGACCATGGCCAACGTCTCTTTGAAGCCGCGGCCACACCAGACGAGTACAGTCGTCGCCGCGATCACGAGATCAGCGCCTCGTTCGTTGCTCGCATGGGCCTCCCTCGCGACGACACCCTACCGGCAGCGCCGAAGGAGCCCGTTAGAGTTTTGCCAATGACCAGCCTCGACGAGCATCCCGATCTTCGTTCCGCGGCCTCGGTGGAGCCTCTCGGGGATGGCCGCTATCGCGCCGACTTGTCCGCGCCGTTCTCGATCATGGATCATCCTCATGGCGGATTCCTCCAGTGTGTGGTCGCCAGCGCCGCACTCGCCGAGGTAAGCGCTCAGGGCTCGGCGCATCTGCAGGTCACGGCCCTCACCACGAACTTCATCAACGCCCCCGCACTCGGCGCGGTCGAACTGGGCGTCCAGGTGAGAAAGATCGGGCGCAGCGTGACGTTCGCGTCGGTGGTGATGTCTCAAGGTGGCGTCACGATGCTGGAGTCCCTGGTCACGATCGGGACACTTCGCGACGAGTCGCTCGTGCGCTACCAGTCGGCCCAGCCCTTCGATCTGCCTGCGCGCACGATGAGTTACGTCGATCCCGAGGCGATTGGTTTTGCGATCCGCCAGACGATTGAGTTCCAGTTCGACCCGGCCACGACGAGCTGGTGGGATGGTCAGCGCTCGTCGATCGCTGAGGTTCGCGGGTGGCTACGACTGCGTGGGGAGTCACCGTGGGACCCGTGGACCCTGCTCTTCGCCGCCGACGCGGTGCCGCCCGCGACACTGCCCCTGGGGTCCTCGGGTTGGGTTCCCACGCTCCAGCTCACGTCCTACATTCGTCGAATTCCGCGCAGCGAGTGGCTGCGCGCGCGCCAGTGGGTCGTTTCCATCTCCGACGGCCTGGTCGATGAGCGCTGCGAGCTCTTTGATGACGAGGGGCAACTCGTAGCCAGCTCATCGCAACTGGCCATGGTGCGTCTACCCGGTGGAAACTAGGTCGTGCCCGAGGGCTATCGGACCAACGAGGACGGATCGATCACGATTCGTGAACGACTGACGATCCCCGCCGAGGAGATCGAGTGGCGCGTCACCACATCGGGCGGACCGGGCGGACAGCACGCCAACCGGTCGCTGACTCGCGTGGTAGTGAGTTTTCGCATCGAGGACTCGGCGAGCCTGAGCCCCTCCGAGAAAGTTCGTGCCACTGAGGCCTTCGGCACCGTCGTGCG
>JBEKYI010000025.1:0-18032 GCA_049511155.1 Acidimicrobiales bacterium
GCGATCGAGATCCCCGAGCGCGCGACGTGGATTCGCATGATGATGTCCGAACTCAACCGCATTACCTCGCACCTGGTGTGGATCGCGACCAACGGCATGGACTTGGGAGCCACGTCGATGATGATCTACGGCTTCCGCGAGCGCGAACTGATCCTGGCCTTCTTCGAGAAGACCGCGGGCCTGCGCATGAACCTCAACTACGTGCGGCCCGGGGGCGTGGCCGCCGATCTGCCCGACGGCTGGGAAGACGACGTGCTCGTCATCTGCGACACCATCTTCGAGCGCACCTTTGAGTACGACGAACTCTTGACCGGTCAGCCGATCTTTCGCGGCCGCATGGTGGGCGTCGCACCCATCTCGGCCGAAGAGGCTCTGGCCTTAGGAGTGACTGGTCCGGTGCTGCGCTCCACGGGCGTGCCGTGGGACCTACGCCGCACGATGCCCTACCTCGCCTACGACCAGGTGGACTTTGACGTCATCGTGGGCACCTACGGCGACAACTTTGACCGGTACGCCATTCGCCTCAATGAGATTCGTGAGTCCGTGCGCATCATCCGTCAGTGCTTGGAGAAGATGCCGCGGGGCGACTACCGCAGCCAGGATCCCAAGGTCACCCCACCACCGCGCAAGCGCATCGACGAGTCAATGGAAGCCCTCATCCACCACTTCAAGCTCTACACCGAGGGGTTCATGGTGCCCGCCGGCGAGGTCTACAGCGCGATCGAGTCTCCGCGCGGCGAGTTGGGGTGCTACCTCGTCTCTGACGGCGGCCCCAAGCCGTACCGCATGCACACCCGCGCGCCGAGCTTTGTGAACCTCCAAGCCGTACCCCTCATGATGCGCGGAGGCTCCGTTTCCGACGCCATCACCGTCATCTCTTCGATCGACCCGATCATGGGCGAGGTGGACCGATGAGCTACCTGCGCCCAGACTTGCGCCAGCGCGCCGAGGAGCTCATCGCGCTCTATCCCCGTAAGCGCTCGGCGATGTTGCCGCTACTGCACATTGCCCAGGAACAAGACGGGTACCTAACGAACGACAGCATCGCCGAGGTGGCCGAACTCACTGGCACCACGCCCGCGGACGTGCGCGGCACGGCCGCCTTCTACGAGATGTACCACCTCGAGCCGGTTGGCAAGTACGTCGTGAGCGTCTGTACCAACATCGCATGCCTCTTGGCTGGTGGTTTGGAGATGCTCGAGCACGCCAGTTCGACCCTGGGATGCCCCGTCGGATCGACCAGTGACGACAGTCTCTTCACCCTTGAAGAGGCCGAATGCCTGGCGGACTGCAATATCGCTCCGTGCGTCCAGGTGAACCACCGCTACGTGCGCACCACGACGCCCGATGCCTTCGACGCACTGGTGGAGGAACTGAAGTCGGGGAGTCGTGACGACATACCGAGCCACGGCACTCTCATTCGCGTTCGTCGTAACGGGGGCCTGCGCGCCAGCAAGGCCGAAGTGGCTGAAGAGCGCACGGCCGCCAAGGCGGCGCGCGACGTGCGCGAAGCGGAGTCGAAGTCGTAATGGCCGTACTCGACTCTCCACGCATCGTGACTGCTCGTGAGCCTTTTGAGGACTCCTTTACCCTCTCGCGCTACCTCGAGACCGGGGGCTACGACGGACTGCGTAAGGCGCTCACGATGTTCCCCGAAGCGGTGGCGGCCGAGGTCGACGCGGCGTCGCTGCTCGGTCGCGGGGGAGCCGGGTTTCCCGCGGGTCGTAAGTGGTCCATGCTGCGCAAGTCACCGATCTCGTACCTGGTCGTGAACGGTGACGAGTCAGAGCCCGCGACCTTCAAAGACCACTACCTCGTCGAGCGTGACCCGCACCAGCTGATCGAAGGCGTGATCATCGCCGCCTTCGCACTGCAGGTCAACCAGGCCTTCATTTACTTACGAGGTGAGTTCGCCCTGGGCCTCGAACGGCTCCAGAGTGCCCTGAACGAGGCCTACGAGTACGGTGCGCTGGGCAAGGCGATCTTCGATTCGGACTTCTCACTCGACATCGTGGTGCACCCCGGGGCGGGTGCGTACATCTGTGGCGAAGAGACGGCACTCATTGAGGGACTCGAGGGCAAGCGTGGTTTCCCGCGCATCAAGCCGCCCTTCTTTCCGGCGGTCACCGGCCTCTACGGTGAGCCCACCGTCGTGAACAACGTCGAGACCATGTCGAACCTGCCCTGGATCGTGCTCAACGGGGGAGCGGCCTTCGCGGCGTTAGGTGGTGGTCGTAGCACCGGCACACGCCTCTTTGCCCTTGCGGGCAGGGTGAACCGCCCGGGGATGTATGAGATTGAGATGGTCAAGAACACCTTTCGCGACCTGATCTTTGATCCCGCGCTGGGCGGGGGTGTCGTCAACGGCGGTGAGGTGAAGGCCTTTATTCCCGGCGGCGTCTCGGCTCCGTGGTTCGGGCCGGATCTGTTGGACCTGCCGATGGGCCAAGACGAAGTCGCCGAGAAAGGCTCAATGCTCGGCTCCGGATCGGTCGTCGTCTTTGATCAGTTCACGTGTGTGGTGCGCGCCACCTGGCGCATCACCAAGTTCTTTTCGCGGGAGTCCTGCGGACAATGCACGCCGTGTCGCGAGGGCTCGGGTTGGATCGAGCGCGCGATGTACCGCCTTGAGCACGGCGGTGGTCGCATCGAGGACCTCGACATGCTGCTCGATCTGTGCGACAACATCTCGCCCGGCCTCAACTGGCCGCCGCAACAGACGACGATCTGCGTGCTCGGACCTTCGATCCCGTCATCGGTGAACTCGGCCATTCAGATGTTCAAAGACGAGTTCCTTCAGCACGTCCACGACGGAGGTTGTCCCTTTGACTGATGTGAAGACCTCCGTGAGCGTGACCGTCAACGGGCGCAGCATCGACGCCCAGGCCGGCGAATTGCTGATTGAGGTGGCCGAGCGCGCGGGCCACTACGTGCCACGCTTCTGCTACCACCCACGTATGGAGACGGTGGGCATGTGCCGCATGTGCCTCGTCGAAGTGGACGGTCCGCGTGGGGCGACCCTGCAGCCGGCCTGCTACATCCACGTGAACGATGGCATGAGTGTCGTGACCGACTCGGACAAGGTGAAAAAGGCCCAAGACGGCGTGCTTGAGTTCCTTCTCGCCAATCACCCCCTCGACTGTCCCGTCTGCGACAAGGGTGGTGAGTGCCCCCTCCAGGATCAGACCTTGACCCACGGTTCGGGCGAGACGCGATTTATCGAAGAGAAGCGCCACTTCGTCAAACCCATCGAGATCGGCGAGCTCGTCTTGCTCGACCGCGAGCGCTGCATCCAGTGCGCGCGGTGCACACGTTTTAGCTCAGAAATATCGGGCGACACCGAGATCGCCTTCTCCGGTCGCGGGGACCTCATTGAGGTGGCGACCTCGCCCACCACACCCTTTGACTCCACGTTCTCGGGTAACACGGTCCAGATCTGTCCCGTCGGAGCGCTTACGGCCAAGCCGTATCGATTCACTGCTCGTCCGTGGGACCTCGAACAGGTCGAAAGCACCTGCACGACCTGTGCGGTCGGGTGCCGCGTGGCGGTTCAGTCGTCGGGCAATCGCCTCACCCGCCTGCTCGGCGTGGACTCTGAGCCCGTGAACCACGGATGGTTGTGCGACAAGGGCCGCTTCACCCTGGACGCCATCGATGGTCACGAGGGCGAGACGGACGTTCTCTCGGCGTCTACTCGTCTGCGCGATCCCCTTATCCGCGAGAACGGCGAACTGCGTCCCGCTACCTGGGGTGAAGCCCTGGCGCGCGCCGCGACGATCCTTCAGGACGCGTCCTCGACGCCCGGGGGCGTGGGAGCGATCGGCGGAGCTGCCCTCACCAACGAAGGAGCGTTCGCGTGGGAGCGCTTCGTGCGCGGGGTCCTCGCGAGTGACTCGATCGATGCGCAGTACGACGACGGTCTCGACGGTGCGCTCCTCCAGGCGCTACCGATCGCCACGATCGACGAGGCCGCCAACGCGCGTGTCGTGGCGACCTTGACCGGAGATCTGCGCGAAGAGTTGCCGGTCTTGTTCTTGCGCCTGCGCGAGAACTTCGTGAAGCGCCACAACTCGCTCATCGAGTTCGCCTTCGGCGCCAGTGCGCTTCGCTCGCTGGCAACGCTGTCGCTTCCCACGCGTCCCGGCGAGTCCCACGTTGTCGCCCAGGCGCTCGCGCACTCAAGCGGCAAGGTCGCCAAGGAGTCGACCATCACCGGCGCTCAACTCGACGAGGCGAGGCGTCTCATTGGTGAGACCGGTGAGGGCGTCGTTTTCGTGGTGGGCCGACCCAATCTGGCCGAGTCGGCCACGGTGATCGAAGCCGCCGCGCGTACCCTCGCCGAGGCGTTCCCCGCCGCGACGTTCCTGCCGGCACTGCGCCGGGCCAATGTGCGTGGCGCTCTCGACATGGGCCTGGGCCCACGACTTCGTCCGGGACGTGGCTATGACGCTGCCTGCACGGGTCGTTCGACCGTTGAGCAACTCGAGGCGATGCGCCGCGGCGAGCAGAAGGCCGTGTTGCTGCTCGGAGGCTGTCTGCTGGGCAACGTGCTCGACCTCGCGGGCGCCAAGGCCGCACTGGACGCCGCGCAGGTTGTCGTCGTCGCCGGACACGGCGGCAAGACCCTGGCCTACGCCGACGTGGTGCTGCCCGCCGCGGTCCAGCACGAGCGCTCGGGCACCGTGACCAACCTCGAGGGCCGGGTGACCAACGTCACCGCGAAGATCGGAGCGCCCGGCTCGGCGTGGACTGACGTGGCGATCGCCTCGGAGCTCGCGGAGTCCTGTGGCCAGAATCTCGGACTCGACTCGGTGGAACTCTGCGCCAAGATCATCGAAGAGACGACTGGCTATCCCGCACTGTCGATCATGAACGACGTCAGCGACGAGGGTGCCGTAGTCGGCCGCGGTTCAACACGCGTCGAGCGTCGTCCCCTCGACCCGATGGCGTTTCCGGGAATTCGCTCGACCAACACCGTGGGCCTGGGCGAACTGACGGGGGATCTGGTTAGCGAGTCGGTGCGCACGGGGGCAGCGCCCCAGGTCGCGACGCTCGCAGAAATTACGGTCGGGCGCGAGGTGAACGTCGGCCTCTATGACGCCTACGGGCTCGCCCTCAACATCTCGCGGCGGCTCTACGATCACGGCATCATGATGCAGGGCTCACCCGCTCTGGCCAACCTGACGGCCAAGACCACCGCCTACATCAACCACTTCGACACCGATCGGCTAGGCCTGCACACCGGTGATCACGTCAGTGTGCTCGCGCCGGCCGAGACCCTCAGTCTCAGCGTCACGGTGAGTGACGACACACCGCGCGGCACGATTGAAGTCGTCTTTTCCAGCCTCGATGAAGAGGGCAGCGACGTCACGGCGACGAAACTCTTCGACCCCGCAGGTGCGATCACGCAGCTGAAGTTGGCGACGTCGTGACCTTCCTCGCCTCGGTGGATCCGCTCTTCGTGCACGGTCACGTCAGTGGCGTGGACATTCTGATCCTGCTCATCCGTCTGGTCGTCGGTTGGGCCGCCCTCATGGGTGCGGTGACCATGATGATCTGGTTCGAGCGCAAGGCGATCTCGGGAATGCAGAGCCGCATTGGACCCCAACGCTGGGGTCCCTTCGGCCTCCTGCAGACCCTGGCCGACGGCATCAAACTGTTCTTCAAGGAAGACCTCATCCCTGAGCAGTCCGATCGCTTCGTGTTCAAGCTGGCGCCGTATCTCTCGCTGGTGCCCGCGATCGTCACCTTCGCCATCATTCCCGTGGGTGGGACGATGCATATCGCCGGGCACACCGTCCTCCTGCAGATCGCCAACCCACCCATCGGCGTTCTGTTGATGCTCGCGATGTCGGGCATCTCGGTGTACGGCGTCATGCTGGCCGGCTGGGCGTCGGGCTCGAAGTATCCGATGATCTCCTCGGTGCGCGCGAGCGCCCAGATGATCTCCTACGAGGCGGCCCTGGGCATCTCCATCGTCACCGTTGCCCTCATCACGGGATCGCTGTCGACCCACAACATCGTCGACGCCCAAGGTGGCTGGTTCTGGCACTGGAACGTGATCCGCCTCGGTGTGGTGCCATTCATCATCTTCTGGATTGCCATCACCGCCGAACTCAATCGTCCGCCCTTTGACGTGGTCGAGGCCGAGAGCGAGCTAGTGGGTGGATTTAACACCGAGTACTCCTCGATCCGCTTCGCGCTGTTCTACATGGCCGAGTTCATGAACACGATCACCATGTCGGCGCTGATCGTGACCCTCTACTTCGGTGGTCCGGCCGGCTGGGTGCCACCGGTCTCGCACCTCAAGTGGATCTTCCCGATCCTCTGGTTCGTCATCAAGACCTCGATCTTCTGCTTCTGCTACGTCTGGTTTCGCGCCGCCCTGCCGCGCTTTCGCTACGACCAGGTCATGGACCTGGGCTGGAAGCGGCTCATCCCGCTGTCGCTGGGCTGGATGCTCGTGGTGGCCGGTTTCATTATCAAGCCGGCCTGGGGCCTATTGATGGCGGCCGTCGTGCTGTTCGCCTCGGTGCTCTTGGGCCGCGCCTTCATGCTCGGCCAGTCGCGCGAGACCGGGGCCGAGTCGGTGCTGCCCCCCATCGGTCGGCGTCCGTTGCCCGAAGAGGTGCTGCGCGCCTACACCGACCGCAACGTCACGATCACCGACGATGACGAGGAGGACTGGTGAGCAAACCTCTGAGTTTCTTTGGTGGCTTCAAGCTCACCTTCCTGCACCTGGGCAAGCTGCCGGTCACGACCAGTTACCCCCAGGCCAAGCGGGCCAAGCAACCGCGCTTTCACGGTCGCCATGTGCTCAATCGCTACGAGGACGGCATGGAGAAGTGCATCGGCTGCGAACTGTGCGCGGGCGTCTGTCCGGCCAACTGCATCCACGTGCGCGGACTCGACAACCCGCCGGACCACCCGGTCAGCCCCGGTGAGCGCTACGGCTACATCTACGAGATCAACTACCTGCGCTGTATCCATTGCGACATGTGTGTGGAGGCCTGCCCGACCCAGGCCATCACCGAGTCAAAGATGTTCGAGTTCTCTTTCACGAATCGCGCCGACGCGATCTACACCAAGGCCGAACTCGTCGTCGACGACGATGGATACCCCAAGAAACTGCCCTGGGAGGACTGGCGCGCCGGGGAGGCCGAGATGACTGGCGGCTGGATGCGAGCGACGTCTCCGGCGGGCGACGCCTCCTTCGAAGGCGTCGTACAGTGGACCGGGGACTTGGGCTTTGGAGTGCAGGCGCCCGAGGCCGGTCAGAGCGAGAATCGCGATGACGAGAAGACAGGTTCCAAGCAGTTGCGCCGCGCGTTCTTCCGTCACCTGAACGCGATCGACGTGAACGACGACCAGCGGGGCATCCAGGGCATGATGACCATGGCCGAAGAAAAGATGTCTATGGCGCGCGCCAAGATGGCCGATCGCAGGGCCCAGAAGCGAGCGAAGTCGTGATCGCGACGAGCTACGCCATTCCGAACATCATCGTCTTCGCGACCTCAGCGGCCTTGATCCTGGTGGGAGCACTCGGCGTTATCTCAGTGCGCAATCCGGTGCACGCCGCCCTGTCGCTCATTATGACGCTCTTTGGGGTGGCGGTGGCCTTCATCGCTCAGTCGGCCGACTTCTTGGCGGCGGTGCAGATCATCGTGTACGCGGGCGCGATCGTCGTGCTCTTTCTCTTCGTCATCATGTTTCTCGGCGTGGGACACGACTCGCGCAGTGACGTCGAGCCTCTCGTGGGCCAGCGCGCCTTTGCGCTCGCCGGCGTCGTGATTACGATCGGCGGACTGATTGCGCTGATGGCCTCTTCGCACTGGGTGACCGGTGCGACGTCGGTCAGCGGCTCTCTCGTGAAGGGCAACGGCAACGTCAAGCAGCTCGGCACCGCCGTCTTTACGACCTACCTCTACGCCTTCGAAGCGACGTCGCTGCTTCTCGTCATCGCAGTCGTGGGTGCGGTGCTCTTGGCGCGACGCGAGCGCGCGACCACGCACGACGCCAAAGAGGAGGTGAGTGCGTGAACGTGCCCGCTGCCTGGTACCTCGTCGTGGCTGCGCTCCTCTTTGGGATCGGCGCCTTCGGTCTGCTCACTCGTCGCAGCGCGTTGATCATGTTCATGTGCCTGGAGCTCATGTTGAACGCGGTGAACCTCACGTTCGTCACGTTCTCGCGCACCATGAGTGACATCGCCGGTCAGGCCAGCGTGTTCTTCGTCATGGTGGTGGCCGCCGCCGAAGTCACCGTCGGCCTGGGCATCGTGGTCGCCGTCTTTCGCCGCCGCTCCTCCACGTCGGTGGACGACCTCACCGAGTTGAAGGGCTGAGATGGCACCTCTCGCCACTCTTCTGCTGCTCATGCCCTTGGTGGGATTCCTCTTTGTCCTGGTGATGGGTCCGGCCCTGAAGGAAAAGGCCATCGGCGCGATTGCCACCGGTGTGATCGTGGTCTCCTTTCTCTGCGCCGTGGGTGCCTTCTTTGCCTTGTTGCGCCACTCAGACCGCGAGATGACGATCCATCTCTTCAACTGGATCAGCGTTGGCTCGTTGCACGTCCCCGCAGCCCTTCTGGTCGACCCACTCTCGATCACGATGTGCCTCTTCGTGACCGGTATCTCGGCGCTCATTCATCTCTATTCGATCGGCTACATGCACGGCGAGAAGGACTTTCGCAAGTTCTTCTTGTACATGAATCTCTTCGTGTTCTCGATGCTGACCTTGGTGCTCGCCAACAACCTGCTGCTCACCTTCGTCGGGTGGGAGGGCGTGGGCGTCTGCTCCTACTGGCTGGTGAGCTACTACTTCACCAAGCAGAGCGCGGCCTCGGCTGGCAAGAAGGCCTTTCTCTATAACCGTGTGGGCGACTTCGGTCTGTTGGTGGCGATGTTCCTGCTCTTCCACTACACCCACACGCTCACCTACGCGGGCATCTTCCATGCTGCCGGTACGCTCTCGCCCACGGTCGCGACGGTGACGGTGCTCGCCCTGCTCCTCGCTGCCACCGGCAAGAGCGCCCAGATCCCGCTTTTTAACTGGCTGCCCGACGCCATGGAAGGCCCCACCCCGGTCTCGGCTCTTATCCACGCCGCGACCATGGTGACCGCGGGGGTGTACCTGCTCGTGCGCATGTCGCCGGTGCTCGCCATGTCGTCCGACGCACGCAGTGTGATTGCCATCATCGGTTGCGCGACGGCCTTCGTGGCTGCCACCATCGCCACCTCCCAGCAGGACATCAAGAAGGTACTGGCCTTTTCCACGGTGTCCCAGATCGGTTACATGGTGCTCGCCGTGGGCGTGGGTGCCTACAGCGCGGCCATCTTTCTCATGGTGGCCCACGCCTTCTACAAGGCGCTGCTCTTCCTCGGCGCCGGTTCGGTCATCCACTCTCTGGACGGTGAGCAGGACCTCAAGAAGATGGGCGGGCTCGCCAAGTACCTGCCCATCACGTTCCCCGCCTTCCTCGTGGGCTGGCTCGCCATCTCGGGGATCCCACCCTTCGCCGGCTTTTTCGCCAAGGGTGACGTGCTCACCAACGTCTATCAGCACAACAAGCTGCTGTGGGCTTTCGGGGTGCTGACGGCCATTCTCACCGCGTATTACATGACCCGGCTGTTCGTTCTTACCTTTCGGGGTACCGAGCGCTTCCGCGAAGAGACCGACCGCCACGACCCGCACGAGTCGCCCTGGGTTATGACCCTTCCTCTCGTGGTGCTGAGCGTGCTCGCGTTGGTGGGCGGCGTGATTGACTTGCCCTGGGCGCACGAGGCGGCCCTGAGTGGCTTCTTGCACCCGGTGCTCGGATATGTGCCCGCGGTAGCGGCGGCCTCGACGGTAGAGCAGTGGGTGCTCGCCGCCGTTGATCTGATAGCAGCCCTGTTTGGGTTGGCGGCCGCCTTCACGATCTGGCGTGACCTCAAGGTCGGTGAGAAGTACGAGTCGACGTTCTTGGAGCACGTCTGGTACTGGGACGACTTCTATGACGCGACTATTGGTCGTCCCCTCACGGCCATGGCGGACTTTGACGAGGCCGTCGTGGAGCCCAAGGTGATCGACGGCGCGGTGACCGGTGTGGCGGTGGGGATCCGCAACAGCGCCGAGGGTCTGCGCAAGATCCAGTCGGGCTTCGTGCGTCAGTACGCGCTCGCGATGGTGCTGGGCTTTGCCGTCATCATCGTCTACCTCGTGGCGAGAGTCCACTAGATGCACTCCTCGATCTATCTCGACCTCCTGATCGTCGTGCCCCTTCTCGGGGCGCTGGCCGCGATGCTGGTGCGCAAGGTACCTAACGGGTCCTTCATCGCGGGAGTCGTCACGTCCGTGCTCGAGTTCGCACTCTCGGTGATCGTCTTCGTTCTCTACAACAATCACATCAAGGGCGCGGGCACCTTCGACTTCCTCTCACGCCACGTCCTGTCGGCCCCGCTCGGCCTGGCCTGGGACGTGGGCATCGACGGCATCTCGCTCATCTTGATCATGCTCACGACCATCGTGCTGCCCCTCGCGCTATACGGCGCGCGCGAGCGACGTCACGAGGCGTCGTTCGTGGCCTGGATGCTGGTGCTGACCGCCTTCACGGTCGGCAGCTTTGTCAGCCACGACCTGCTGGAGTTCTTCATCTACTTCGAGCTCACCCTGGTACCCAGCTACTTCATCATCGCGGGCTGGGGCGGGGCTCAGCGAGCTCGTGCTGCGCTCAAGTTCTTCATCTACACCTTTGGCGCGTCGGCGTTCTTGTTCATCGGCCTTCTGTATCTCGGCTTTCTTCACCAGCACCAGACCGGGGGAGCGCTGACCTTCTCGGACCCCGCGCTCGCCTCGACGATTCTCACGCACGGCACCTCGGTGTGGTTGTTCCTCGCCTTCGGCGTCGCCTTCGCGGTGAAGTCGCCGATCTGGCCGCTACACACCTGGTCGCCCATCACGTACGCCGAGGCGCCCACCGGCGGGTCGATCCAACTCTCCGCCTTGCTCGCCAAGCTCGGCTCGTACGGGCTCCTGCGCTTTGCGGTCGGTCTCTTTCCCCTCGCGCTCGTGACGATGCGACCGCTTTTTCTAACGCTCGCGGTGATCGGCATCCTGTACGGATCCTTCGTCGCGTGCGCCACGCCGGACCTCAAGCGTCTGGTGGCGTACTCCTCGCTTGCCCAGATGGGCTTCGTGACGCTCGGTGTGATGTCGGGCTCGGTGATCGGCGCGACCGGCGCCGTCCTCTTGATGTTCAACCACGGCATCATCACCATTGGCTTCTTCCTCCTCATCGGGTTCATCGAGCAGCGCCGCGGCTCCTACCTGATCAAGGACCTCACCGGCCTCCAGGGTCCCGCGCCGATCCTGGCGGCTCTCTTCACGGTCGTCATGATGGCCTCGATCGGCCTGCCCGGGCTCTCGGGCTTCGTGAGCGAGTTCCTCATCCTCATTGGCACGTTCGCTACTCACGCCTGGTGGGCTGTGGTCGCGACCACCGGCGTCATCGCCGCCGCTGCGTATCTGCTCTGGGCCTACCAGCGCGTCTTCCACGGTGTGGCGACTGGCCCGAACGCGGAAATTGCTGATGCGAGCTTCGCCGAGCGCTGGGTGATGGTACCGGTCGTGGTGTTGATCGTGGGCCTGGGTGTCTTCCCACACCCGTTCTTGGACCAAATCACTCCCTCGGTGCAGATTCTCGTGCACCACCTGGCCGCGGGAGCCGTGAAGTGATCGGCGTCGTCATTCCCTCGATTCACTACCTCGCACTGCTGCCGGTCCTGATCTTCTTTGGCGCGGCGCTCGTGCTGCTGCTCGCGAGCGCGTTGGTGCCCGACAAGGTGGCCCTCAACGTCTCGACTGGTGTGACGGCCGCCGCATCCGTCGCAGTCATCGTCATCGCGTTCTTCCAGTGGCACTACATCGACCTGCACGGCGCGACCACCAGTGTCGCCCACGCGGTCGTTCTCGACGGCTTCTCAGTCGTGGGCAACGTCGCCATAGCTGTGGGCATGCTGCTCTCAGCCTTCGTGGCGCACGACTGGGCCACGCGCGAACGCATTGCCGGGGCCGACTTTCATATCCTGGCGCTCGCCTCGAGTGCGGGCGCGCTGTTGATGGTCCAGGCGAACGACCTCATCGTCATCTTCCTCGGTCTGGAGATCCTCTCGATTGGGCTCTACGTCCTGGTGGGCTTTGATCGTCAGCGACGCAGCTCGGATGAAGGAGCGCTCAAGTACTTCCTGCTCGGTGGATTCGCCTCGGCGATCTTCATCTACGGCGCCGCCCTCGTCTACGGGGCGACGGGCTCCACGAACCTATCCTCGATCTCGTACTTCCTGGCCGAGAACACGGTGTTGCGTCCCGGCCTGCTCTACGCCGGCGGGGCGCTGTTGCTGATTGGCTTCGCCTTCAAGGTGGCGGCGGTTCCCTTCCACGCCTGGTCACCGGACGTGTACGAGGGCGCGCCGACTCCCGTCACCGGTGTCATGGCCTCCATCGTGAAGGTCGGTGCCTTCGCCGCGCTATTGCGGGTACTCATCTCAGCTCTGGGCACACAGCTCGACACGTGGCGCCCGATCCTCTATGTGCTCATCATCCTCACCTGCGTGGTCGGCGCCTCGCTGGCTCTCATCCAGCGCAACGTCAAGCGCTTGCTCGCCTACTCCTCGATCAACCAGGCCGGCTTCATGCTGCTCGGCGTGTGGGCGGGTACCCCGCGCGGAATCGCAGCGACTCTCTTTTACATCCTCACCTACACCCCGGTGATCATCGCCACCTTCGCGATCGTGACGCTGGTGGGAGGCAGGGGAGACACCAACCACGGCATCGAGCACTACCGCGGACTGGCGCGCCGCCAACCGTGGCTGGGCGCGGCCCTCACGGTCTTGTTGCTGACCCAACTGGGCGCGCCGCTCACCATCGGCTTCTACGCCAAGTTCACGGTGCTGGCGTCGGTCATCGATGCCGGAGGCGGAGCCCTCGCACTAGTCGCAATACTCTCGGCCGCGATTGCCGCGTTCTTCTACTTGAGGTTCGCCCTCACGCTGTTCGCCGACGACGACGGCGAGTCCACCCGGATTCCCGTGCCGCTTGCGAGCGTCATCGTGATCTCTGTGGGCGTGATCGTGTCGATCCTCTTTGGTATCTGGCCCGGTCCGCTCGCGGCTTGGGTCCAGCACGCGACGCTTCTCTTCGTTCCGTGAGTCGCGTCGCGATCGCGACCGCCCGGGGTGCTGACGATCCCGACGATCCGCTTCTCTTTCGTGCACTCGCTGACGCTGACATCGACGCCGACCTCGCGATCTGGGATGACGACGCCGTACGGTGGGACGACTACGACCTCGTAGTGGTGCGCTCGACGTGGGACTACCCCGTGCGTCGCGACGACTTTCTCGCTTGGGCTCATACCATCGCACGCCTAGAGAATCCGTGGTCGGTTCTCCAGTACTCCTCGGACAAGATCTACCTCGCCGACGTCGAGGCTCACGGCTTATCGATCATCCCCTCGCACTTCGCCGCAGTCGGCGAGACGCCCGAGTTCTTCGCAGGGGACTTCGTCGTTAAGCCCCGAGTCGGCGCCGGATCGAACGACGCGATGCGCTACCGCGAAGGTGAAGAAGAAGCAGCGACGCGTCACGTCGAGGCCCTGCACGCGCGAGGTCGCGACGTCCTCATCCAGCCCTACATCCACAGCGTCGATACGCTCGGCGAACGGGCTCTCATCTTCATTGACGGCCAGTATTCGCACGCCATCACTAAGGGCGCGATGCTCAACGTCCCACCTGATGAGCGCGACTTTCTCTACCGCCGCGAACAGATCATGTCGGTAACGGCTGAGAATGACGCTGTTCGGACCGCGACCAACGTACTCGCGACGTTGGGCTTCGATTCGCTGCTCTACGCGCGCGTCGACCTTGTCGCGACGATTCGCGGCTGGCTAGTGATGGAGATCGAACTCGTCGAGCCTTCGCTCTTTCTCACCTACCACGAGGCGACAGCGACCGCTCTTGCGAGGTCGATCGCACGTCGCCTCCGACACTGACGGTCTACGACCCGCCGAATGATCTCAATACAAAGCTCTCGAGCGGTTAACTCCATTACGCCTTGGCGTAGTCGGCGTATCCCTGCCAGTCGATGACGACGCACGGTTCGTTTCCCACGACCCATGCATCGTGTCCGGGAGCCATAACGGCAAAGTCTCCCGGACCGAACTCCATCTCTTCGCCGTTCTCCATGACCACATTCATTCGACCAGAGATGAAGTAGCCGGTGTGGGCTGCCTGACAGCTCTCGGTCTTTGCGATGGGCTTCACGTGCTCCGACCATTTCCAGCCGGGCTTGAATGTGGCGCGTCCCACGGCCGCACCGCCGTCCGCGAATACCACTTCGAGCTGACCAGTTCCGTCTTCAAACGGTCGGGTCTCGTCGGGCGAGTTCAAACTTTTACGACTCAATCCAGACATTGTGACCTCCTCCTGCGTGTTGTCCTTGTCTTACTCGGGGCGGCGGAGGTTGTCAATCGGTGGATGCACCAACCCGGGGAGTGAAACACTCCACCTATCGTCGACCCGAACCGGCCGCATCGACCTCGCGGGCAGCCGCGAGAATCTCTTCGGGCACCACGGTCCCAGGACGGTTCGCAGGATCGTGGGCGAAGAATCGCCCAATCACTGGCAGTTCGGTGATGCTCTCGGCGCGCAGCGTGGCGGCCACGACGGGCACGAAGCTCTCGGCGGCGGGGTAGACCAGGTAGCGCGGTAGCCAGGTCGGGCGATACTTGGCGTTAAAGCTCCACAGCGACTCAATGGGCAATATGCCAGAGAGGCGCTTGAGCGCCCAACGCTCCACCCGTGTGAACGTGCCGTCCTTTTCGCCATCGATGATCGATCGGAATGCGGCAAAGTTCAAACTGAGACCTTGGTGACCGAGAACGCGCAAGTGAGCGATGGTCGTACAGAGTGCGTAGTCGATGAGTCCATTGGGGTGCTCACCGGGGTCGCGTCGCATGAGGTCCAGCGAGTAGCCCCGCATCGCGGGGGATGGCACGAACTGACATACCGCCACTGCGCGACCGTCGGGCGCGTACACCACCGTCAACAAAAGCCCCTTGTCCTTGGGATCAAAGAGTCGCCCGAGCATCATGGAAAAGCCGCGCTCGGCATCTCCCCAGCGGAGCAGGGAGATGAGCTCCACGATCTCGGTCACCTTGGCTGGGTCCATGGTGGCGGGGTCGTAGAACTCGACGCGATAGCCGTGACGGGCCAGGCGCGTGCAGGCTTGGCGCAGACCCTTCATCTTGTGTCCCTCGAGACTGAAGGTCTGGCAGTTCACGATGGCTTCGTCTCCGAGGTAGATCGAGTGCAGTCCCGCTTCGTGATAGATGCCGAGCCACTCTTGGCCTGCGGCCATGATCCCGATGGTCCAACCTCGGCCCTCGGCGAACTGGCGAAAGGCGCTGAAGACTTCGGTGCGCTCGGCCACGGGCCCAATCGGATCGGGCGAGATCAGCGCCACCCCGCCATAGACCGCGTAGGCGACCAGGGAGTCGCGAAAGAAGAAGAACTGCTTGTCGTCGCGCAGGGCGAAGTAGTCAAGCGTTCCCTGTCCGTGTCGCCGTACGATCTCGCGCCCGCGGAACTCAGCCAAGCGTCGCTCGCGCGAGTTGGACGCGGACGACAGTCTCCGGTCCACGACGGGTCGGGTGAGGATGTAGAGCGCCAAAACAATGAGCGTGATGCCGATCGCGAGCAAGGCGGGCGAGACGAAATCGTCGACGCGATCGGGTAGCGCGATGTCGTACTGGCCTACGAGACGCTCGAGACACGCCATGAGCAGGACCCCGTAGTTCGCCAGATGCTGATGACGGTCAGTGGCCTCAATTCCTAGTGAGGCGGTGACCACGCTCAGGGCGGCGATAAGTGCGAGGCGCGGCAGCGTCGTCGAGGCGCCCGAGCGGTCCGACGTCGCCTGAAAGTAGCGACGCTGAGTGATCAGCGCCACGGTCAGTCCGACGGCAATGACCAGTGAGACGATCGTGCCGCCACGCACCGCGTGGGCCACAATTGTCACCGCCAGAATCGTCACGGCGAAGAACCACGAACGTCGCTGCCCGCGTCGTAGACCGCGGGCCAGCATGATGAGGGCAATGCCCGCCACAGCGGTGAGAGCCGCCGCGTCCTTGGCCACCTCGAGGGGCAGGATCTGCAGCACGAGATGCAGGTGGCTACGCAAAGGGCGAAAGGTCGTGATGACGACGTTAAAGACGCCCTCAATGAATACGAGTAGCGCCATGGCGCGGCGCATCGTGCGCTGGTGGACTTGCTCGTAGAGGCGCTCGACATTCATCGGGAAGGGAAGTCCGCTCGGCCACGAGGCGATCGCTTCGGTGTCCTTGCTCGTCTCGGCCTGTACGTTCTCTCGTCCCGCCAGGCGCTCGAGAACCGTGCCCTGACCCGTCGAGGACTCACCGGCAAAGAGGCGAACCTGGACTGTGCTGCCGGCTTCTATCTCCACTACCCCGAGGCGCTCGACCGCGGCAAAGACGGCGGGAAGACCGAAGAGTCCGCGTCGCTCCACTAAAACGGTGCGCGACGGCCCAGGGGTGGCACAGACACCAACGTCGAGGAACGCGAGAGCGGGTGATGGAGCGCCGCCCACGACGGCACCGGCGCCGCCGCGTTCGACGACCCGGCGGGCGAACTCGAGTGCATCGACGCCGTCAACTGTGGTCAGAGCGAGTGGCTCACTCAAGTTGTCGCGCTGGTGTGCGGTGGCCGTTCGATGGAACCGACGTTGTACCCACAGCGCGGCGAGGCCCGCCACCAACGTCTCGCTGATCGCCACAATCACCAGAGCCACGAACGCGTTCTCCCAGAAGTTGTGCGAGTGCAGCACATGTACGCGGTAGTGGTGCCGCGCGAGGTGGTCAGCGACACTCGCGAAGATTGCCCAGATGTCCAGCGCGAGAAAGGCCAGCACGGGCAGCCAAACCCACGCGGCGAGACGCCGGTAGAGAGTGCGCGACGCGACGAATCGCTGCAGCGCGAGTGGGTCTTCGAGGTTCTCCGCCTCGCTGCGATCACACCCGTTCACCGGGGTGACGTCGAGATCGTAGGATCCTGCTGCCACCGCGAGGTCGCGTACGCCCTCGGCGGTCGCGACCTGCAAGACGAGGTCGCTCGCTACGTGCGCTCCCAGACCCACCAGAAGCTGCTGGGCTCGAACATGATCGCGAAGTTCGCCGTCCTTGGTGCCCGGCAGCGCGAGAAACTGGTGATTCGACGACGCCGTAAATGCCGTGATGGCGTCGCGCACCTGAGGTTGGGCGGCAAACGTCGCCCCGATGAACTTGGCGAGGTCTTCGGTAGGCCCGGGGTGAAAGAGATTGCCGGCGACGACAACGATGGCCGCGTCGTCGATGTCGCCGAGGAGATTGATGAACTCACGGATCGGCCGCGTCTCGAGGTTGGTGGATGGTGAGAGATCCAGGTCGCTCACCACGTAGACGTGATGCCCGTAGGGGACGGGGATCGTCCGTCGTTCTGCTACTTCCACACCATCTAGTCTCGCAGACGTACCCTGAAGACGAATGAGTCGACGAGAAGTTGTGAAGTCACCGGAGAATGTTCCCGAGAACTGGCATTGGCGCGAATCGGGGCTCGAACCAGCCAGGGCCGTGATTTTCGATATCGACGGGGTCCTTGCGGACGCCGCGGGTCGCCAGCACTACCTGGATTGGGGTGATTGGAAGGGCTTCTTCGATGGCGTGGGCGAGGACCCGATTATCGAGGAGATCGAACGCCTCCTGGAGTTGCTCGATTCGTCACTCCTGGTCATCTTGGTAACCGGACGTCCGCGTCGCGTGCAGCCTCACACTCTGGCCTGGCTGGACCGATACCGAATTCGCTGGGACCTGCTCATCATGCGCGACTACGGCGACTATTCGGGGGTGGACCGATTCAAGCGTGAGACCCTGCACGAACTCTTAGCCCAAGGTTTTGACGTTCGATTGGCGCTCGACGATGATCCCAAGAACCACGCGATGTACGTGAG
>JBEKYI010000026.1:0-17472 GCA_049511155.1 Acidimicrobiales bacterium
TCACCCCCTCGGACTCCACGAGTCCCAACCCGGGCGCTCGCTGCTCTCCACGCACGGGCTGCAGGTGGTGTCGATATTGCTGATTCTCAAAGCGTTCTCGGCGGGCTGCAGTGCGCTCACGGGCGTAGAGGCCATCGCCAATGGGGTGCCACTTTTTCAGCCGCCCCGAGCCCAACGCGCGAAGCGAACTGAACTCCTGTTGGGCCTCATCCTCGGCGCCATGCTGCTCGGACTGGCGACCCTGGCGCACCGCTGGCATGTCGGACCTCGTTCGCACGTCACCGTCTTGAGCCAGATCATGGGACTCGCCGTGGGCCGGCACTGGGCGTACTACGTCGTCTCACTCACCATCACGATGGTCCTCGCCCTGGCGGCCAACACGTCCTTCGGGGGCCTGCCGGTACTCGCGAGCCTCCTCGCGCGCGACAACTTTCTCCCCCACATCTTCGGTTTGCGCGGCGACCGTCAAGTCTTCAACAGCGGCATCTGGGTTCTCGCCTCGCTGTCGGCGATCTTGCTCATCGCGGTGGGTGGCAACACCAATGAACTCATTCCGCTCTTTGCGATCGGGGTCTTTACGGGATTTACCTTGTCCCAATCGGGGCTCGTGGTGCACTGGTGGCACGAGCGTCCCAAGCGTTGGCGGTATCACACGATCGTGAATGGGACCGGGGCGATCATCACAGGGCTCGCCACGGTGATCTTTCTCATCACGAAGTTCACCGAGGGCGCGTGGATCGTGGTCGTCGCGGTTCCCTTGTTCATTGTGCTGTTCCTGCGCATCCACGCGTACTACGACCGGGTGGCGGTCGATCTGGGCATCGGCGGCGTTCCGCCTCCACCGGAGGGTCGCGAGACCCTGGTAATCGTGCCGATCGTGAATGTCTCCAACCTCACGAGTTGCGCACTATCTGAAGCGCTCTCTCTGGGACAGGAAGTCATCGCCGTTACGGTCGTTACCGAAGGCGACACGAGTGAAAAGCGCACAGGGGAACTGACGAATCAGTGGAGTCAGTGGAACCCCGGGGTACCCCTGCGCGTGCTGCGCACCGAATACAGCTCAGTGGTCGATCCAATCTGTCAGTTCATCGACCGGAAGAGACGCTCAACTGACGACCAGATCGTGGTACTCATTCCCGTATTGATGCCGGCGAAAATCCGGTATCGGATCCTGCACAACCAGCTCGACGTCGTGCTCAGTCGAGAGCTACGCAAGCGACCCGACGTCGTCGTGGCGCGCGTGCAGTTCGCACTCGCAATTTCTGGCGCCCGGAAGCCGCGGACGTCAGCGAAAAGCCGGGCTACCAAAGGTGAAAATCGCCGGGGCTGACACGCCCACCTCGACACAGAAGATCCGACCGGCTAGTGGGTCGGCGAGACGTTCCTCATCGTTCATCCGCTCCTGTCCGGTCGTGATGTAGAGCGTCGTGCCACCGGACCCCCCAATTGCGCACGACGTGACTTGCTCCGTGTCTACTCGCACACTCGCGAGCAGTTCGCCACGGGGTGAATACTGACGGACACCACGTCCGTTGAAAAGAGCGACCCAGAGGTTGCCATTGTCGTCGATGCACATCCCGTCGGGATAGCCGTCGTGTTCACCATCGAGTTGCACCACCACTCGTCGACTCACGGGCAGGCCGTCATCATCGAGATCAAAAGCACTCACCGCGGCCGTTGCGGTATCGATGTAGTACATCGTCGAGAAGTTCGCACTCCAGGCGAGCCCATTCGAGATCGTTACGCTCGCAAGCACGGTTCTCAACCCCGAGGTCTCGTCGAAGCGATACAGGCTGGCTCGCCCGTCCCCTTCGTCATAGGCCATCGAACCGATCCAGAATCGACCCCAGGGGTCTGCCGCGCCATCGTTGAGGCGTACGTCGGGCCGCGCGCTCTCGGGCGCTGCCACCTCGCGCGTCGTGCCGTCCTCGCTCAGCACGACGATGGATTGATCCCGCGCGACAATCCATCCGTCCGCTCGCACAGTCATCGGTGCCGTAGCGCTCACGTGACCACCGAGGTCGTAGCGTCGAACGATCTTGACGCTCTCCCCATGGGCATGGGCGCGTATGAACTGGCCGGCGTAGACATCAACCCACGAGAGCTCTCCTCGCACGATGTCCCACCGACACGACTCGCCAAGTTCGTAGCGCTCCGTTGTACAGGGCCTAGCGACTAATTCTCTCACCGCTCCTCCACTCGGTCCCGCGACACCGTAGAAGATCTTGCTCGTCTGTCTCCCGCAAGATAATCGTGGCTCAAGGGAAGAATCGCCAATGACCGTCGGAGATGACGTCGATTGCACCATCGATTATCCTGATCGCGCTGCGGTCATCCAGCGCGTACGCCGGCCCACTCAGAGTCGCAGCCCACTGTTCGGCGTCGGCCATGGAGTTCGTCGGCATGTCCACGTGATCCAGGTGCGGAAAGATCGAGAAATCGATGAGTCCTAGTGCTTTGTCGCCGCCCTCCGGTGGCCTCCATCTCACGAAGTCTTCTCCGACGCGAGGAGCCAAGACCATGCTTCCCGCGCTCAGACCGACGTACACCCCGTTGTACTGCGTCGCAAGGACGTCGGCGAATCCCGACTCTCGCATCCAGTAGCTCAAATACATCGGGTCGCCACCGTTGACCAGGATCGCGTCAGCCTCTTGAACCATAGGGATCCACACGTCGCGCTCGATGCTGGGCAGCGCCGCGAGCTCTAACACACCAAGGGACTTCCAGCCCAACTCGCACATCGGAGTTGAGGCTCGCCCCGCGATGAAGCGCCACGCGGCGGCGGCACCGCCCGGACTGGCGTAGGACGCGGTAGGAATGCACAAGGCACTGGACTCTTCAATCGGTTGGCCCAACATCTCGACCAGTGCCGCATGGATACTGGCGTTCTTGATCCCCGCAGAAGTGAGAAGCAGATTCAAGCGAGCCTCCTTGGCGCAAACGTCGAACCTGCCCGCGAGCCTAATTCTGGGTCCGTCAGTGACCAGAGCGAGTCGGCCGGATTAACAATTCCTTCGCTACGATTCCGACATGAACCCTTACATTCCCGCGTCTGATCGCTATGACCACATGACCTATCGGCGTAGCGGTCGCAGTGGCATCCGCCTACCCGAGGTGTCGCTCGGACTGTGGCACAACTTTGGTGACGATCGCCCGATCGACACGCAGCGCGCCATTTTGCGACGCGCTTTTGACCGAGGGGTCACGCACTTCGACCTCGCCAATAACTACGGTCCGCCCTACGGCAGCGCCGAGATCAACTTCGGTCGCCTTCTGCACGAGGACTTCTCATCGCTGCGCGACGAGCTCATCATCTCCACCAAAGCCGGCTGGGACATGTGGCCGGGTCCCTACGGTGACTTGGGTTCGCGCAAGTACCTTCTCGCCAGCCTCGATCAGAGCCTGAAGCGAATGGGTCTCGAGTACGTCGACATCTTCTATCACCATCACTTCGACGCCACTACACCGCTGGAGGAGTCGATGGGCGCACTGGATCGCGCGGTGCGTCAGGGCAAAGCGCTGTACGTGGGCATCTCGTCCTACTCTGACGAGCGCACCAAGGAGGCTGTGGCGATCCTCAGATCTCTCGGCACGCCGCTACTGATCCACCAACCCTCCTACTCGCTCTTTAACCGTTGGATCGAGGACAAGTTGCTCGACGTGCTCGAAGAAGAAGGCGTGGGTTGCATCGCGTTTTCTCCGCTGGCTCAGGGTCTCTTGACCGATCGATACTTAAACGGGGTCCCCGAAGGATCACGGGCATCGCGACACGACTCGTTGGATCCCTCCATGCTGAGCGAGGAAAATCTCCAGCACGTGCGCGCCCTCAACGACCTCGCGCACAATCGTGGTCAATCGCTGGCCCAAATGGCCATCGCCTGGGTACTCCGCGATCCTCGTGTGACCTCGGCACTCATCGGAGCGAGCAGCGTCACTCAACTCGACGACAACCTCGACGCGCTCAATAACCTCGCCTTTACTCCTGAGGAACTGGCCACCATCGATCAGTACGCCGTCGACGGAGGCATTGACCTGTGGCGTGGGGCCGCTACCAGTTAGGCAACGGGCGCGCCGCAGGTCTTTGCTACAGGTTCTGCTCGAACTCCTCGAGCACCGCAACGCGGTCCTCTTTGGCCGGCATGTCGAAGTAGGGGTTGCCCTTGGCCCAGTAGTAGAACATCGGAATTAGTCCGAGGGCCATTGCGCCTAATCCGACCCACAGCGTTGCGGCGTTCAGATTGGGGATGGCCTTGACGAACAAGTACCCCATGAAGACTGCTCCCACAAAGGGCCACAGACCCATGAGGATGAAGTTGGAGGGCGATTTCGTCAGTTGCTTGCGATACAGCACCACTACCGAAAGCCCCGCGAGGGAGTAGTAAATACAGATCTGCAAACCAATGGCGTCGATCGCGTCGGAGAGAATGCTCGAGATCGACCCAATTTTCTGAGACCCGATGAACAAGGCGAGCGAAATGATCGTCACCACAACGGTGGCCACGATGGGCGTCTGACGCTTCTTGTTGATTCGTCCAAGGATCTTGGGCAACGTATTATCGCGCCCCATGGCAAAGAGCGTGCGAGTGACTTGGATGAGCGTCGTCTCTAGGGTCGCCACTGTCGAGAGCACAACCGCAAGAACGATGATCTTGCCCCAGTCGCCGTGCCAGACCTCTTGTCCAAGGATATTCAGGACGTCGGCCGCGTTGGCGTTGATCTGGTGGCTGGTCAGAACCATGTTGGTCGAGATTGTGAAGACTTCGAACAGCAAGAACACGACGATGATGCCCAGTATCGCCCCCAAGCCCGGAGTCTTCTTCGCGTTCTTGGTCTCCTCATTCAGGTTGGCCGTGACATCCCAGCCCCAGTAGTAGAAGGCCGCGACCAGAGCACCCGCGGCGAAGCCGGACTGGCCATGGAAGATCGTGGGTGAAAACCAGTGCCACGTAAAGGCGTGTACGTGATGCCCATGAAAGATCGCGAGAAAGGCGAAGAGGAGAAGGAGCGCCAGCTCAATGCAGGACATCACGATCTGCACGGTGACCGTGATCGTCACGCCGGCCGCGACGGCCGTCACCATGGCGAGGAAGAAGACCGCACCCACGATCGTGACGTCCAACGTGTTGTTCGCCGCGCTGTGTGAGAAGAGGCCCAGGATGTACGAGCCGGCCGGCACGGTGGCAGCCACCATAAAGATGAGCGCGGAGACGACGAGCGCCCATCCCGAGAGATATCCCAGGACCGGGTGAAGCGCGCGACGCACCCAGGAGTAGCTGGCCCCCGCGTTGGACTCGACCCGACCCAGGTAACTGAAGGCAAAGACGATGCCGAACATCGCGATGCCGCAGTACAAAAGGGCGGCGGCGCCACCCAACAGGACCGCGCCAAAGAGCACCGCCGTCGACGACGCGATGGAATATGCGGGCGCCACGCCCGCGATACCCATAATCACCGAGTCGAAGAGTCCGAGAACCCCCGCGCGAAGACTATGTTCCGGCGCCACTTCGGGAACCTCGAGCGTCTCGGTCATGACCGCAAACTCCTTTGTGTATCACCTTCATTACGTTGTCGGGGGGCGCCGAAATGTAACACGATCTGGCGGGACTGAGGAACGCGTAGACCTCAATTTCTTTCAGAAATGAACCGAAGTCGAACGTGCGAGAGCGTCACGACTAAATTCGTCGGCGAGCCTTTCGCATGTGCGTCGCTCGCCCGACAGAGAGATTCAAGACCCGTGCCACTCCTCCAACGATTCGACGAAGATACCGTCACTCCTCTGACGCCCGAGCAACTCAAATCTCGCTGGGTCGACTTTCATCAGGAAATTCGCCGTCTGTCGGGAACGCGCCTTCAACGCATTGCGGGTCGAATGCTCGGCGAGGACACCTGGCGCTACAAGACCGCTCGCATGATCTTTCGCCCGCCACTGCGGGCCTGGCGAACCTGGCGCAAAAAGGAAAAGACACGGCCGACCCTGGTGTCCGCCGCGCAGGCGACGGAAATCTACCCGGTGAACTACCGTCCGCGCGTCACCGACTATTCGCTCGAATTTGCGGCCCTGAACGCCGACCTCAGCGACGTTGCGATTGTCGAGATTCCTAGCGACGCCGATGACGCCCGGGCAGTTATCGAGTCGCTCAACGTCGCCCTGAATGAGACGACGGCCGAGTGGATATTGCTCTGCGACTCCTCGACCTCCCATGATGCGCGCAACTACAGTGCGGCGCGGTTGCTCGCTCACGCGACGCGCGATGACGACGTCGTCTTCGCCGACGAGGCTGGCCCCAACCAGTTCGCCCCGATCCTGAAGAGCCCGGGAGTGGGACCGCACACTCTGCTCAGCTACAACGTGGTCGGTCGCCCAGCCCTGTTGCGGGTTGAGACGTTATTTGGGTCGGGCGGTTTCTCACTTTCCGCGGGTTGGGCCTTCGAGCACGACGCGTTTCTTCGCCTCTCGGAACGCGGTGCGACCTTTCACCACTTGGCCCGAGTGCTGCCCGCTGGTCGGGGCGTCCAAGACTTCGAGGCGGCGCGCATCGACGACGACACCGTGCGCGTCGTCCAGGCTGCCCTGGAGCGCCGAGGCTGGACGGGTACCGCAACGGCCGGCGAGCGAGCGGGACTGGTGCGCTGGAGTTTGGCGGCCCCGACCCCCGCACCCTCGATCGACATCATCATTCCCACCCGAGACCGCATCGACCTCGTGCGCCAGTGCATCGACGCCATCGAAGAAAAGACGACCTATCCGAACTACAGCATCATCCTGCTCGACAACGACTCGGTCGAAGAGGCCTCGCTCGCCTACTTTCGCGACACGAAGTACACGGTCGTCCCGTGCCCGGGTCCCTTCAACTACGCCAAGATCGTCAATCGTGGCGTCAATCACTCGAGCGCGGACTACGTCGTCACGCTCAACAATGACACCGTGGTCGTCACCCCCGACTGGCTCGAGCAGCTGATCTCTCTCGCCTCGCTCGACGACGTCGGGATCGTGGGCGCCTGCCTGCTCGACCGCGACGGTCGCCGCGAACACGAAAGCATCGTCATCTCCCCCTACCCCCAGCACCTGCGTACCGACTCCAACTACCCCCACGTAGACAACTTTTCCCTGGCCGTGCGCGACGTCGCTGCGGTGACGGGTGCGATACAGATGGTCGAGCGCGAGTTCTGGCAGCACTTGGGCGGCATGGACGAGCACCTCGCGGTGGTGATGAACGACGTGGACATCTGCCTGCGCTCTCAGATCGAGGGTCGCTACGTCGTCTACACCCCCCACGTGCGCCTGTATCACCACGTTGGCTCGTCCCGCGGCGACCTCGATCCCCTCGAGGATCGCAATCGATTCATTTCGCGCTGGGACATCTTTGGCTCATTCCGCGATCCGTATTTTCCCGAGTCGCTCCTTCTCCTCGGCGAGAAGATGTACTTCTTCGTGCGATGAACCCATCACGGAGGGCCCGAAGAGCCCTTGTAGCCTAAGAAGGTGAATTCGTTCGGGGCGAGGCTGTTTGGCGCCTATCGCCGACTCTCTCCCACGACCAAGGCCATCGCCCTCATTGTGCTGGTGGTTCTCGCGGCCAACGGCTTCTACGTCTTGGGACTGGCCAACAACGACCCCATCTCGTGGACCGCCGGCATATCGCACCATCTCTGTCGCATCACGTGTGGGCGACCCGCGATCGACCCCAACGTCGGCTTCGTCACCGTCACCCTCGGTCACGAAGCCGCCATGGACCTGTTGCACCTGCACTTCCCCTGGTGGACCTACACCCAGGGCCTCGGCCAACCCCTGGCCGGCGAGATGCAGTCCGGCGCCCTGTTTCCGTTGACCCTGTGGTTCGCCCTCTCCTCGGGTCTGGTCTGGTTCCACATCAGTCTCGAAATCATCGCCGGGGTCTCGACCTACTTCCTCGCTCGGCGACTCTCCCTGCCGGTCTTCTTTGCTACCTTCGCCGGCATCCTGTTCGCGATCAACGGAACCTACGCGTGGCTCGGCAATTCCGTCATGAATCCGGTGTGCTTTCTGCCGATGCTCATCCTGGGCGTCGAGATGGTCTACGACAGCGCGTCGAGCCCCAAGAATCGCGGCTGGTACATCATGGCGATCGCGTTGGCGCTCTCGCTGTACGCCGGATTCCCCGAAGTTGCCTACATCGACGGTCTCTTCGCCTTCGGGTGGGCCGTCGTTCGGTTCTTCGTCATTCCCCGTCTCAATCGGGCCCGCGCGGCGCGTCGCCTGGCGCTGGGGGGCGTCATGGGAATGGTCTTGGCTCTGCCGATCATCGTGCCCTTCAAGGACTACCTCAAGGTCGGTTTCATCGGCAGTCACACCACGGCCGTTGACGGCTCACTCGTCCTGCCCCACTTCGCCTTGGCCGGATTCTTCGATCCCTACGTCTACGGTCCAATCTTCGCCAACACCAAGGCCGATCAGATGTGGGGCGGTATTGGTGGGTTCTTTGGCGCGAGTGTCTGCGCGCTCGCGCTCGTCGGTCTGTTCGGCGCGAAACACCGAGCGCTGCGCATCTATCTCGGGGCCTACGTCGTCGTGGCCATGATGGGCGCCTTTGGCTTCTTGGACGTGCACAAGCTCTGGGACCTCATTCCGCTCGTGAGTCGCTCCTCCTTCGAGCGCTACAACACACCGGGCTGTGAACTCGCCATCATCGTCCTCGCCGCCTTTGGACTATGGGACTTCACCCAGAGCGTGCGGGCCAAGCGTCTCCTCACGACTACGAGTGCGTTCATGATTCTCGTCATCGTCTTGTGTGTGTTGGGCGCGCGGGCGACCAACGCGGGCCAGACGTTCTCCTCGGCCAAGATCCACGACGTCTACGTCGCCCTGCAGTTCCTGCCCTTCGTGGCGTTGGCGCTCGTTCTGATCTTCAGTCGACTCGGACGGTGGCGGGTTGCTCCGTTCCTCGTAGCGCTCGTCATCGTGGGCGAAGCACTGGTGATGTTCCTCGTGCCGACGGCCGAGTCCCCCAAACAGCTCACCGTGGATACCGCGCCCATCACGTTCCTCCAACAGCATCTGGGCCAGGAGCGCTTCTTGGACTTTGCGGTGCTCTATCCCAACTGGGGCACGTACTACGGCGTCAACGAACTCAGCGACATCGACCTGCCCTTCCCGAAGAACTTCAAGGACTTCATCGAAACCAACCTCGAGCCCGGTCTCACCCCCGGCAACCAGTACGTCGTGAAGAACGGCGGGATCGGCGTGCGCAAGCTCGAGCACTCGGTGATCAACCACTTCCACCAGTACGAGAAGGCCGGCGTGAAGTATCTCTTGATACCGACCTCGGTGTCCCTGATGCCCGGTCTCGCCCAACGTGGCGTGAAGCAAGTCTTCCAAGACTCCATCGCCACCATCTACCAGATGCCGAACCCCCGTCCTCTCTTCACCACCGCCAACTCGGCCTGCTCCGTGGCGAGCACCAGTGACAACTCGGCCACCGTCAAGTGTCCGACTGCGACCACGCTGTTGCGTACCGAGCTCTCGATGAAGGGTTGGAAGGCCTACGTGAATGGCACCGAGGTGCCGATCACCACGGTGCACCGCGTGTACCAGGAGGTCTCGGTGCCCGCGGGTACATCAACGGTCACCTACACGTTCTTCCCGCCCGACGAGCGCTACGCACTGCTGGTCGGATTCTTGGGCTTCCTCTTCCTCGTCGGCTCGGTGGTGAACGAGCGCCGCCGCTTCGTGCCGACCCGCAAGCGCCCCCAGCACTCCTAAGCCAATATCGAGTCGGCTACGTTTTCGCCTATGGCCACTGACGCGAAGAACCCCGTCGACGAAATCGACCTCACCAAGTCCATGTCCAAGGAGGAGTCGGATAAACGAGTGGGTAAGGCGCAGAATCGCCTTACCCAGCTGCGACTCTTCAGCGCCGGTCTCCTCGAGCCCCACCCCGCCGGACCCGGGCTCATCGTGCTTTTCGAGGGCTTCGACGCCGCCGGCAAGGGCGGTGCGATCCGCCGACTCACGGCCAGTCTCGACCCACGACACGTGACCGTGCACCCGGTGGGGCCGCCGACCGATGAGGAGCTGCGCCACCACTTCCTCTGGCGCTTCCAGCCCTACATTCCCGGCACGGGCGAGATGACGGTCTTTGACCGTTCCTGGTATGGCCGACTCCTCGTCGAGCGCGTCGACAAATTGATCGATGACGACCTGGCCGCGCGCTCGGCCGAGGAGATCGTCAACTTCGAGCGCATGCTCACCGACGCCAACACGACCATCGTGAAGTTCTGGCTGCACATCTCGAGTGCCGAAGAGCTCAAGCGCTTCAACGACCGCGAGAACGATCCCCTCAAGCGCTGGAAGCTAACTCCCGACGACTGGCTCAACCGCGAAAAACGAAAGGGCTACGAAAAAGCGCTGCGCTACATGGTTGAAACGACCAATTCCAAGCACGCGCCGTGGGATCTGATTCCAGCGGAGGACAAGAACTACGCCCGCGCAACCGTCCTCGAGACGCTCATCCATCGCTGGGTGCACGATCTTGAGCGCCGCGGTTACGACGTCCCGGCGCCCGTCAAGGGCAGTTACCTCAAGGGCAACTAGGTATGACACAGCGCTACGGCATCACGATTCCCTTCGAGGGTGTCACCCTGCTCGAGCACCGTGACTGGTTCCACCGTCTGGTCGACCTGGGCTACAGCGACGTGTGGTCGGCCGAGGTCGACGGCGCGGACGGCTTCACCCCGCTCGGCGTGGCTGCCCTGAGTGAGCCGCGCCTGAACCTCGGCGTGGCGGTCACGCCCGCTTTCACCCGGGGACCGGGTCTACTCGCCATGAGCGTCGCGGCGATGGCCGAAATAGCCGGCGGGCGATTCACCATGGGGCTCGGCGCCTCCAGCCAACCCGTCGTCGAGCGTTGGAACGGCATCGCCTACGAGAAGCCCTACCAGCGCACGCGCGACGTGCTGCGATTTCTTAAGCGCGCCCTCGACGGCGAAAAGATCGATGAGGAGTTCGAGACCTTCACCATCCGTGGCTTCAAGCTCTCGCGTCCCGTCATCGAGCGACCCGACATCCTGCTCGGCGCACTTCGCCCGGGCATGCTGCAACTCGCGGGCCGCGAAGCCGACGGCGCGATCCTGAACTGGCTAGCGGCGAGCGACGTCGCCCAGTGCCGAGCCGAGGTGGGAGCGAACAAGACGATCGCCGCTCGGCTCTTCGTCATCCCTCTCGAGGACGCCGAGACCGCACGGTTCATCGCGCGGCGCATGATCTCGTCGTACCTGACGGTGAACGCCTACGCCGAGTTCCACCGGTGGCTCGGCCGCGGCGACGCCCTCACCCCGATGTGGGACGCGTGGCGAGAGGGCAATCGCAAGCTCGCCAACGAGGTCATCCCCGACTCCGTGGTCGATGAACTCGTCATTCACGGGAGTTTCGCGGCGTGCCGCGAGCACATCACTCGTTATATGGAAGCCGGTGTCCAGGTGCCCACGATCGCGATCGTCCCGGTGGGCGTTGACCTCGTGGCCGCCGTCGAAGGTCTGGCCCCGCGCTAGACCTTCTCGGCCTCGAGGAACTCGAGGACCTCGGCGTACTTCACGCGGGCCGCGTGGGCGCGAGTGGGAACGTGATCGCTCGGCACCTCATGCGCTTGGTAGTTCTTGAGCGCGTGACGGGCGACGGTCTGGCGGTGCACCTCATCGGGACCGTCGTAGATTCGTGCGGCGCGAGCTTGGCGATACATGGACTCAAGCGGCATGTCCGTCGAGTAGCCAAGAGATCCGTAGGTCTGAATCGCGCGGTCCACCACGTTGTGCAAGACACTCGCCCCGTAGTACTTGATCATGGCGATCTCGTCGCGGGCGGCCGCCGCGCCCACCTGGTCCATCTTCCACGCGGCGTGCAAGGTCATGAGGCGCGCGGCGTGCATCTCGGCCTTAGAGTCGGCGATCCAGTTTTGAATCGTCTGCTTGTCCGCGAGGAGCGATCCGTGCGTGTAGCGACTGAGGGCTCGCTCGCACATCATGTCAAAGGCCCGCTGGGACTGGCCGAGCCAGCGCATGCAGTGATGGATTCGTCCGGGCCCGAGACGAGTCTGGGCTAAGAGGAAGCCCGAGCCCTCGGGTCCGATCAGATGATCGGCCGGCACGCGCACATCCTGGTAGAGGATCTCGGCGTGATTGCCGAACTGCCCATAGACCACGTCAGGGTGGTCCATGGCTCCCACATCGCGCAGGATGCTGACCCCGGGTGTATCGACCGGAACGACGAACATCGACGAGCCCTGATACGGGTGCACCTCAGGGTTGGTTACCGCCATCACGATCAGAATGTCGGCGACCGATCCATTCGTCGTGTACCACTTGCGACCGCTGATCACCCACTCCTCGCCGTCGCGAACCGCGCGCGTGGCAAGCAGGCGCGGGTCGCTGCCGGCGGTGTTCGGTTCAGTCATCGAGAAACCCGAGCGAATCGAACCGCTCAGCAGCGGCGCGAGCCAGCGCTCGCGAATGTCCTCGCGGCCGGTCATCTCCATACCCGCCGCCAACAGCTCGGCGTTGCCGCTGTCGGGGGCGTTGTTGCCAAAGACAACCGGCCCGTACATCGACTGGCCAAGGATCTCGTGCATGAGGCCAAGCTTCACCTGGCCGAAGCCCATCCCGCCCAGCTCGGGTGGCAGGTGCGCAGCCCACAGTCCGCGCTCTTTCACCTCGTCCTGGAGGGGCTTGATGACGGCGAGCAGCTGGTCGCGCGACAGCGTGAGGGTCTCGAGGGGAAAGATCTCCTCGCGCACGAATCCGCGCATCCACTCGAGTTGCTCTTCATACTGCGGGTCGGTCGAAAAATCCCAGGCCATGAGTGCTGTTCCCCTTCGTCGTGACCCACTCTAGGGCCGCACAATTTCCTCTCGGTGTGGCGCGGGGCGCGACTCTCTACAATGAAACCCAGATCGGAGAGCCGTGGCCAAGAAGAGCAAGATCAAGTCGAACAAGACCGAAGCGACGGAGCGTCGCGCCCCAAAGAAGAAGGTGATCGGCGTCGTGGACACGATGTTTGCGCGCTTCGACATGGGAGCGGCCGCCCGACGCGAGCTCGCCAAGTGCCCGGGCTACGGCCAGACCTTCGAGGTCGTGAGCCAGACGGTGCCGGGCTTCAAGGACCTCGCCGTCGCCGCGAAGAACCTCATCGAGCGTGACGGCGCGTCCATCGTGGTCGCCCTGGGCATGCCGGGATCAGCCGAGATTGACAAGCAGTGCGCGCACGAGGCGTCCACGGGCATCATGACCGCCCAACTCCTCACCTCCACGCCGATCCTCGAAGTGTTCGTGCACGAAGACGAGTCCGACGACCCCCAGGTTCTCGCCAAGGTCTTCGAGAACCGCTCGCGCGACCACGCGCGCAATGCGTACTGGATGCTCTTCGCGCCCGAGGAACTCGCCAAGCGCGCGGGGCAGGGCATTCGTCAGGGTTTCGCGAACGCCGGCACGCTGCCCCACGCGTAATCGCACGCTCTCTTCAATCGATATGCTCACCTGAGCCGTCACTCACGAGGAGACCGTCATGCCCGAAGCCGTCATCGTCGCCACTGCGCGCACCCCGATTGGCCGAGCCTTCAAGGGATCCCTGGTGGATCTGCGTCCCGACGACCTCACCGCGTTTATCGTGCGCGCGGCACTCGAGAAGGTCCCCGAACTCGACCCCCACAGCGTCGAGGACCTCATCGTGGGCTGCGGTCAGCCAGCGGGCGAGGCGGGCTTCAACGTCGCGCGCGTCGCGGCGGTCTTAGCGGGACTTGACGACGTTCCCGGCGTCACCGTCAATCGCTACTGCTCGTCATCGCTTCAGACCATCCGCATGGCGGCCCACGCGATTCGCGCCGGCGAAGGCGACGTCTTCGTCGCCGCCGGGGTCGAAACCGTCTCGCGATTCGCGAGTGGTGCGGCCGACAGCGGAGCGGCCATCAATCCGCTCTTTGCCGAGGCGATCGCGCGCACCAAGGAGCGCACGCCTAAAACGGGTGCACCGTGGACTCCCCCGACCGGCCTGCCCGACGTCTACATCGCCATGGGCCAGACCGCAGAGAACGTGGCCGAGTTCGAAAAGGTCTCGCGCCTCGAACAGGACGAGTTTGCGCTGCGTAGCCAGGAACTCGCCGTCGCGCACCAGAAGAATGGCTTTTTCGAGCGGGAAATCACTCCCGTCACCACGCCCGACGGCACCGTCGTCGCCAAGGACGACGGGCCACGTGACGGAACGACACTCGAAAAGCTTCAGAGCCTTCAACCAGTATTCCGCGAGGGCGGAACCGTCACCGCCGGCAACGCCTGCCCTCTCAACGACGGCGCGGCCGCGGTCATCGTGATGAGCGACACTCGCGCGAAGGAATTGGGCATCACCCCGCTCGCGCGCATCGTGGCCAGTGGCGTCAGCGCTCTGAACCCCGAGATCATGGGACTCGGCCCGATCGAGGCGTCGCGCCAGACGCTCGCGCGCGCGCGAATGAGCGTGGCTGACCTTGACTTGGTCGAGATCAACGAGGCCTTCGCCGCCCAGGTCCTTCCCTCCGCGAAGCACCTCGAGATTCCCCTCGACAAGCTGAACATTCGAGGCGGGGCGATCGCTTTGGGTCACCCCTTTGGCATGACCGGCGCGCGCATCATGACGACGTTGATCAACTCACTCGAGGACGCGGATAAGCGCTTCGGGCTTGAGACGATGTGCGTCGGCGGTGGTCAGGGCATGGCCATGATCGTCGAGCGACTGGGCTAACTACTCGCTGGCGCCCGTCCATCGCGCCCCGGGGTCCGCTTCGTAGGTGGCGGCGTCCTCGTCACTCACGGCTCGGGCCTCGTCGGGCAACATGACCGGAATCGAGTCGCGAATCTCGTAGGCGAGATGCGTGCGCGGATTGAAGAGCACGTCGTGAGCGGGCGCGTACAACAACTTGCCGTGATCGACCGGGTCCTCGAGCAACGAGAGCAGAAAGTCATCCACGGCCATCAGTTGAGCTCCTTAATCATCGTCACGACCTGCGCCACGTGCTCGCGCAAGGACGCCTCGTCGCGATCCTCCACGTTCAGTCGCAGGAGCGGCTCGGTGTTCGAGGCGCGCAGGTTGAACCACCACGTGCCGTAGTCGGCACTGAGCCCGTCGAGCTCGTCGGTCGCCACACCCTCTTGCTCCAGGCGATGGCGAACCTTGGCCACCACGTCCAATGGACTCGAGACCTCGGTGTTGATCTCGCCCGAACTGGCGTAGCGAATAAAAGGCGCCGCGAGTTCAGATAGCGGCAGGTCCGACTGACTGAGCAGTTCGAGGACGACGAAGGCGGTAATGATGCCGGAGTCGGCTCGATAGTTGTCGCGATAGTAGTAGTGACCCGAGTGCTCGCCGCCGAAGATCGCCCCGGTCTCAGCCATCGTCTGTTTGATGTAGCTGTGACCGACACGGGTGCGCAGCGCCACGCCACCGGCCTCTTCGATGACTTCGGGCACGGATTTCGAACAGATCAGGTTGTACAGCACCGTCGCGCCGGGATGACGTCCCAACATGACCGACGCCACCATGGCCGTCGTAGTCGATCCGCTCACCGGGTTGCCCAGCTCGTCGATCAAAAAGACGCGGTCGGCGTCGCCGTCGAAGGCGAGTCCGAGGTCGGCTCCGGTCTCGCGGATGCGCGCCTGTAAGTCGACGAGGTTGGCCGGATTCAGGGGGTCAGCCGGGTGGTTAGGAAACGTCCCATCCAACTCGCCGTAGAGAATGTCGAGGTCGAAGGGCAGGCCTTCGAAGACCAGCGGTGCGACGAAGCCCCCCATTCCATTAGCCGTGTCGGCCACGATTCGCAGGGGACGAAACGACGCCACGTCGGCGAAGGAGTGCACGTGCGTGACCCACTCGTTGGTGAGATCGAGCGTGGAGTACTCCGCCAACTCGCCCTCGGCCGGATGCTCGTAATACTCGTTGGTCAGTTCTTCGACCTCGTGGAGGCCCGACTCCGCGCCGATGGGTTTGGCCCCGGCCAAGCACAGTTTGATGCCGTTGTACTTCGCGGGGTTGTGCGAGGCGGTGAACATCGCACCAGGCACACCGAGATATCCCGAGGCGAAGTAGAGGAAGTCGGTCGAGGCGAGTCCGAGATCGGTGACCTCCACCCCCACAGCCCGCGCGCCCAGCGCAAAGGCGGCCGACAGCGCCTCGCCTGAGGTGCGCATGTCGCGCGCCAGGACGATGCGCGGCGACTTGGCGAAGGTGCCAAAAGCCGAACCCACCGCCTGGGCGAGGCGCTCGTCTAACTGATCGGGGTAGGTGCCGCGGACGTCATAGGCCTTAAAAATCTGGGACGTCTCCACGGGGGCTCAGTCTACCGAGCGCCTCCTTCGACGCCGGACGGCCAGAACGAGAACGACGAGTCCGCCCACGACGGTCACGTCGCTCACCACGTGTCCGATCGTGTACGACGGAGTGCTCCCGTAGACCAGAGAGACCGTCTTGGACGTCGGCACCACCACCATCAGGTTGGGGCTGACCCGATAGGGACCCGTGGCGCCGGTCGCCTGCCAGCGCGGATAGTACGAGATCTTTACCAGCATCGGCACGCCGATGCGACTCACGTGGAACGAGAGTGACTGCAGCCCGACCTTGACGTGCGTGACCGCGATCGTAGGTAGCTCACCGGTTGCGGTCATCGAGTTGATGCTCGTTGCGCGCGGCCAGTTCGACGGTCCGCTCTCGGCGGCGTAGACGCTCTGGAGGTCATTGGTGAGCCACCACTCCTCGTTCTCACTCAGCCAGTTGTGCTGCGAGGAGATGTTGGCGACCACGTTGGGATCTTCAGCGAGCGACTGCACCATCGGGCTGTGGGTGATCAGGTAAACGCGCCACTGCGCGCCCGGCGCAGGCCAGGTCTTGGTGGTCGCGATGAGTTTCAGGTCAGGATCGGCCGCCGCCTGCTTGAAGACGGCCGGCGAAAATGCGAGGAAGTACTTGACGCCAAGTATCTGCAGGTGCCGCACGCCTTCGGCGACGTCGAGTGGACCGTAGTTCAGCCCCACCTGAGGATCGCTCGGCGACACGCTCAGTTCGGACTGGTCGAGGTAGTGATAGGGCGTCGTCGGCGACGACTCCATGAGCAGACCCTCCATGGAGTCCACGCAGTTATCAGTCCAGTACGGCAAGAGCATCAGCGCTTCGGGCGTGCCAAATCGGTTCTCGGATGAGTTGTACTCCCACATCGCTCGACCGCATCCGTACCGTGACGAGACCTTCTCCATCGTGGTGATGATGTCGTGATACTCGGGCCACGAAGCCTGGGCTTGATAGCCCGCGTAGTTATCGGCCGCCCAGGCCGAGACCTGGTTGCCGGTGAGATTGAGGTGCAGAGAGTTCGCCACGGGCGTGATGAGGCCCGGCACTGTGGAGCCGAGTCCGAGCACCGCGACGGCGCACGTAGCCCAAAAGAGTCGTCCGCGGCGCCAATATCTATCCTCGGACTCGTCGACGTA
>JBEKYI010000027.1:0-17233 GCA_049511155.1 Acidimicrobiales bacterium
TCCACCCGCTTGGAGCTCCTCGAGCTCGCGCGTGGCGACGTCGATGGTGCGCTCCAGTTCGGGCAAGGTGCCATAGCGCAGGGCGGCGGCTCCTGCGAGGTCTCCTTGGCGCTCGAGTCGCTCCGCCTCGGCACGACGGTCCTCGTACTCCTGCTTGGCGTTTTGGATCTTCGTGATCGCTTGCTTCTCCGCCTGCCAGCGCGCGGCCAACTGGTCGGACTCTTCTTTGAGCTCGGCGTACTCCTCTTCCAAGGCACTGAGTCGTTCCTTCGAAGCGGCGTCGGTCTCGTTCTCCAGCGCCATGCGTTCAATATCCAGTTGGCGTAGGCGCCGGATCACCACGTCGAGCTCGGTCGGCATGGAGTCGATCTCGATGCGCAACTTCGAAGCCGCCTCGTCCATCAAGTCAATGGCCTTGTCGGGCAAGAACCGGTTGGGTACGTAGCGCGACGAGAGCGTCGCAGCGGCCACCAACGCGGCGTCTTGGATGCGCACGCCGTGGTGGACTTCGTAGCGCTCCTTGAGCCCGCGCAGGATCGCGATGGTGTCGCTCACCGAGGGCTCGCCGACAAAGACTTGCTGGAAGCGTCGCTCGAGGGCGGCGTCTTTTTCGATGTACTGGCGGTACTCGTCGAGCGTGGTGGCGCCGATAAGGCGCAGCTCGCCGCGCGCGAGCAGGGGCTTGATCATGTTGCCCGCGTCCATCGCCCCTTCACTGGCCCCCGCGCTCACGATGGTGTGCAGCTCGTCGATGAAACTGATCACCTCACCCTCGGCGTCCTCGATCTCCTTGAGGACAGCCTTGAGGCGCTCTTCGAACTCACCGCGATACTTCGCTCCCGCCACCATGGCGGCGAGGTCGAGGGCGATGAGGCGGCGATCGCGCAGCGACTCGGGCACGTCGCCTTCGACGATGCGCTGGGCCAGACCTTCGACGATGGCGGTCTTACCAACCCCGGGTTCCCCGATCAGAACGGGGTTGTTCTTCGTTCGACGCGAGAGGACCTGGATGACGCGGCGAATCTCGTCGTCGCGACCGATGACGGGATCGAGCTTGCCCGCGCGAGCAAGAGCGGTGAGATCGCGTCCGTACTTTTCGAGCGACTGAAAAGTCTCTTCGGGATTCTCCGAGGTGATACGCGCCGAGCCGCGGATACTGCGCAGGGCCGCGAGGAGCGCTTCGCGCGTCGTGCCGAGTTCGCTCGCGAAGGCCACGAGGATGTGGTCGACCGAGAGGTACTCGTCTCCCATGTCGGTACGCAACTCATCGGCCTGCTCGAGACCCTGGCGCGTCTCGGGCGAGAGGCCGGGCTGCGATCCGCCCACGGTGCGCGGCTCGCGCGCCACGCGCTCGTTGAGTTGAGCCGCGATGTCGATGGGGTCGAGGTCAGCCGCAATGAGCAGGGGACGAGCCACGCCGTCGGGCTGATTGAGCAGGGCGAGGAGCAGGTGAGCAGGCGTGACGTAGGGGTTGCCGGCCGCTCCGGCCTGGGTGGTCGCGGCCTGGAAGGCCTCGCGGGTCTTTACGGTCCAACGCTGCGGGTCAAGTGCCATCAGCGAGCCTTTCTCTTCTTCTTGGTCTGCGGCGAAACGGCCATGGCGTTCTGCACGGGCACCAAGTCGCGCCGGTAGTGGCGATGAGTCTGTTCGATCGTGCGGCGCGCCTCGTCGGCGAGCGCATCAAGCTGAGCGCGTAGTTCGGCGACGTGGTTCTCGAGGGCCATGATGCGCTTGACGCCCTCTAAGTTGACGCCGTCGTTCGTGAGGTCCTGGATGCGCTTGAGGGCCGCGAGATCCTCTTCGCTAAATCGCCGTGACCCGCCGCTCGTGCGCTCGGGGTGCAACAGGCCGCTGCGCTCATAGTTGCGCAGCGTCTGGGGATGCACACCGGCCAGTTCGGCAAAGACCGAGATGACGTAGACCGCGTGCACGTTTCGCTCAGTCACTGACCACCTCCGCTTCTGCCTCTTCCTTCTCGTTCAGGGCCACCGCGAGCTGTTCGACCAACGTGCGCTGGCGCTTGGTCAGCTTCTTGGGTACGTCAAAGGTCACGGTGACGAGCAGATCGCCCGCGCCCGCCCTGCCGTGGGCGGGCACGCCGCGACCCTTCACGCGCATGGTGGTGCCCGGCTGGGTTCCCGCGGGTACCTTCAACGTCACCGGATCATCCAGGGTCGGAACTTGGACGGTGGTGCCGAGCAGCGCTTGAGTGAGAGGCACCTTCACGCTGGTCGTCACGTTGCGACCGCGTCGATCGAAGCGCGGGTCGCTCGTCACGTGGACATCCACGTAGAGGTCACCGGCCGGGCCACCGTTCGCGCCCGGGCTGCCCTTGCCCCTCACGCGAACCCGTTGGCCGTCGACCGCACCCGGAGCGATGCGTACGTTCACGCGCCGAGACGATGGTTCGCGGCCCGTGCCGTGACAGGTCGGACAGGCCTGGGCGAAATGACCGCCGCGCCCCTGGCAGATCGGGCACACGCTCGACATCGCGAAGGGACCCTGGTCGTCGTTGATCACGCCACGACCGCCGCAGCGCTCACAGGTGAGAAACTCACTGCCGGGCGCGCCGCCCGTTCCCTTGCAGGTGTGGCAAGCCTCGTTGGTGGGCAGGTTCACGCTCGTCGTGACGCCCTTGACGGCGTCGCGAAAGCTGAGGTGAAGAGCCGTCTCTAAGTCCGCCCCGCGTTGGGCTTGATTGCGCGCACGACGACCGCCTCCGAAGAGTCCACCAAAGAGGTCCCCCAAGTCGCTGAAGTCGCCGGTCTGGAAGTTAAAGCCCCCCGCGCCGGCTCCGCCCAGTCCACTCGCGGCCGGGCCGAGGCGGCGAACCTCGTCGTATTCTTTGCGCTTGACGTCGTCGCCCAGCACGTCGTAGGCGACCGAGATCTCCTTGAACCTCTCCTCGGAACCGGGATGGGTATCGGGGTGATACTCCTTGGCCAGTTTGCGATACGCCCGAGTGATCTCCTTATCGGTGGCGCTCGACGTCAATCCGAGCACCTTGTAGTAGTCCTTGTCGAACCACTCGCGTTCTGCCATCTACCCGGACCTACCCGCGAACTTTCACCATCGCGGGGCGAAGAACCATGCCCTGCCAGCGATACCCCGCGCGCAACACGTCCTCGACGATTGGGCCCTCGCCCTCATCGCCATCCTCGCGCGGTGCGTGAGCAACGGCGTCGTGAATCTGCGGGTCAAAGGGCACCTCGGCTTGGTCGATGCGCTCGAGACCCTCTTTGGCGAGCGCGGCGAGCAACAGACCTCGGGTCTGGCTGAGCGCGGTCGCTTCTGCACTCGTGGCGTCCGCGAAGTGAGCCTGGGCGTAATCAAAGGCGTCCAACGCTGGCAATAGCGCGGCGGCAAAGTTTCCGGTCGCTCGCCGTGCGGCGTCGTCGGAGGTGCGTGCCACGCGCTTGCGGTAGTTCTCGAACTCGGCCTGCAGGCGCTGGAGGGCCTCGAGGTACTCGTCTCGTTGGCGCTCGGCCTCGCTGCGATCGTCGAACGCTTCGGTCGCGTCGTCCTCGGACGACGCGACCGGCTCGTTCTTTACAACGTCGTCACTCATTCGTCCACGATCTCGGCGTCGACGATCTCGTCGTCATCACCGGCGGGAGCCGCGGGCTCGTCGATGTTGGACTTGGCGGCCTCTTCGTAGAGACGCGCACTGAAGCTCTGGCTCGCGCTGAGCAGCTTGTCGGTGGCTGACTTGATGGCCTCGATGTCGGTGCCATTCAGTGCTTCCTTCAACGTCGCTAGTGCACTTTCAACGTCCGCGCGCTCGGTGCCCTGGAAGGACTCGGCTTGGTCCTTCAGTAACTTCTCGGTCGAGTAGACCAGACCGTCGGCGTTGTTGCGCACCTCGGCTTCCTCACGGCGCTTGCGGTCCTCTTCGGCGTGAGCCTCGGCGTCGCGCACCATGCGGTCGATCTCCTCCTTGGAGAGCGAGGATCCACCGGTGATGGTCATCGACTGGGTGGCCCCGGTCGCCTGGTCCTTGGCCGAGACGTGCACGATGCCGTTCGCGTCGATGTCAAAGGTGACTTCGATCTGGGGCATGCCGCGCGGCGCGGGCGGGATGCCCACGAGCTGGAACTTGCCCAGCGTCTGGTTATAGGACGCCATCTCACGCTCACCCTGGAGAACGTGCACCTCGACGGACGGCTGGTTGTCATCGGCCGTGGTGAACGTCTGGGACTTCTTGGTGGGAATGGTGGTGTTGCGGTCGATGATCTTGGTCATGACGCCACCCTTGGTCTCGATGCCCAGTGACAAAGGCGTCACGTCGAGCAACAAGATGTCCTTCACGTCGCCCTTCAACACGCCAGCCTGCACGGCCGCGCCGATCGCCACGACTTCGTCGGGGTTCACGGACTTGTTGGGCTCCTTGCCGGTCACCTTGACGACGAGTTCCTGGACAGCAGGAATACGCGTCGAGCCACCGACCATGATGACGTGGTCGATCTTGTCGAGCGTGAGACCCGCGTCCTTGATCGCCTGGTCGAAGGGTCCGCGGCACTTGTCGACGAGGTCCGAGGTCAGTTCATTGAACTTGGCTCGCGTCAACTTGATGTCGAGGTGCTTGGGGCCATCGGCGGTCGCGGTAATGAAGGGCAGGTTGACCTGCGTCTCCTGGACAGCCGAGAGTTCGATCTTGGCCTTCTCTGCGGCCTCCTTGAGGCGCTGGACGGCCATCTTGTCGCTGGAGAGATCCACGCCTTCGGTGTCCTTGAAGGTCTTGATCAACCAGTTCATAACGGCGTCGTCCCAGTCGTCGCCACCGAGGTGGGTGTTGCCCGCGGTCGACTTCACTTCGAAGACGCCATCGGCGATCTCGAGCACCGACACGTCGAACGTGCCACCACCGAGGTCAAAGACCAGCACGGTCTGCTCGGCTGGGCCCTTGTCGAGTCCGTAGGCGAGCGCGGCCGCGGTGGGCTCGTTCACGATACGCAGGACCTCGAGCCCGGCGATCTGGCCGGCTTCCTTGGTCGCGGTGCGCTGGGCGTCGTTGAAGTAGGCGGGCACGGTAATGACGGCCTGGCTCACGGAGTCACCGAGGTAGGCCTCGGCGTCGCGCTTGAGCTTTTGGAGGATGCGCGCCGAGATCTCCTGAGCGGTGTACTTGGTGCCATCGATATCGACGCTCCAGTTCTCGCCCATGTGACGCTTGACCGACCGAATCGTGCGGTCCGGGTTGGTTATCGCCTGGCGCTTCGCGACTTCTCCGACCAGCACCTCGCCGGTCTTAGAGAACCCCACCACCGAGGGGGTGGTGCGGCTGCCTTCGGCGTTAGGGATCACGACGGGCTCGCCCGCCTCGAGCACGCTCACCACTGAGTTGGTCGTACCGAGGTCGATACCGACTGCCTTTGCCATGTAAAAACTCCTTGTTCTTGGTCTCTGGGCTCCGGAAGGTCCGAAGCGTCAGAATTCGCTACAACCAGAATACTAAGTTGAGCCCCTGCTTGTCAAGAAGAATTATAAGGTGTTTAGTAAGTACGTGGTATTCCCTTTAATTTCAGGGCTCTGGGTGCCCAGACTTAATTTCCTGGTGCCGACTACCATTTATTCGTGCCCGACCTCGTGCTCCTGCGACACGGTCGATCCGAGTGGAACGACCTCAATCTCTTTACCGGCTGGCAGGACGTGGACCTCTCAGACGCCGGCGAGGCCGAGGCCCGGGCGGCCGGCGAGCTCCTCGGCCAGGCCGAGTTGGACCTGCGCGTGGTGCACACCTCGGTGCTCACCCGGGCGATCCGCACCGCCAATATCGCCCTTTCGACGGCCGGGAGATCGTGGCTCCCGGTGCGGCGCAGCTGGCGACTCAACGAGCGCCACTACGGAGACCTCACCGGCAAGGACAAAAAGCAGACCGCCGAGGAGTTCGGCCTCGAGCAGGTCAAGGTCTGGCGGCGCTCCTTTGACGTGGCCCCACCGCCACTCCCCCTGGATGACCCGCGCAACAACCGATTCGACCCGCGCTACCGCGATGTGGCGGCTGACCTCATCCCACGCACCGAGTGTCTCAAGGACGTCGTGGCCCGAGCCACCCCCTACCTGCGTGACCTCATCAGTGAAGACATCCGCAGCGAGGGCGTCAAGGGCGGCGCGGTGCTCGTGGTGGCCCACGGAAACTCCCTGCGCGCACTGCGCATGGTGTTAGAGAACATCGGAGAGGACGAGATCACCGAGATCGAGATCCCCACCGGCATCCCCTATCACCTCACCCTCGATCACGAACTCAACGTCCTGGGCGCGAACTACCTCGGCGACCCGGAGGCCGCGCGTCGGGCGGCCGAGGCAGTCGCGCGCCAGGCGGGCTAATTACAGGGCGTCGGGCCCTCGTTCGTTAGTCCGGATTCTCACCACGTGCTCGACGTCGGTCACCCACGCCATGCCGTCTCCCACGGTGTCGGTGCGGGCGGCGCTGACGATCGCTTCGATGAGCTCATCGACCAGTTCGTCGGTGCAGATGACTTCGATCTGGATCTTGTCGACGAAGTCGAACATGTATTCCTTGCCGCGAAAGACCTCGACGTGCCCGCCGGTTCGGCCAAATCCCTTGACCTGACCCACCGTGAGCCCGGTCACGCCGGTCTGCTTCACCGCTTCTTTGACCTCGTCGAGTTTGAACGGTTTGACGACCGCGGTTACTAGCTTCATGTTCTCTCCTTAGAGGTTGTCGCTGTGGACGTGACTGGGCGATTCAAGGGGTTCACCGAAGGTCGGCTCGGGGAAGGCCTCCTCCTCGTGGATCGCGAGGTCGCCCTCGCGCAACATGTCGTCGGACTCGCGCAGGCCACCACAGAGGAACTTGACCACAGTGAAGACGATAAACGTGCCCACCGCCGTCCAGCCGATGATCCACAACGCCGCGAGGAACTGTTCCCAGAGTTGATGGAACGAGTGACCAAAGAACCAACCAGCGACGTGGAAGTTACCCGCGCCTACGTAGTTCTTGCCCTTGATGCCGTACTCCACCATCTTGGGGTCGGCCAAGATGCCCACCAGCAGACCACCGGTGAGGCCGGCGAAGCCGTGGGTGTACGTGACACCCAACGCGTCGTCCACCTTGGAGAAGGGACGCAACTTCGAGACGTACGTCCAGCAGATCCACACGACCGACGAGGCGATCACGCCCACGCACAGCGCGCCGATGCCGTTCACCCAACCTGCGCTCGGGGTGATGGCGACCAGTCCACAGATCATGCCGTTGATCACGCCCAAGAATGTCGGCTTCTTCTGTTTCGAGGCGAACATATCCCAGAACAGCCACGTCAAGACGCCCGCGGCCGTAGCGATATTGGTGTTGAAGACGGCCGACGCGGCGTCGGCGCCCGCGTAGAACGGGTCACCTCCGTTAAACCCGTTCCAGCCGAGCCAGAGGATTCCTGCCCCGACCGCGACCATCATGAGGTTCGAGGGGAACGCGTTTTCTCGGTCCTGCCAGCGGCGGGGTCCGACCATCCAGGCGCCCACGAAGGCGGCCACCCCGGCTGAGAGGTGGATGACGTAGCCACCCGAGTAGTCCACCGCTCCCTTTTGGGCAAAGAAGCCCCCGCCCCACAACAACGCGGCGTTCACGCAGTAGACCAGCGTGATCCACAGCGGCACGATGAGCAACCACGCCTTGAACTTGAGCCGTCCAACAAGGGCGCCCAAGAACAGCAGTGGCGTGATGGCGGCGAAGACAAACTGGAAGTACGCCAGCGTCGCGGTCGGGAAGTGGAACGGGACCAGAGTGTTCGCCCCGGAGACTGCCTGGCCCTGCTCGGAGCTGTTGGTCGCGAGCGGCTCGAAGTGGCCGATGAAGCCGCTCCAGAAGGATCCGGTCGGCCCGAAGTGCGCGAGCTTGCCAAAGGCCATGTTGTAGCCCCACAGCAGCCACACGATGAGCACGAGGGAGAACCCGACGAAGGTCATCAACATCGTGTTGACGATCCATTTTTTGCGCACCAGACCGCCGTAGAGCACGGCCAGTCCGGGCAGACTCATGAGGCCCACCAGGGTGGCCGCCACGAGCTGCCAGGTATTGTCCGCCGGGTTCAGCCAACTGGGATAGGCAATATTGGTCACCGCACTGAGCACATCCACTCCTTTGTGTTTCGGAGAGGGCGGCGTTGACCTCAAAATGAATTGAGATCAGTGTGGCAACGAAGGATTTCGAAATAGTTAGCGACGTGTTTCGGGCGTGTGAACACCCGGTCCCATTGAGGACTTACTCAGCGAAGGACTGTTCCATCACCTGGGAGATGTCAACGACCGCGACGTCGTCGCCTCGACCACTGGCCTTGACAGCGTCGTCCAACATGATCATGCAGAAGGGGCACGCCGTCGAGATGGTGCCCGCACCCGTGCCCAGCGCCTCTTCGGTGCGGTCCATATTGACGCGCTTGCCGATCGTCTCTTCCATCCACATGCGCGCGCCACCGGCCCCGCAGCAGAACCCTCGCTCCTTGTGCCGGGCCATCTCGATCTTGGTGAGGCCCGGCACCGCATCCAGCACGTCGCGCGGCTGCTTGAAGATGCGGTTGTGGCGTCCCAAGTAGCACGGGTCGTGATACGTGACGGTGCCGGTGAAACCGAGCCCGGGGGTGAGACGGCCCGTGGCAACAAGGTGGCTCAGCAACTCGGAGTGATGAATGAGCTCGTAGTGGCCGCCCAAGGCGGGGTACTCGTTCTTCATCGTGTTAAAGCAGTGCGGGCAACTTGCCACAATCTTCTTGGCACCGACCTCGTCGAGGGTGGCGATGTTGGCCTTGGCCATCTCCTGAAACAGGTACTCATTGCCCATGCGACGAGCGGGGTCCCCGGTGCAGGACTCACGGGGCCCGAGGATGCCAAATGTCACCCCGGCGCGATGCAACATGCGCGAGGTGGAGACGATCTGCTTGCGGGCGCGCTCGTCGAGTGAACCCGCACACCCCACCCAATAGAGGTACTCGACGTCATCGGGAATCGCGCCCTCAAAGACCGGGACCTCGAAGTCGAGTGCGGCCAACCAGTCGGTGCGCTTGGATGAGCCCAGCCCCCAGGGGTCACCCTGGTTCTCCATGTTGCGCAGTAACAGCCCGGCCTCGGTCGGGAATCGCGACTCCATGAGAACCTCGAAGCGACGCATGTCGATGATGGCGTCGATGTGCTCGATGTCGACGGGACACTGCTCGACGCACGCGCCGCACGTCGTGCACGACCACAGCACGTCGGGGTCGATCGTGGTGGGCACCAGCGTCGCCACTTCGCCTTCGGTGGTGCCGGTCAACAAGCGGTCGGCGGAGGCGAACATGTTGTCGCGCAGATTCATGATGAGGAGCTTCGGACTGAGCGGCTTGCCCGTATTCCACGCCGGGCACTGGCTCTGACAGCGTCCGCACTCGGTGCAGGTCGCGAAGTCCAGCATCTGTTTCCACGTGAAGTCCTCGACTTTGCCCGCGCCAAAGACCGTGTCCTCGCTGACCTGATCCATGTCCATGTTGGGTGTCTTGTCGAGACCGCCCAGGGCCCGCGGGCGCCGAGACGTACCGACGTTGATGGGCGCGATGAAGATGTGCAGGTGCTTGGAGTAGGAGACGAAGACGAGGAAACTCGCGATCACGGCGATGTTGAGGAGAAGGAACACCGCCTCGAGCACGCTGTTCACGCCGTAACCCAGAGGGGCCAACCAGCTCGCGACGATCTTCGAGGCGAAGGCCCACGATGAGACGTGGTCCGAGATCGAGATTGTCTCCGCCGCGCTGCTGTACCTGTGTATCCGGGTCGTCACCTGAGTGAAGGGAAAGTGTCCGGTGTTGATCTGCGCGCCGCGGTACAGCAACAGGGTGATGATCACCAGAGCGATCATCACGAGCACCATCCACGCGGCCCCGGTGTGGCTGCCGTAGAAGCGGCTCGCGCGCTGCTTCTTCGCTGGTGCGTTCTTCAATCGAATGATGGTGAAGACGCACAGCGATACCAGAACGGCGGTGGCGAAGAAGTCTTCAGTGAAGGCCAACCAGTTGTCGGTACCGATCCAAGGAATGTGGAAGTTGCGATTGAAGAGCGAGCCGTAGGCCTCGATGATCGTCGTGAGCAGGACGGTGAATCCCCACATCGTGAAGAAGTGCGCCAGACCCGGCACGGTCCACTTGAGCAACTTGCGTTGACCCGCCACCTCAGTGACCTCGGCGTCGGTGACTTTGCGCAGTCCCTGCCAACGCCGCGGAGCCGGAGCTCCCGAGCGGATGAGACGCGACACCCAGTAGAAACGTCGCCCCGCGATGGCGAACAGGATGACCGTGACACTCAGGCCGATGATGATGCGAGCGAGCACGACTCTTCTACTTCTCGGGCGTCTTGAAGTTCTCGGAGTAGCGACTGGGCGTCGGTCCGCGTTGTCCTCGGTACTTCGAGCCCAAACCCGATGAGCCATACGGCCGGTCGGCGGGCGTGGTCATCTCGAAGAAGCTGATCTGGCCGATCTTCATTCCCGGATACAGCGTGATGGGCAGATTCGCCACATTAGAGAGCTCCAAGGTGATGTGTCCATCCCAGCCGGCGTCAATGAAACCCGCCGTCGAGTGGATAACCAGGCCCAGGCGACCGAGCGAGCTCTTGCCGTCGAGTCGCCCCACGATATCGTCGGGGAGAGCCACGCGCTCGGTGGTCGAACCCAACATGAACTCGCCCGGGTGCAGGATCATGGGACTGTCAAGTCCCACGTCGACGAGCTCGGTGAGGTCTTCTTGGGCCTCTCGCACGTCGATGACCCGCTGGGAGTAGTTGCGAAAGACGCGGAAGTACTGATCGACGTGCACGTCCACCGAGGACGGCTGAATGCAGTCCTCGCCGAGTGGCTCAATCACGAGTCGGCCCTGCTCCAGCGCCTCTTTGATCGATCGATCTGAGAGCACCATCAGGAGGTCACGATACTCGTTGGGCCCTCGCCGCTTTGAACGTGGGGTTCGCTAGGAGAGCACGCGACGACGGAAGTTGCGTAGTCCCAGCGCCAAGAACAAAATGCAGAACCCGAGCATGACGGGGTAGATCACGTAGAGATGCATGTGGGGGGCATTGGTGAATGCGGCGCGCATGCCTTCGTTCACGTAGACCAGTGGATTAATTAACACCACCGTCTGTAACCAGTGAAAACTGCCAATCTTGACCGGCGCCAGGTGAGTCCACGGGTAGTAGGTCCCACCCAAGAACGTGATGGGCAAGATGATGAAGCCGAACATCAGACCAATGTTGCGAGGCTCAAAGGACGTCCCGAGAATCAGCCCCAACCCCGCCATCGTGACGCACGCAAGCGGCACCAGGGTGAGGATGATCAGCCAGTGCAGCGACACGTCCGCCTTCACGCCGGCCGCGTGGACAACCGAGGCGATCGGAAAGACGATGGCCGCCGCGATCAGTCCCTGCACCGCCCCTGAAATCACTTTGGAGATGGCGACGAGCCAGATGGGACAGGGAGCCTGGACGCGATCCTCGATCTCTCTCGTGAAGCCGAACTCTTGAGCCATGGTGAGTGCGATCGACTGCACCCCTTGAAACATGATGGTGATCCCCACGACACCCGGAACGAGGATCGTTGCGAAAGCGGTCGAGGCACCCGGACCGCCGCCGCCCACGGCCTGGCCAATCTTGGGAAAGACGAACAGGAAGACGAAACACAATAAGAAGGGCTGGATCAACGTGCGCAGAACGAACTCGCGAAACGTCTTGCGCAGCACGACAAGGTCTCGCAGCAGCAGGCCGCCCATCGCCCGACGGCTGGCGTCAAACACCGAGCGCGTCGGCGCGATTTCAATACTCGTCACCGTCATTCGCGCAGCTCCTTGCCGGTCAGATTGATAAAGACCGTCTCGAGCGTGGGTTCGGCAACCGTGAGGTCGATGATCTCGATCTGGGAGGCTTCGGCGACGTTCACCACGCGCGGCACCAATCGATCGCTGCCGGCAACTTGGGCCGTGACCGTGTTTTCGACGACACGGGTGCTCACGATGCCGGCAATCTCTCGCTCCATGGCTTGAGCCAGCTTCTCGCCGTCGGCAGAGACCTTGACCGTGACGATGGTGTCCGCCCCCGTGCTCTGCTTGAGAGTGGCCGGAGTGTCGAGCGCCAGGATCTTGCCGTGATCCATGATCGCCACGCGATTACATAGCGCGTCGGCTTCTTCCATGTAGTGGGTGGTGAGCACGACGGTCTGTCCCGTCTGGTTGAGCTCACCCAACATCTCCCAGAGCGCCAAGCGGCTCTGAGGGTCAAGGCCGGCCGTGGGTTCATCGAGAAAGAGCACGGCCGGTCGATGAAAGATCGCCCGAGCCACCATGAGACGCTGGGCCATACCACCCGAGAGGGCGTAGACCGAGGCCTTCGCCCAGTTCGAGAGCGAGAAGCGCCCGAGCAGTTCATCGGCGCGCTCGCGGGACTCTTTCGAGCCGATGCCAAAGAGCCGCCCGTGGAAATAGAGGTTCTCCCAGACGGTGAGCTGGCGATCGAGAGTGTTCTGCTGAGAGACGATGCCCGAGACTTGCTTCACGAGAGCGGGGTGCGCGCGCACGTCGATTCCGGCCACGTAGGCGTTGCCCGAAGTCGGGATGACGCGCGTGGTCAGAATTCCGGCGGTGGTCGTCTTGCCCGCGCCGTTCGGACCGAGCAGCCCAAAGATCTCACCCTGGCGCACCGCGAGATTCAGCCGGTCCACGGCCGCGCCCTCCATGCCGGAGTACTGCTTCGTCAGATCTTGCGTGAGAATGACGGGCTCGTCGTCGTTGATCGTCATCGGTTCTTGCGTCATGCTTCGACCACCTTAGAGGGCACGCATCGCAGCGCGAATCCGCGAAGGATCGACCAGAACTCGACCTCTCTATACAGTTGTCGTCAATGACAAGAAGCATCTCGGGCGTAGCCAAGCGCTCACTCAAGACCGAATGGGTCCTCGGATGCGTGGCGGCGGTCATCGCGTTGACCGCCCTCGGACTCGGGCGAGCCTTCGGCAAGATCGAACACTCGTCACTTCATCAGAAGCTCTACGGCTGGGCGGCGGCCCTGGTGCTCGTGCTGGCGGGGGGCTACGCCATCGTGCACCTCTCACGGGCCCTGGGTCGTTTCGTGTCGCGCCAGTCGAACGCCGGCGCGGGAGGAACGATTCGCCTTGTCACCTACGGACTGGGCTATGTCATTTTGATCATCGCGTTGCTCGCGGTGCTTGGCGTCTCCCTCGATCACCTCTTAATCGGCGCGGGCATCGCGGGCATCATTCTCGGCGTCGCCGCCCAGCAGAGCCTCGGCAACGTGTTCGCCGCGGTCGTCATGCTGTTCGCTCGACCCTTCGTCGTGGGCGACACCATTCGCATTCGCTCGGGAGTAACCGGCGTCTTGGACGTCAAGGTCCTCGGCACCGGACTCACCTACGTCACCGTCATGAGCGACGACGGTGTCCTGCGGATACCGAACTCGATCATGCTGGGGGCGGGCATCGGCCAACTCCGACCGGGCGCGACGCCCATACCGTCTCCCGCACCCTGGGCACCGCCTCCGCCCACGGACGCTCCGGCACCCCCGACCACACCCGCAACGCCGCCGAGTAGTTCACCGAGCGCTGCGGGCAACGGTGGCGCTGGCACCGGACTGCCGCCCAACACGCCGACCCTCTAAGCACTCGCCTCTGAGGTGCTAGTACGACGCGTAAAAGTGTTGCCAGCCACCTGCGCACCAGAGCCCTTGTACTGACAGTATTTCTGGCAGTTCTTCCATCGATAGCGGGGGTCGCCACTGGCATGAGTCGCATCCTTCGTGTCTCGTGGTATCGCCTGCGCGCCACCTTCTCGCGGCAGTGGGTCCACTACCTGAGCCTGGCCCTCTTGATCGCCTTGCTAGGCGGGCTCGCCATGGCGTCGCTGGCCGGCGCACGTCGAACGGACTCGTCGTTTCCCGTCTACTGGAAAAGCACCGACCCGGCCACGACCCAAGCGTTCACCGGCTACGACGACGCTCAACTGGGCTCAACGACTGGCTACAACCCCTCGATCAACGCCAGGATTGCCCGCCTGCCCGATGTGGAACGCACCGCAGTGCAAGTCGGCTACGACGGCAACGTCAACCTGAACGGCATCAAGGGCCTTCACCCTCACTTCACGGCCGGCGAAACGCCACCGACCATCATCGGCGGTTCGGATTACCTGACGTTGGACCGCGTGACGCTGGTGTCGGGTCATCTCTTTCGCGCCAACCGGCCGGACGAGGCGGTGATCAACCAGCAGGCGGCCTCCGAGATGGGCGTGCACGTGGGTTCGGTGATCGCGATCCCCTTCTACAGCGACGCCGAGGACAACTCTCCGACGTATAACGGCCCGCCCTACCTCTTTCCCCGGGTGACCATTGTGGGCGAAGTCGTCTTCAACAGTTCGGTGGTCCAGGACGAGATCGACCAGCTCGGTTCCGGGGTCGTCCTGTTGTCACCCAAGCTCAACGATCGGTTGGAGAAGTGCTGTGCCTACTACTCGGGCACGGCGATCCAGATACGCGGTGGGGCCAAGAACGAGGCGCTTGTCCACGAAGCGATCGACAAGGTTGATCCGATCGCGCGCTTTGGCGTTGGTCAAGGCGGCAACCCATCGGCGGTCATCGCCAAGGCTCAACAAGAGATCAAACCGGAGGCGATTGCCCTGGGAGTCTTCGGCGGCATCGCCGGCATCGCGGCGCTGCTCATCGCGGGCCAAATGATCGGACGAATCGTGAGGGCGGGGGCGAGCGAGGCCCGAACCTTGCGGGCGCTAGGGGCCGATCTGTCCATGACGCTCGCGAGTGAACTGTTCGGACCCTTCCTCGCCGTCGTTACTGGCGCCCTGCTCGCCGTTGCGCTCGCGATCTCCCTCTCGCCACTCGCGCCGCTTGGACCGGTACGGCCGGTCTATCCCTACCCCGGGGTTTCCTTTGACTGGACCGTCTTGGGATTCGGGTTCCTGGCGCTAGTTCTCGTGCTCTTCGGCGCCGCGCTCGTCCTCGCCCGACGCGAACTACGTCGACGAGTGAGTCAGGTGACCCCGAGCACCAACTCGTGGATGAGGCGGGCGGTCGAGTCGGCGGCCCTGCCCCTGTCGATCGCCACGGGACTGCGCTTTGCGCTCAAGTCCGGACGAGGGTCCGACGCGGCGCCCGTTCGCTCGGCCATCTTGGGAGCGATCCTCGCCATCGTCGTGCTCGTGGCCACCGTCACCTTCGGCGCCAGTCTCAATAGTCTCGTCTCGCACCCGTCGCTCTACGGGTGGAACTGGAACTACGCCCTGCTGTCGGGGTTCGCCGGCGAAGAAGACCTGCCCCTGCCTCAGGTCACCCGGCTGTTCGACCACGATCCCTACGTCGCCGCCTGGTCGGGCGCCAACTTCACGACCGCCGAGATCGATGGCCAAGAGACGCAGATCATGACCGAGCCACCCAACTCGGCAGTGGGCCCGCCGCTCACGTCGGGCCACGGTCTGGACTCGGCACACCAGATCGTGCTCGGCAAGTCAACGCTCGCGGCCCTGCACAAACACGTGGGTGAGACTGTTGCCTTCTCGAACGGGTCGACCAAGCCCACGACGCTCACGATCGTCGGGACTGCGACCCTGACCCCCGTCGCGAAAGGACTTGAAATGGGTACGGGTGCGCTCGTGGCCACGAGCGATTTTCCGACCAAGCTGTTGAACACCCAGCAGAATTCCGTTCCCGGACCCAACGCCGTTCTCATCCGATTACGCCCCGGCGCCAACACGAGCGAGGCTCTCGCCAGTTTCCGGGTAATTCAGCGAAAGATCAACCGCGACCACGGTGACCCGGGTTCCGCAGGAGGGCTCGTCGCGCATCTGCGTCCCGCCGAGATCGCCAACTACCGATCGATGGGCACGACCCCCGCCATCCTCGGTGGGGGACTGGCTCTCGGCGCCGTCGTGGCACTCGCTCTCACTCTCATCGCCTCCGTGCGCCGCCGGCGTCGAGAGTTGGCGCTCTTAAAGAGTCTCGGTTTCGTCGGACGCCAACTCGCCTCGGCCGTCGCGTGGCAGTCCAGCGTCGCGGTGAGCATCGGGCTCATCGTGGGCATCCCGATCGGCATCGTGGTAGGCCGAACCCTCTGGATTCTCTTCGCCAACGAAATCGACGCGGTGCCCGTGGCCAGCGTGCCGGGCCTCGTCATCGCTCTCATCGCGGTCGGCTCGCTCCTGCTCGCCAACCTCGTCGCGTCCGTTCCGGGGCGTATGGCGGCGCGCACACCCACGGCACTGGTCCTGCGCGACGAATGACATCATTTAGGCAGCGAGGGGTGTGACCGGGTGACGAGCCGAGCGTGGAACGTCGCGTGGTACCGGTTCCGCGGCACGCTCGCGCGCCGTCGAGGGGCCTACCTCAGCGTCATCTTGCTAATCGGACTCACGGGCGGCCTAGCGATGGGCTCTCTCGCGGGCGCACGCCGTACTCAGTCGTCGTACCCGACGTTTCTCGCGAGCACCAACCCCTCGACCCTCAGCATGGCCGTTTACGATAACGACACCGGAGCTCCGGCGGCGACCATCACCGCCAAAATTGAACACCTCGCCGACGTCGCGCGCGTAACGACGGTGAATGCAGGTGCCGCCGTGCCGCTCAACGACAAGGGTGCTCCACGTCTCAGCACCGTGAACTTGGTGGTGGTCGCGGGTAGTACGGATGGCTGGCTTACCCGAGAGGACCGCCTCGCGGTGCTCTCCGGTCACCTCGCCAACCCCTGGCGCATCAATCAGATCGAGATCACCACGGGCGCGGAGCGAATATGGGGCGTACGACCCGGCCAGACGGTGCCCATTGGGTTTTACGCGCCCTCGCAAGCCTCTCAGCCCGGTTTCGGTACGGCCAAGGTCAAGCCTCGCCTACTTATCGAAGCCCACGTCGTGGGTGTCGTCGCGCAGAGCGGCGAGATCGTCCAAGACGACGTGGACCGGGCGTACGGCTTTGTGTTTATCTCTCCCGCTCTCGTAAAGAAGGCCGCCGCGTTCAACCGCTCGTGGTCGCTTCCCGTGGAGTACGAGGTTCAACTGCGCGACGGCGACGCCCATCTCGGCCGCATTGAAACGGAACTCGCCGCGCTGGTGCCGGTGGGCTTTACGTACGAGTTCCACGTCACCTCGCACGTTCTCTCGACGGTCGAACTGGCCCTGAAGCCCGAGTCGGTGGCCCTGGGGGCCTTCGGTGTGATCGCGGCCCTGGTCTGCCTCCTCTTGTCGATGCAGGCGATCTC
>JBEKYI010000028.1:0-16093 GCA_049511155.1 Acidimicrobiales bacterium
AAGCACTCGCCCACGCGGTCGTCGACCTCTCGGGACGCGCTACCGCCAAGGTCTCCATCAAGCCCGATGAGGGGATGGTGACCCACGCCTTTGAGTCTCTCGTCCAGACGGCGCGCATCACGTTGCACGTCACCTCCGAGGGCCAGAACGCTCACCACGTCGCCGAGGGTGCCTTTAAGGCGGTGGGTCGAGCGCTGGCCCAGGCCTTGACCACGAACGGATCGCTGGTGCGATCCACCAAGGGTTCGCTGTGAGCGCCGTCGTGGTGGTCGACTACGGAGCCGGCAACACGCGTTCGGTCTGTGCGGCACTCACGCACATCGAACGCGAGAGCGTGGTCACGAGCGACCCCCAGACCATCCGCAGTGCGCAGAACGTGATCCTGCCCGGCGTGGGCGCGGCAGCGAGCGCCATGGCTCACCTGAACGAAACCGGAGCGGCCGACGCATTGCGCCGACGCTTCGACGATGAGTTGCCGATTCTGGGTATCTGCCTGGGCATGCAGTTGGCGGTTGAGCGCAGCGAAGAAGGCGGCGGTGTCGAAAGTCTTGGTCTCTTAGAGGGCGACGTGGTGCGGCTGCGCGAGGGCCGCGTGCCACGCCTGGGCTGGTCGGTCGTGAAACCCTGGGGCGACGCGTTTTACTTCGCTCACTCCTACGCGGTGCGCTCGCCGCGCGAAGTGGCCCGAGTCGGCGAGGTGACGGTGGCGGTGCGACGCAACTCGTTCTTCGGCGTGCAGTTCCATCCCGAAAAGAGCGGCCCAGCGGGCCTGGAGTTCCTCGACCAGTGCCTCTCCCTCGCTTAATCCCCTGCCTGGACGTCGCGCACGGTCGCGTCGTCAAGGGCGTGAGCTTCGTGGATCTGCGTGACGTCGGCGACCCGGTCGAACTGGCTAGCTACTACAGCCGCGGTGGGGCGGACGAGCTCGTCTTCCTTGATGTCGCGGCGACCCCCGACGACACGGCGACCATGACCAGCGTGGTTGAGCGCGTCGCGGACGTGGTGGAGATCCCTTTTACGGTCGGCGGGGGGGTGCGCTCGGTCGAGGACGCGTCGCGACTTATCGAGTCGGGCGCCGATCGAGTCTCACTCAACTCGGCCGCCCTGGCGAACCCCGCGCTCATCAGCGACATCGCGGATCGATTTGGATCCCAGGCGGTCGTGGTTGCCATCGACGCCGGAGATCGAGTGGTCTACACACACGGCGCTCGCGTCGCCACGGAGATTGAAACAATCCCCTGGGCTATCGAGGCGTGTAAGCGCGGCGCGGGGGAGATCCTGCTCACGTCCATTGCCCACGATGGTCACCGCAACGGCTTCAACCTAGAGCTCACCGTCGCGGTGCGCGATGCGGTGAGCGTGCCGGTGATCGCCTCGGGCGGCGCGGGTTGCGCGCGTCACGTCGCGGACGCCCTGCGTCTGACCGACGCCGCACTGGTCGCCTCGATCGTCCATGAGAACCCCGAAGGGATTACGGGACTGCGTCGAGAGATAGAAGAGTTGGGCGTGGCGTTGCGACCCCTAAAGGAGTACCGATGAGCGACGATCTGCGCGCGGCCATTGTCCAAGACGAAGAGAGCGGGCGAGTTTTGATGCTCGGGTGGATGGACGATGAGGCGTTCGCCCTCACTAAGTCGACGGGCCTCGTGCATTTCTTCTCTCGTTCGCGTCAACGACTCTGGAAGAAGGGCGAAACCTCGGGCAATGTCCTTCACGTCACCAATGTCGAGCTCGACTGCGACGAAGATGCCGTTCTCGTGAGCGTGCACGCCGAGGGTCCGGCCTGCCACGACGGCTCGACGTCGTGCTTTACCCCGTGGCTGTGGCGCAAGATTCTTCGACGTGAGGCGCAGGCGGCACCAGACTCCTACGTTCACTCACAACTCTCCGGGGGAGTGGCAATCAACGCGCGCAAGGTGGGTGAGGAGGCGGTGGAACTAGCGGTGGCCGCACTCAGCGAAGAGGACGATCGAGTCGTGAGCGAAGCCGCCGACCTGTGGTTTCACACACTCTTGCTCTTGCGCAGCCGGGGTCTCGATCCGGCCGCGGTCGAGGATGAGTTGAAGCGCCGCGCCTAGGCCGCCGGAAGCTCGTAGGCGGTCATCGACAGCGACCCCATCTCGTAGCCGTCGACGATGGTCCTAGTCGGCGTGTTCGCCGCCGCGGACAGCCCCGCGAGGTAGGCCAGGGGCAAGAAGTGGTCGGGCGTTGGCACAGCGATGCGATAGTCGCCGTGCGCACTCGCCGTGCCGAGATCGTTCGCGTCGTGAGTCATGATCTCGCGCACGTCGTCGTCAAATCGATGGGCCCAGTCCGTGCCCTCGGCGGGCGAGTGCCAGTCGATGAGGCGCAGATTGTGCACGACGTTGCCACTGCCGATGATCAGAACGCCCTCGCCGCGCAGTTCGTGCAGTTTCGCGCCCAAGTTGAAGTGATAGTCGAAGGGCAGTTCGGCGTTGATGGAGAGTTGGACGACGGGCACATCGGCGCGGGGGTACATGTGAGTGAGAACCGACCACGTGCCGTGGTCGATGCCCCAGCTGTCAGTGTCCAGTCCCACGTAGGTCGGCTCCACGACGTCAACAATGCGCTGAGCCAACTCCGGATCGCCCGGGGCTGGATACTGCACGTCAAAGAGTGGCTGGGGAAAGCCGTAGAAGTCGTGAATGGTGCGAGGTAGGTGCATGGCCGTGACCGCGGTGATGTTGACGTACCAATGTGCAGAGACGACCAGGATCGCCCGAGGCGTTGGCATGGAGGACGCGAACGTCGTCCATGACTCGGTGTAGCGGTTCGTCTCGATCGCGTTCATGGGGCTTCCGTGGCCGATGAACGCCGCGGGCATCAGGCTTGACATGTGACCATCATGGTAGTGGCGCGCTCGGTGGGATTGGTCGGGGCGAGGTTGCTACTCGCTCGCGGACCGCGGTACGTCAGACAGAGCACTTTCGATTCGCATCATGATCGTCTCGATCGGCAGTTCGGCGTCGACTCGAATGCCGCGCTCATCATCTTGTAGTGGCTCGAGAGCGGCAAACTGAGATTCGAGGAGTGATGGTGCCATGAACTCGTGGTGTCGACTCATGATTCGAGAGCGGATGAGATCGATTGGTCCATCGAGCTCGACAAAGAACGCCGTGGGCACGTACGTGCGCAGGATGTCGCGGTACGAACGCTTGAGGGCCGAGCAGGCCGTCACGGTCGAGAGCCCTTGCTCGGCGTGCGCCCGCAGCAATTCACCGATCGCGCGAAGCCACGGCAGGCGGTCTTCGTCGTCCAGAGGAATGCCCGCGGACATCTTTTCGATGTCACTCGTCGAGTGCATGTCGTCCGACTCGATGTAGTGATCGCCCCACGCGTCGGCCATGCGGCGCGCGACCGTGGTCTTTCCCGAGCCCGATACGCCCATAACAATGACGCATCGAGGAAACGACTCGGAGTTCACGCGCATCATCCTACGAGCGCTTCGCGAATTTTCGCGGAGTACCTGGGACGCGTCAAGGTCGCTATGGTGGCGAAAGCGACCACGCAGCGGGTTGCCTTGCGAGAGGAGACAACGTGTCGAGAGACCCCTACGCCGAACTTCCATCGGTGGCGTCATTCAGTGTTACGTCAGATGACATTCATGATGGAGAGCCGCTGGCGATGGCTCAGGTCAGCGGTCTGATGGGTGCTGGAGGTAAAGACGTCTCACCTCAACTCACCTGGAGTGGCTTTCCCGACGACACGAAGAGTTTTGCCGTCACGGTCTACGACCCCGACGCTCCGACGGCCTCGGGATTCTGGCATTGGTCGGTTGTCAATATTCCTGTGACCACGACCTCGCTACCCTCGGGCGCTGGCGACGAGGCCGGCAGCGGACTTCCGGCAGGAGCCGTACAGCACCTCAACGACGCCAGCTCCAAGCGCTACATTGGCGCCGCGCCGCCAGCCGGGCACGGCGTGCACCACTACTACGTCGTTGTTCATGCTCTCGATGTTGACTCGTTGGACGTGCCCGAGAACGCCACGCCGGCGTACGTAGGTTTCAATCTCTTCGCCCACTCCCTGGGTCGCGCCGTCATCGTGGGCACCTACGAGCAGCACTGAACACACTCGCCCCGCGCAGCGAGGCGAACAACTGGTCGTCACAGTTCTCGGGTGCGCGGGTTCGTCCTACGACCCTGAACTGCGACAACCCTGCTCGGGCTATCTCTTCGAGGCAGACGGAACGTCACTACTTCTCGACTGCGGATTCGGAACATTCGAGACGTTTCTGGGTCTCGCTGTTGATACCCGCGTTCGCGCCATCGTGCTCAGTCATGCTCACCGTGATCACTACGCCGACCTGGGCGCCTACCTCGATTACGCGCGGGCGCTGGACCATTCGATTGCGGTGATCGCCTCGTCCGCTACCTTTGTCGCCCTCGACGGCGTCGCTGACATGTCCGGCGCGGACCTTACGAATGTCGATGATGAAGGTCAGTATTCACTCGGTCCCTTCGCGCTCGAGTTTTCTAGGACGACGCACCAAATACCAACTCTCGGCGTTCGCCTATCGGTGAGCAACCGTCACGTTGTCTACAGCGCGGACACCGGGCCTAACTGGCGTGTTCCAGCTTCCTGGCGTCGACCGGACCTGGCGATCCTTGAGTGCACGTACGAACATCGCGATGAGGCAGCGTGGCCCTACCACCTGGCGAGCGAGGACGTCGCGGTACTTGCCCAAGAGATTGAAGCGCTGACCACGCTCATCACTCACGTGCCGCCTCGCGAGCACGCGACGCAGCGCCTCAGGGCAGTCGAGATCGCCGCTCCGCGTCTTTTGTTCGCACTAGCCGAACTCGGCCAGCGCATCGTATTCTCTGTCGACGACGTCTACGAATAGTGCGGCGGGCGTTCATGCTGGTCACGGCGTAGTCGCGACAGCTCGGCTTTCAATCGTTCGACTTCCTTGGTAAGCGATCGAACCAACGCTTCGAGTTCTTCGACTCGGTCTTGTTCGTTCATTGCTTAAGACTTGCACAGCCCCGTCATCGCGAAACACTGCGCCTTACCTCACCGCTGATTATCGTTAGGGGCCAGCCACGCAGTGAGGCGTGGCAATTGGGGGGATGGACATGCCGGTAGATGAACATGTGGTGAAGGACCACGAGCGACTTCATGCGCTCGGGTATCGCCAAGAGTTAAACCGAGTACTGGGGCTCTTCGACAACTTCTCAGTCGCCTTCGCCTACCTCAGTCCGGTGGTCGGCATCTACTCGATCTTCGTGATCGGGGCGGGCGCGGGCGGCCCGGCCTACATCTGGACGATTCCGGTCGTCGTGCTGTTTATGACGCTCGTCGCGTTGGTGTTCGGTCAGTTAGCCAGTGAGTATCCGCTCTCGGGCGCGCTCTACCAGTACGGCAAGTTCAACATCGGGGCTCGCTATGGCTGGTTCGTCGGCTGGATCTACGGCTTCGCTCTGCTTGCGACCGTGGCCTCGGTGGACTCGGGCATCGTTGGGTACGTCACCGACCTGATGCACATCTGGTTCAACACCAACCTGAATCCGGCGAACCACGTGACGATCTTCTGTGTCGTGGCGATCGTCATTCTTCTGTCGGCGATCATGAATTCGGTCGGCGCCAAGATTCTGGGGCGCGTGGCGCGCTACGGCGTCTACGTCGAGACGATCGGCACGTTTGGCGTGTTCATCGCCCTGGCCATCAAAGGCTTCCACCATGGTCTGGGCTTCCTCACGACCACCCAGGGCGTGCAGTACCAAAAGACCAATCCCTTTGGCGTGAACTTCGGCGGACACTGGCTGACCGGGGCGGCGCTCGTGGCGATTCTGGCCAACGTCTATATCTTCTACGGCTTCGAGTCCGCCGGCGACATCGCCGAGGAGACCAAGGACCCGGGTCGTCAAGTTCCTCGCGCGATGCGCACCGCCATTCTCTACGGCGGCGTCGCATCCTTCGTGCTGGTGCTCGGACTGTTGCTCGCGATACCCAAGACGGGATTCAGTTCGGTCGTCACCGGAGGCATTCCGGTCATTCTGGCGCAACTGCCCAGCTGGCTTCAGGACTTCTTCTTGGTGATGGTGATCATCGCGTTCTTCAGTTGCGGGACGGCGGTCATGGGAGCGGGATCTCGCGTGACATTTGCTTTGGCTAGAGACGGGGCGATACCCGGCTCAAGAGTTCTGCGTCAAGTCACGCCACATCGCCGCACGCCGAGGAACGCCATCGTCGTGGCGACGGTCATACCGTTCCTCTTCTTGCTCCTGGTGCTCGTCAATCCGTCCAAGCCCGTGCACGTGTTGTGGTTCTACTACCCGGCGAACGTGAACGCCCTGTTTGCGCTGGTGTCGTTTGCGACCTCGGGCATCTACCTGTCGTTCTTTCTGACGGTGCTCGGATCGTTCATCGCCGAGCGTCGTGGCTGGAAGCCCAGCGGCCAGTTCACTCTGGGTAAGTGGAGTACGCCGGTCACGGTGATCGGGGGAATGTACCTCTTGCTCATGTTGCTCAACATCGTGTGGCCCAGTTCCCTCTCCAGTGGACGGGGCGTGCTCTTCAACTACGGCTGGATCACCTTGCTCGTGATGTTCGTCATTGTCGTGATCGGCGCGCTCTACGAAGCGATCGCGCGCCCCGATAAGAAGTCGGTCGATCAGTCTCAAGGGATCCCCGAGACCGCCGAGGCAGCCGGCTCCGACGGACCCGCGACACATTAGACACAACGTCGACCACGCGGCCGAGCCCGCAGGCTCGCCCGCGTGGGCGACGCACTGTCTTCGTCAACTCTCGAGGATTTGCAGCCGTTTGTAGTGTGGTGACGATTCACTAGGCGAAGGGTTGTCGTGGCACACTGCCAGGTCTGCGGGGCCGAGCAAACCGAGGACGCCAACTTTTGCTCCTCGTGCGGCACTCGTCGCCCTGACGCGCAGAGTTGCGAGGCGTGCGGGGCACCATCAACGCCCGGCCAGTCGTTCTGCGGTTCCTGTGGCGCGCTGAGTCCTCGTCCCAGCACAAGAGATATCCCGGCCAGGTCATTGGCCGGCACCAGAGTCGTAGCGGGGGAGTACGTCGCAGGGTTCTGGTGGCGCGTACTCAGCTTCACTATCGACTCGTTCGTCGTCAACGCGATCATCGGACTTCTCCAGAGCGGGGCTACCAACATTCCGACCTTGGTGCTCGCCCTAGAAGCCCTCGCCGTCAACGCCGCCTACTTCGGGCTCTGGATTCGCTACAAGGGCTGGTCACCGGGCATGGCCATGTGCCGCATGCGCTGCACGAGCGTTGATGGATCGCCGGTCACGTCGAAACAGGTCTTCACCCGCACGCTGTTCTACTGCGTGTGGATTCTGCTGCCGTTTCTGCATCCGCTGCGCTTCTACATCGACTCCACCACGCACCACATCACCGTGCCGACTCAAGGGATCTACATCTTCTTGCTGCTGCAGGTGCCCCACTACTTCGAGCTCCTGTGGGCGGCCTGGGACCGCCGCCATCAAACCCTGCACGACAAGGCCGCGGGCACCGTCGTGGTGCGCGAGCGACGGCCTTAGGGAAAGAGCCCGCGCAGACGCGTTGCTTCGGCGATGCGCTCCACGCCGACCACGAGCGCGGTGTCGCGCAAAGCGAGGTCCAACTGCTGGTGGCGCTCCCAGACGGAGTCGAAGGCCGCGTGCATCGTCTTTTCGAGACGCTGATGGAAGAGCTCGGGTTCCCACATGAATCCCTGGAGATCCTGAGCCCACTCAAAGTAGGAGGCGACCACGCCGCCGGCATTCGCCAGCACGTCGGGCACGACCGGGATGTTGCGCGCAGCGAGCACCCTCGCGCCCTCGCCCGTGGTGGGACCGTTAGCGGCTTCGACCATCATCGTGGCCGACATGGTCGTGGCCACCGCTTCGGTGATGACCCCACCTAATGCGGCGGGAATGGCGATATCGCTCGGGATGGCGAAGAACTCATCGGGGTTGACCTTGTCGGACCCGGGGTAGTCCATGATCGAGCCGCTCTCCAGGTAGTGGTGGGCCATCTTCTCGGCGTCAATGCCCTCGGGCACGTGGATCGCCCCGTGAACGTCCGCGAGGCCCACGACCTTCATGCCGCGTTCGCCGAGGAGCTTGATGAGCGGAGCACCGACCTTGCCGTATCCCTGGATGACGACGCGCTGTTCGAAGGGGCTGCGCTCGAGCTTCTGGAGTAGAGCCATGGTGCAGATCGTCACGCCGAGCGACGTGGCGCCGGCGTGACCGAGGGTGCCGCCAATCGCGGTGGGCTTGCCGGTGACGACCCCGGGAAGGCTGTGTCCCGCGAGCATCGACACGGTGTCCATGATCCAACTCATCACCTGGGTGTCGGTGTTGATGTCGGGCGCGGGGATGTCGCGGTCGGGTCCGATCATGGGCGCGATGGAGTACGCGTAGCGACGCGTGAGTCGTTCGAGTTCGCCGCGACTGAGCGCGGTCGGGTCGACCTTCACGCCCCCCTTGGCGCCGCCGTAGGGGATGTTCACGACCGCGCACTTGATCGACATGTCCGCTGACAGGGCCGCGATCTCGTCCACGTTCACGCTCGGGTGAAAGCGGATGCCGCCCTTGCCCGGACCGCGCGAGGAGTTGTGCTGAATGCGCCAACCGGTGTAGACGTGGATGTCGCCCGTGTCCATGCGCACAGGAATCGCAACTTCCAGGATCCGCTCGGGGATGACGATACGGGCGATCATTCCGTCGTCGAGTCCAAGAATGTGTCCTGCTTGTTCGATCAGAGAACTGATGCGAAGCCAGGGATTGAACTCGTCAGAGTGGGCTTCGTTAGGACGCGTGACCACGTGTCACCAACCTTTGTGATTTTCGAAAGCGCCGTTGCTTTCGTATCCCAGGTTATGCGCGGCGCGAGGGTACAGGTGACCATGAGAGGGAGAGCCTTCGTTCCGGTACTGTGACGGTGACGCAAAGGGGACTCCGTGAAAATCACGACGAATCTGGGCTACGACGGCGGATTCAAGTCGGCCGTGGCCCAAGTGGCGGAAATGGAAAAGGCTGGTCTTGATCTCGTCTGGGTGGCCGAGGCCTACGGCTTCGACGGTCCCTCCCTGATGGGATATCTCGCAGCCAAGACCGAGACAGTGGAGATCGGCTCGGGAATACTGCCGATTTACACGCGCACGCCCACGCTGATCGCCATGACCGCGGCCGGACTTGACCTGCTCTGCGACGGGCGGTTTTCCCTGGGCCTGGGCGCGTCGGGCCCCCAAGTGATCGAGGGATTTCACGGCGTGCCCTACAACAACCAGTTGGGCAGGACACGCGAGATAATTGAAATCTGTCGGGACATCTGGAAGCGCGAGGCCCCCGTCGTGCACCAGGGCAAGAACTACACATTGCCCCTGCCGCCCGAGCGGGGCACGGGTCTCGGCAAGCCGCTCAAGATCATCGCCCACCCGGTGCGCAGTGAGATTCCCATCTGGGTCGCGTCGTTAGGCGAAAAGAACGTGGCGCTGACCGCCGAGGTGGCCGACGGCTGGCTGCCCATCTTCTTCATTCCCGAGCGCGCCCACGACGTGTGGGGCTCGGCCCTGGTCGAGGGACAGCGCAAGCGCGCCAGTGAGTTGGGCGATCTCATGATCAGTGCGGGGGGACTGCTCGCCATCGGCGAGGGCGACGAGGTCATCGCCCAGCGCCAACGCATGCGACCGATGGTCGCGCTCTACGTCGGCGGCATGGGCGCCAAGGGCAAGAACTTTTACAACGAACTCGCCACTCGCTACGGCTTCGAAGAAGAGGCCGAGGCCATCCAAGATCTCTACCTGGCAGGAAAGAAAAAGGAGGCGGAGGCGGCGGTGCCCGAGGAGTTCCTCGAGCTCACGACGTTGTGCGGGCCCGAAAGCTACGTGAAAGAACGCGTCGAGGCCTTTCGCGCCGCCGGGGTCACGCACCTCCAAGTCCAACCGATCCCCATCGCGGGCCAGACCACGATCTCGCTCATCGAGGCCGTCAAGGCGATGGCCTAGGCGGTACGAGTCGCGTCTCGGCCGCCCGAGGCGAGCCACGCCTCGAACATCACGGCGTACGCGCCGCCTCGCGCCAGTAGTTCATCGGGCGTTCCCATCTCCACGACGCCCCCGTCGTCGATGACGACGATGCGATCCGCGCGCTGAGCCGTTGTGAGGCGGTGCGCGATGAGGATCGCCGAACGCCCCTCGAGGATGCGATCCAGGGCGCGTTCGATGACCGTCTCGCTCTGCAAGTCGAGCGACGACGTCGCTTCGTCCAGAATCAGAACCCGCGGGCGGGCGAGGAACGCCCGCGCCAAAGCGAGTTGCTGTCGCTCGCCGGCCGAGAGCGTTTGGCCGCGTTCGTGCACTGGGGTGTCGATGCCCTCGGGAAGGCGATCTACGAGTTCGCGCAGGCCGACGATGTCGATAGCGGTGTTGATCTCGTCTTCGCTCGCGTTCGGCCGGCCGAAGGCCAGGTTGGTGCGAATCGACCCGGCGAAGAGGAACGGCTCTTGGGGAACGACACCCAACTGGGAGCGCAGCGATCGCAAGGTCACCGTTGTGAGGTCGATGCCATCGACCAGCACTCGGCCCGCCGTGGGGTCATAGAAGCGATTGGCCAGCTTGGCCATGGTCGACTTGCCCGCGCCGGTCGGGCCGACGAAGGCCACCGATTCGCCCGGAGCGATCTCTAGGTTGACGTCGTGCAGCACCAGATCGCCCTCGAGGTACCCAAAGTCCACGTGCTCGAATGTGATGCGACCCTCAATGGTGGGCAGCACGGTGGCGTCGGGACGTTCATTGACGCTGGGTGTGGTCTCCAGTAGTTCGCGCAGGCGAATGACCGACGAGCGGCCCTGCTGGAGAGTCGTGTACTGCTGGACCAGCAACTGGATGGGGGCAAAGAAGCGATTCAGGTACAAGAAGAAGAGGATGAGTTCGGCAACGTTGAGCTGGTGCTCGAGGATCATGTGGCCGCCGATTCCGAGCAACATCGCTTGGCCGAGAATGCCGATCATCAAGGTCGCGGGACCGTAGATGGCGTTCACGCGTCCGGTGTAGGCGTTGGCGTCGCGATACGCCCCCACCACGTGGCGGTGATTGCGGATGTTGCGGCGCTGGCGATTGTTGGCGGTGACGACTCGGATCCCGTAGAGCGACTCCGAGAGGTCGGCCAAGACGAGCGCGATGCGGTCGCGCGCGAGCAGGTAGCCCTTTTCCGACGCGTGGTGGTACCAGATGGAAAAGACCACCAACAGGGGCACGATCATGAGCACGGTCCAGGCGGCCAGCTCGACGTTGGTGAGAAAGAGCACGACCGTGATCACGATCATCGTGAGGCCTTGGAGGGCGAACTGGCTGATGCCGTCCTGGATGAGCTGTTGGAGGTTCTCGATGTCGCTCGTCATGCGGCTCATGAGAACGCCGGCCTTTTCTTCGGTGAAGAAGTCGAGGCTGAGTCGTTGGAACTGGGTGAAGACCCGGATGCGCAGGTCGTGCATGATGCGCGAGGAGAGCTTGCCGGTGACGTCGACCTGCTCGCGTTGGAAGTACACGCTTACCAGGGCCAGGAGGAGATACAGCAGCGCACACACCACGATGACGGCGAAGCTCTTGTGTCCCTCCATGCCGTGTCGGATGGCGTACTCGGTGAGCAGCGGGCCGGCCTGGAGTGTCAGGCTGATCACAATCACGAGCAGCGAACCGCTGATCACCCACTTGGGGTAGGCGAAGAGCATCTTGGGCAGCGTGAGGCGTTCGCGTTCCTTCGCGCTGGGCAGCTGGGTGAAGTGCACATTCGACTTGGGGTGTTCGGGCTCGCTGGCGAGGAGCTTCGTCGCACCTTCCATGAGCTCTTCGGGGATGCCGCCAAAGGGCAGGCCCGCTCGACCCGCCGCCGCGTGAGCGCCCGGCCCCATCATGGCGCCGCCCCCGCCGAATCCGCCTCCGCCGCCCCAGCCCATTACGAGTCCTCCGCGGTCGTGGTCTGAGCGAGGATCTCAGAGTAGAGCGGTTCGTCGCGCAGAAGTTCTTCGTGTGTTCCCGAGGCGAGCACCTTACCTTCGTCGAGCACGATGACGCGACGTGCGAGCGCAATAGTCGAGATGCGATGAGCGATGATGATCGTGGTGCGACTGCTCATGAGGTCGCGCAACGCGGCGTAGATCCCCGCTTCGACGTGGACGTCGATGGCACTGGTCGCATCGTCCAAGATGAGAATCGGCGGGTTGAGCAAAAGCGTGCGCGCGATCGCGATGCGCTGGCGTTGACCGCCCGAAAGCGTGTAGCCGCGTTCGCCCACCACCGTGTCGTAGCCCTCGGGCAAATGCTCGATGAACTCATGCGCGTTGGCCGCGCGGGCGGCTGCCTCGATCGCCTCGAGGGGTGCGTCGGGCCATCCGTAGGCAATGTTGTCGCGGATCGAGATCGAAAAGAGGAAGGGCTCGTCTAGGACCACGCCGACGTTCTCACGCAGACTGAACAGCGTCACGTCGCGAATGTCGTGTCCGTCGATGGTGATCGCACCGCCGCTCACGTCGTAGAACCGGTCCAACAGGCGCGCCACGGTCGACTTGCCCGAACCGGTGCGCCCCACCAGGGCGACCGTGTCGCCCGCGGCGATGTGCAGGTCGAAGTCATCCAAGATCTCAGCCCCATTGTCGTAGGAGAAGTCCACGTGGTTGAAGTCGATCTGACCCTTGACGTCAGTGAGGTCGTAGGCCCCGGGTCGCTCTGTGATCTCGGGATTCTCATCAAGAATCTCGAAGATGCGCGCGGCACTGGCCTTGGCGCGCTGACCCATCATGACCAGTTGGCCGAGCATCATGAACGGGGCTTGCATCATCAACAGGTACAGGCTGAACGCGAGGATCTGGGGGTAGATGAGATCGCCGTGCAAAACCATCCAGCCCCCCACGAGTAGGACCAGCGCAAGTCCCAACTGGGGCAGGTTCTGTACCCACGGTGACCAGATCGCGCGAAGGTTGGCGTCTTTGATATAGGCCCAGGCCACACCTTCGGCGGCGTCAGCCAACCGGTCGATCTCGGCCTCTTCCTGAGCGAAGGACTTCACCACCCGCACGCCGTTCACGTTCTCGTCGACGACTGTCGCTACTTCGGCGAGGCGCGCCTGGGTGACCCAGGAGATGGGGAACATGACCCGGCGCATCTTGATGCCCACTACGTAGAGGATCGGCATGACGATCATGGCGATCAGCGCCAGAACCCAGTTGATCGAGAGCATGAAGCAAAACGCCACGAGGCCGATGCAGCACTGGACGATGATGAGGGGCGCGAAGATCGAATACATCTGCACGCTGCGGATGTCACTGTTGGCGCGGCTGATGAGTTGACCCGACTGAACGCGGTCATAAAAGCTGAACGACAGCCACGTGAGGTGCTGGTAGATCAGTGAGCGCAGGTCGGCCTCGACGTTGTAGGCGGTGTTGTAGAGGAACTGTCGAGAGATGATGCCGGCGACGCCCGCGAGCACGCCCACGATCACCACCGAGATCACGTCGCTGTGCAACGAGGCGATGTGCTTGACAAACGTGTGGTCGATGTCGTTACTGAGCATGTTGGGCACGAGGACCTGAAAGACCAGGCTCACGAACGACAGCACGATGGCGGTGATAAAGGTGACACGGTGGGATTGGATGACGGGCAGAACGCGGCGCCACCAGGAGAGATTCTGATCCCGCGAGATCTCGAAGCGGGGACCCGGATACTTCGAGTGCACCCCACCGAGGGGATTGGCGGGACCGCCTAAGGAGTCTTTGTCATCTTCTCCGACTCGCGCGAAACGATCGGAAAGGGAAAATGACACTCATCAATTCTAACCAGCGCGTATGAAGATCTAATCGGCGCCTAAGACCGCCACGCGACCGTGGAGATACCATGCGCCAATGCCGCTTTCACCGGACGAATTCATGGACAACGCACTGACCACGGCCGACGAAGAAGGGCGAGTCGGGCTCTCTGGGATAACCCGTTGGGACATCTTTCCCTTCGAGCAGCACGGCCTTCGGGTCGTGCCCCTGCACGCGCCCGCCCTTCCCGAGCCTGCGCGAAACGGCGAGGACCCTGCGGCTTGTCGGAACTGTCGTGCGGGCGACGACTTCGTCGTCTGGCAGGACGACACGTGGCGTCTGGAGGTTCTTCCCGAACCTTCGGGTGCGCCGTTGGTATTGGTACTGATGCCCAAAGAGCACTTCGACGTCACGGACCTTCCCGCGGAGCTGGCGGCCCAGCTCGGGCTGATCGTGATTCAAACGGCTCGAGCAATCGAGTCGCTCGAGCACATCGCGCGCGCCCACGTCTCTCGATGGGGCGACGGGGGAGCGCATTTGCACATACTCTTCTTCGCTCGACCCGAGGGTTTCGTACAGTTGCGCGGCACGTGCCTCGCGATTTGGGACGACCTCTTGGCTCCCGTGCCGCGAGGGGTGCGCGACGCCGACGCCACCAGAGTGGGAGAGATTCTGGCCGCGTCGTTGGGCGGATCACCCAGGGCGCTGTGAGTTTCTACGATCTAATGGGACTGGAAAGTCTTCCTTAGTTGAGAGAGGCTTCCCACCGAGCCGCTGATTGGTGAGCACTCGAAACGACCCGGAGCATCAAGCCCTAGGACTAGAGCGTGCCCCAGTCGGTTGGCGAGGTTGACGGAGAGGGCTGGAGGGGTGTCGTGCCAGGAGCACTGATCCATTAGGTCGCCGCCGTTGCCTCGGGCTCGTTGAAGACTCTTACAACGGGAGGTGACCAGATGATTTTTGTGGGAGTGGACTGGGCGGAAGCTCACCACGATGTGTGCGTTCTTGATAGGGACGGCGAGGTCCTCGCGCGCACGAAGATCCCCGACTCGCTCGAGGGAGTGCGCGCGCTGCACGAACTCGTGGCGCCTTTGGCCGAGGAGCCCCACGAGGTGGTCGTGGGCATTGAAAAGGACCGCGGTCTCATCGTGACGGCCATGCTCGGGGCGAATTACCGCGTCTATGCGCTGAACCCGATGTCGGTCGCGCGTTACCGCGAACGCCACGTCACCTCCGGATCGAAGTCCGATCCGGGTGACGCCAAGGTCTTAGCCGACGTCGTGCGCACCGATCGCCACAACCACCGCGAGGCGAAGGGCGACAGCGACGGTGTCGACGCGCTCAAGGTGATCGCGCGCGCCCACCAGAGTGCGATCTGGAGCCGTCAACGAGAGAAGAACGCCCTGCGCAACGCCCTCGTGAACTACTACCCCGGAGCGTTACGCGCCTTCGGCACGGACCTGGACAGCGGCGACGCGCTCGAAGTCTTAAAGGTCGCTCCCACCCCCGCGCTGGGCGCCCAGCTCTCACTGGCCAAGATCACCTCGGCACTGCGCCGTGGTGGTCGTGAGCGCAACCTCGAGCGCACCGCGAAGAAGATCCAGGCCGCCCTGCGTGAAGAGCAGCTTCGCGAGCGTCCGAGAGTCGAAGCGGCCTTCGGCAAGATCACGGCGGCGCACGTGGCCATGATCCGCGCCTATGGCGACACGATCGCCGAGCTCGAAGCAGCGCTCCGCGAGGATTTTGAACAGCACCCGGACGTCGCGGTCGTCCTCTCCCTGCCAGGACTAGGGACGGTCCTCGGCGCCCGGGTGCTGGGCGAGTTCGGGGATGCCCCGAATCGCTACGCCGATGCCAAGTCTCGCAGGAACTACGCCGGCACGTCGCCGGTGACCAAGGCCTCGGGAAAGTCCAAGGTGGTGCTCGCTCGCCATTCGCGCAACGCCCGGTTGAGTGCGGCGGTCGACCAATGGGCTTTCTGTTCACTCAAGAACTCAAGCGGGGCTCGCACCTACTACGACGAACTACGAGCGAGAGGCAAAACTCACCGACAAGCGATCCGACAACTCGCCAATCGACTCGTCGGCATCCTGCACGCGTGTCTCGAGCAGCACGTCGTCTACGACGAAAATCTCGCCTGGAAACACCGGGCCGATATTGCCGCTTGACACCTTCGGGTCAAGGGGTGTCTAGTCCAAAACGCGGGCGATTTGCGACGCGCTGATCGCCCCTTCACGAAGTACTCGCCACAGGCCGTCTCCTACTTCCACCACTGTCGAGACCTCGCCGCGCCGCTCGCCGCCGTCCAACA
>JBEKYI010000029.1:0-15954 GCA_049511155.1 Acidimicrobiales bacterium
GCGAGCGAACCGCTCGGTTCGCGCATTCGCAAAGCAAAGCTTGAGAAGATTCCCTACGTGCTCGTCGTGGGGGATGACGACGTGTCGGCCGGCACGGTCGGCGTGAACGCGCGCGGCTCGAACGATCCTGAGCGTGGCGTCAGCGTCGGCGAGTTCGCCCAGCGCCTCGTGGACGAAGTTGCTCGACACGCCTCTCCCGAGGCTCCCTGAGTGGGACTCGATCGTTTCTCGGCGGCCTGGCGCGAGAGTTACGTCTCCAGCGCGTTTCAAGGCGAGCACGATCGCGACGCCGGCGGGTGCGTGTTCTGCCAGCTGGCCACCGAGCCGGTCAGTGAATCGACCGGTGTGCTGTGGCGTAGCGAGCACACGTATCTCGTGCTGAACGCTTTTCCCTACGGGTCCGGGCATCTGCTCACGGTGCCCTATCGTCACGTGGCCGAGCTCGAGGAATTGAGCGACGCTGAGTACCTCGATCTCTCAGGGGTCCTGCGACGCTCGGTGATCGCCCTCAATGCGGCGTATGAACCCGATGGCATGAACGTGGGCATGAATCTGGGCTCGGCGGCGGGGGCCGGCATTCCCCGGCATCTGCACGCCCACAGCCTGCCGCGCTGGAACGGGGACACGAACTTCATGACCTCCATTGGCGAGACGAGGGTGCTCTCGGAGTCCCTCGATGCGACCTGGCGCAAAGTTCACGCCCAGTTGGACGCGAGAGTTACTGACCGGTAGAGGTAGAATGCAACGTGTGAGCCAAGAGGATCGATGTTTGACGGCAAATTCCGTCAGTCGGTAGACGCTCGGATGGCGCCCGTGGGGCGCGGACTCGTTCGGATCGGACTCTCGGCCGACGTCGTCACCACCTCGGGACTGATCTTTGCCTGTGCGACGGCCTTCGCTATCGGGGCCGGATTCAACTGGCTCGCGATCGTGTTGTTGACCCTCACGGGTTTTCACGACCTGCTTGATGGTGCCGTCGCCAAGGCGAGCCAACGAGCAAGCCAGCGAGGCAGCTTCTTTGACTCGGTGACCGATCGCGTGGGCGACGCCGTACTCATGGGAGGAGTTGCCTACTACCTCACTGCTCACCACCACGGCCAACTCGTCCTGTTGCCCTTTGGCATCTTGGCCACGACGTTCTTGATCTCATATGAGCGCTCGAAGGCCGAGAGCCTGGGCCTGGCCGCCAAGGGTGGCCTGATGGAGCGGGCCGAGCGCCTTATTCTGCTCGGGATCGGACTGGTCAGCTACACAATATTTATACCGGTGCTGTGGGTGATGTTGGGACTCACCGCAATGACCGCCATCGGTCGTTTCTGGCGAGTGTGGCAGGTGGCTGCTCGGCCGGCCCCCGCACCCGTTGCCGCCCCGCGCGTTCGTCAGCACCCTCGACGTCTGCGCGAGGGACTGAGTCGCGCGTCGCGTCACTAGGCGTGGCCAGTCGTGCGCGCGTTGTCGCGCTCAAGACGCTCGGCTCGGCGATGGAGATGTTGCCCGAACGCTTCGACGAGGCCGCGGCCGAAACGATCGCCCAGGCGCTGGGCCGGCGAACAACAACGGCGCGTCGGCACCTCGAGGACAATCTTCGCCACGTGCTCGCGGCCCCCGGGTCGAGTGTCAACGCCGATCTTCTCGAGGAGTTCGTCGACCGCGGCTTTCGGGGCTACGGCCACTACTGGGCCGAGGGCGCGAAGCTGCCCGCGATTCCTCGATCGACGCTGAGTGAGCGCTTCCAGATCGCCGAGGGTCTCGAGCACTTGTTGGCCGCCAAGGCGAAAGGCCAGGGCCTCATCGTGGCGTTGCCCCACATCGGCTCGTGGGAGTGGGGCGGTGCGTTTCTCAACACGATCGGGCTCACCATGACTGCGGTGGCCGAAGAGCTCGATCCGCCCGAGCTCTTCACGTGGTTCAAGAAGAAGCGTGAGGCCATGGGGATTCTCATCGAGCCGCTGAACGAGCACGCGGGCACGGTACTGCTCTCCACGCTGCGCGCCGGCGGGGTCGTTGGTCTGCTCTGTGACCGCGATATCCAAGGCAGTGGCATCGAGGTGGACTTCTTTGGCGAACGTGTCGCGATGCCCTCGGGCCCGGCCACGCTCGCGCTGCGCACCGGGGCGACGCTGGTGGCAGCGGCGTGTTACACGGGACCGGGTCGTGATCACTACGCCGCCGTGACGCCACCGATCGACACCACCCGGACCTCACGACTGCGCGAAGACGTTCGTCGCGTCACCCAAGAGGTCACGCGCGAGCTCGAGCACCTCATTCGACGAGCCCCCGAGCAGTGGCACGTGTTGCAACCGAGGTTCGCGTCATGAGTGGTCGTCGCGTCGCCCTCGTCTCGCCGTACGCGCTGAGCGTGTACGGCGGCGTTCAGGAACAGGTGCTCGCGATGAGTCGAGTCCTGAGTGCGCGTGGCAGCGACGTGCTCGTCCTCGCGCCGGACGCCAGTGACGTGACGCACTACGACACGCCGGCCGAGGTCGTGCGCCTGGGTCGACTCACGTCGGTGCCGGCCAACGGATCGCGGGCGCCCCTGACCCTGTCGCCAGGTGCCTCGTTTAAGGCGCGCCGTGCGATTGCGACCTTTTCGCCCGACGTCGTTCACTACCACGAACCCTTTGCACCCTTGCTCCCCTGGGCGAGCCTTCGCGCGCACGCGTACCCGTCGGTGGGTACCTTCCACCGCTCGGGTTCGGGCCCGGCGCTCAAGTTTGGTGCCCCGCTCATTCGATCGCTCACGAAGGGACTAGACGTCACGGTCGCCGTGAGCGCCGCTGCGGCCAGCACGATCGAGTCGGTGACGGGGTCTGAGTGTGACGTTCTCTTCAACGGATTCGAGACCGAGCGATTCCTGGTCTCGCCACGGGAGCGATCGGTCGAGGTTGTCCTGCTCTTCGTGGGACGCCTCGATCAGCGAAAGGGCGTCGCCACCGCGATTGAGGCCACGCGCGAGCACAACTCGCGAGGTGGGCGACCGTGGCGACTGGTGATCGCGGGCGATGGCCCCGATCGTGCTCGCCTGGAGGCTTTGGCCGCCCACGACGGGCGCGTCGTGTTTCTGGGTCGAGTCAGTGATGCCCAGAAGCGATCGTGGATGCGCCGGGTCCACGTTCTGGTCGCTCCCTCGACTCACGGCGAGAGCTTCGGGCTGGTTCTCTTAGAGGGAATGGCCAGTGAGACTCTCGTGGTGGCCAGTGATATCCATGGGTACCGCGAGGCGGCCGGGGGACACGCGAATCTGTTTCACCCGGGCGACGCGCGGGCCCTGGAGCGAGCCATCGACTCCGCTTTGGCCGAGGGGAGTGAGGAGCGCATCCAGTCGGCGCGCGCCTACGCCGAAAACTGGTCGATGACCAAGCTGGTCGAAGAGTACGAGAAGCGCTACGCGCTCGCGATGGAGCGATTTGGAGACCCAGTAGCCTAAGTAGGTGGCCACCAAGCAACGATCGCGCTCGGGGCGAGCGCACTCCTCGCGCGAGCGAGTCCGCCGTCACGTGGCCCCGGTTCTCGATCCGAACTGGAACAATCCATACTCGCCCTCGACCTCAGAACGCCACGATCATGAGCGCGCGGTGCGCTCTTTCGCCTTGCGTCGTCGACTGCCCCAGACGCTGATCATTGCGGTGGTCGTGGTGGCTCTCGTGGCGGGCGTCGTGGTGGTCCCGTGGTTGCCCGCCGTCGGCGTCGTGCTCGCCCTCCTCTACGTCTGGGATCTGCGCCGATCAATCTCGACGTTCGCCGAACGCGGCAACACGCTCGGGGCTGCGATGCTGAGCACGTTTCGTGCGGGCGGGACTCCCACTGAGCGGCTGCGCTTGGTCACGGTGCTGGACCGCCTGGCCGCCACCTTTGGCGTTGATCACGTCTCGGCGTTCATCGTGAGCGATCACGGCTACAACGCCGCGCTCGTGCCCGACGGCCAGAAGTACTCCCTGTTCGTCACTTCGGCCGTGATGCAGGACTTCGAGCTGATCGAACTCGAGGGCGCTGTGGCGCACTGCCTCGCGCGTCAGCGACTGGGACTGCTCGAGCGCGAGGCGCTCTCGGCGGTCTCCTCACTCAGTGATCAGGCGCGTCGCGACCTGGCTGGTCCCGCCCAGGCCTACCGGGCCGACGAGGTCGCGGCCGCGAGTATTCGCTACCCACTCGGCCTGGCCGGTGCGCTGCGAAAGTGCGCGCGCCAAGAACTCGCCCCCGACTCTTTCTTTGCCTCACCGACCTACGACCAATGGCGCTGGGTCTTCTTCAATCCGTGGAGTGATCGGATCGAGAGCGACCTGTCGGATCTCGATGACCCCGAACTGCGAGCCCGGGCTCTCGAAGAGTGGTAATTGACCGCCATTAGGCTGTTGTCATGAGTTCTTCACCCACGACCGGATCGGCCCTCGTCAAACGGGGGCTGGCCGACATGTTGCGTGGCGGCGTCATCATGGACGTCGTCAACCCCGAGCAGGCCAAGATTGCCGAGGACGCCGGGGCCGTGGCGGTCATGGCCCTGGAACGCGTGCCCGCCGACATCCGTCGCGACGGGGGAGTGGCGCGCATGAGCGACCCACTCATGATCCAAGAGATCCAGGCGGCGGTGACGATTCCGGTCATGGCCAAGGCCCGTATCGGGCACTTCGCCGAGGCCCAGATCCTCCAAGCCCTGGACGTCGACTACATCGACGAGTCCGAGGTGCTCACGCCCGCCGATGAGGAGAACCACATCGACAAGTGGGCCTTTACCGTTCCCTTCGTCTGCGGCGCGACCAACTTGGGTGAAGCGCTTCGTCGCATTGGCGAAGGCGCGTGCATGATTCGCTCCAAGGGTGAGGCCGGTACCGGCAACGTCGTAGAAGCCGTACGCCACCTGCGCACCATCAACGCCCAGATGCGTCGAGTGCACAGCGCTGATGCGAACGAGGTCTACGCACTCGCAAAGGACCTCCAAGCCCCACTGCCGCTCGTCCAAGAGGTTGCCGCGACGGGTAAGTTGCCGGTCCCGCTGTTCTGTGCGGGGGGCCTCTCCACACCGGCCGATGCGTCGCTCGTGATGCAGTTGGGCGCCGAGGCGATCTTCGTTGGCTCGGGGATCTTTAAGAGCGACGACCCGGTGCGTATGGCGGCCGCGATGGTGGAAGCCGCGACGCACTATGAGGACCCCTCAGTCGTGGCCAAGGTCTCGACGGGCTTGGGCGCTGCAATGAAGGGGTGGGAGACCGCCACGTTGGAGCAGCGGCTGGCCGAACGCGGCTGGTAATGACGCGCGTCGGCGTCTTGTCGCTCCAAGGCGACGTGGGCGAGCACACCGCAATGCTCGGGTCCCTGGGGGCTGAGGTCGTCAAGGTTCGCACGGCCGAACAGCTCGAAACCCTCGATGCACTCGTGTTACCGGGTGGTGAGTCCACGGCCATCGCCCACCTGCTTACGACCTCCGGCCTGAAGGACGCGCTCGCGCTCAAACTGAAAGAGGAGCTGCCCGTTATGGGCACGTGCGCCGGACTTATTCTGCTCGCGCGCGAAGTCCTCGATGGTCGTAGCGACCAGTGGAGCTACGGCGTGCTTGACGCATCGGTGCGACGCAACGGCTACGGTCGCCAGATCGCCAGTTTCGAGACCGAACTTGAGGTTAAGGGAGTGGGGCGGGTGCCGGGGATCTTCATCCGTGCGCCACGTATCGACGCAGTGGGCGACGAGGTGGAAGTCTTGGCGCTTTACGATCGCGGCAACGGCGAGGGTGAGCACCCGGTCTTGGTTCGCCAGGGTCCCGTCTGGGGGCTGTCCTTTCATCCCGAGCTCTCGAGCGACGCGCGCGTGCACGAGCTCTTTCTCAAATCTCTGTAGTTTCGATTACGATTATCAAGCCTTTCGGGGCAGGAGGAACCATGTCCGGCCATTCCAAATGGGCAACGACCAAGCACCGCAAGGGCGCCAAAGACTCGGCCCGCGCCAAGGTCTTCGCCAAGCTGATTCGACAGGTGGAGGTCGCGGCCCGCGAGGGGGGTGGAGATCCCGAAGCGAACGCCGCTCTTCGCACCATGTTTCAAAAGGCGCGCGAATCCTCGGTCCCGTTGGACACCATCGAACGTGCCATCAAGCGCGGCACGGGTGAGCTGGAAGGCGTTCGCTACGACCCGGTGAGCTACGAAGGGTACGGACCCGGTGGGGTGGCCGTGATCGTCGAGACCCTTACTGACAATCGCAACCGCACCAGCGCGGAGATCAAGCACCTCTTTGGCAAGAACGGCGGAACGATTGCCGAACCCGGTGCGGTCTCCTGGCAGTTTGATCGCAAGGGTGTTGTCGAGGTCCAAGGACCTGTGGACGAGGATCAACTGCTCGAGTGGATCATGGAAGCCGGTGCCGAGAACTACGAAGCGAACGGCAAGAACTTCACCGTGACGACCGAACCGCACGACGTGGGCGCGGTGCGCAACGAGCTTGAAAGTCACGGTCTCAAGGTCGTAAGCGCCGATCTCACCCTCGTGCCCCAAAACACGATTCCGGTCAGTGACGAGAGCGAGGCGAAGAAGATCCTGCGCCTGATGGACGCGATCGACGAGCACGACGACGTCCAGAACGTCTACGCCAACTTCGACATTGACGATGATCTGCTGGCGGCCTACGAGGGCTGAGCCCTCCGTTCCAATACCCCCCTCGCAGTGGCTCGCACAGTAACATCGAACGTATGTTCGTACTAGGCGTCGATCCCGGACTGACCCGCTGCGGGTACGGACTGATCGAAGGCAATTTCGAAGGTGTCGAATCGTTCCGAGCGGTACGCGCGGGAACGATCGAGACGGATCCGGACAATCGGGTTGAAGAGCGCCTGCGGGAACTGCACGTGGAGCTCTCTGCTTTGCTCGCCGAAATGAAGCCGTCAGCGGTGGTCGTTGAGCGCCTGTTCTTTCAGCGCAACGCGAAGACGGCGATTGCCGTGGCCCAGGCGAGCGGCGTGGCCATCGCGTTAGCCGGCATTGACGGAGTGGCAGTTCGCCAGTTCACGTCCCAGGAAGTGAAGTTGGCGGTCACGGGATATGGTGCGGCGAGCAAGAGCCAGGTCCAAGGAATGGTCGCGCGTCTGTGCGGGCTGAGCGAGGTGCCTCGTCCCGCGGACGCCGCCGACGCGATGGCCCTGGCCATCGCGTACTTCATGATCGTGCGCACCGAGCGCCGACTCGATCAGGGAGTTCGCGCGTGATCGGCTGGCTGCGAGGTCGAGTGCTCCACCAGCTGAGAAACGGTGCGCTGCTAGTCGACGTCGGGGGAGTGGGCTATGAGGTTCATCTCGCCTCGAGCGACCCTCCGCCCTTCGATGAGCTGCTCGAGCTCTTCATCTTTACGGTCGTGCGTGAGGACGCGATTCAGCTCTTTGGCTTTTACGGTGCCGAGGAGCGCGAGTTTTTCGAACTTCTCATCGCGACGCCGGGAGTAGGGCCCTCGACCGCGCTCGGTGCGCTTCGCACGATGAGCGTGGCCGAGTTGGCCTACGCCATCGACAGCGAGGACGTGAAGAAGGTCGCGACCATCTCGGGCATCGGGCCCAAGACCGCTAGCCGCATCGTGCTGGAGCTCAAGGGCAAGGTTGTCAGCGAGGCCGACTATCGCGAGTCCGATCTCACCGAACACGCCGACGCGGCCATCGAAGAAGCGTTGCGCGCTCTCGGTTACACCAGTCACGAGGTGCGCGACGCCCTGCGTGACGTGACGTTGCCCGAAGACGAGTCCGAGGCCTTGCGCGCGGCCCTCCAGTTGGTCAGGCGCCCGTGAAGCGAGAACTCGATCTCGACCAACTGGGCGAGCACGTCGTCGCCGCCAGCGCTGACGACCAGGAGAGACGCAGCGAAGCCTCCCTTCGACCGCTCACGTTGGAGGACTTCGTGGGTCAACGCGACCTCGTCGGACATCTAAGTGTCGTCCTCGGCTCGGCGCGCGCGCGGCACCAAAACGCCGATCATCTCTTGTTCGCCGGACCGCCGGGGCTGGGAAAGACGTCGTTGGCGACGATTGTGGCCAACGAGATGGGTGCGGGTCTTCGCGTGACGTCGGGTCCGGTGCTGTCACGCCCGGGCGACCTCGCCGCACTGCTGACCGACCTGCACGACGGCGACGTGCTCTTCATCGACGAACTGCATCGCCTCCCGCGTGCGGTCGAAGAGGTGCTCTATCCCGCGATGGAGGACTTGCGACTTGACGTCATGATCGGTCGGGGACCCTCCGCACGCTCGATCCGCCTCGATCTGCCGAACTTCACGTTGATCGGGGCAACGACGCGCACGGGCCTCGTGGCCGCACCCTTGCGAGATCGTTTCGGATTCATCGGCCAACTCGACCTCTACGACGTCGAAGAACTGGCCGAGATCGCCGCGCGCTCGGCCAAACTGCTCGACGTCGCGCTGAGCACCGACGCCGCAGCCCTCATCGCGTCGCGCAGTCGGGGAACTCCGCGAATCGCGAATCGTCTCTTGCGCCGGGTTCGCGACTTTGCCTCCGTCAAAGGTCACGACGAGGTCACCGAGCAGGTGGCGCGAGACGCTCTCGCACTCTTTGGCGTCGACGAACGCGGACTGGACAAGTTGGACCGGCGAATCCTCACTCTGCTCTGCGATCAGTTCTCGGCTCAACCGGTGGGTCTGACCACTCTGGCCCACGCCTGTGGCGAGGAGCCCTTCACCGTCGAAGACGCCTATGAGCCCTACTTGCTCCGCGCCGGTCTCATGGTGCGCACACCACGTGGTCGCGTGGCGACGGCCCGCGCGTATGAGCACCTGGGCATTCAACCGCCGCAGGGTGGGCTGTTCTAACGGGTTTATCCCCAGAGAGTAGAGTTTCTCTGTCCGATAACGAAGGAACTCTCGATGACGTCCGCCATTTCTCACGCCCTGTTGCTGTTTGCCACAACGAAGAAATCGTCATCCGGCGACCTCTACCTCATCGTTATCTACGTCGTGCTGATCGGCGGGTTTTACTACTTCTACATGCGCCCGCGCAGCCGCCGGATGAAGCAGCAGCGTACCGAGCAGCGCAAGGTCGACGTGGGCGATCGCGCCCAGACGATCGGTGGTTTTGTGGGCACGGTGGTGCGCAACGAGGCCAATCTGGTGACTTTGCGCACCGACGGTGGCGTGGAACTCGATTTTGTCCCCCAAGCCATCGCCCGGCGCTACGACCCGCCCAAGGCCATTCCCGAATCGACCGACGACGACCACGATCATCCGACGGAAGGTAACGCCTCGTAATGCCGCCGCAGGTCGGTTCGCGACGTTCACTCGTCGCTAGCCTCATCATCACTATCGTCATCGCCTTCGGAGCTCTGGGCGCGACCCTGTCAGCGGGATGGGGCCCCAAGTTGGGCCTCGACCTGGCGGGTGGGCTCAGCGTGGTTTACAAGCCCACGACCAAGGCGACCCTGTCGGACATGCAAGAGGTCGTGACCATCTTGAACAACCGAGTGAACGGCCTGGGCGTGTCGGGTGCCACCGTTAACTTGCAGGGCAAGGACGTCAACGTGAGCGTGCCGGGGGTGACCAATGCTCGACAGGTCTTAGCCATTGTGGGCCAGACGGCCCAGCTGTTGTTTCGTCCGGTGCTCTGCGAGGCCGAGGTCGGTCCCAAGAAGTCACTGAAGTACGTGGCTCCGGGGAAGTTGCCAACTTGTGCGGCACAGTATCAAACCACGGCGGCCAATCTCGACGTCAACACCTCAACCCAAGAGCCGACCAACGCCATTCCACCGGACCCGGCGTTCACCGATATCCAGTCGACCAAGCCCGACCAAGACTTCGCCAAGGACGAAGTTCTCCTGCCCGTGCTCGGCGACAAGAGTCTGCGCTACGTCCTCGGCCCTTCGCAGTTGACGGGACGAGCGGTGAAGAAGGCGGTCGCCCAGCAGAACCAGGCCGGTGCGTGGGTGGTCAACTACACCTTGACGGGGACCGGGAGCCCCGCCTGGGACAAGGTCGCCGAGGAGAATTTCCACGCCATGGTCGCCATCGAGCTCGACGGCGTGGTTCAGTCCGCGCCGCTCATCCTGCCCGGCCAGTCGAGCTTCACGAGTTTTGACGGCTCGGGCGAGATTTCGGGGTCATTTACCGAAGGCTCGGCCAAGACCTTGGCACTCGCCATGAACTTCGGCGCGCTGCCGGTGCGACTACAAGTCCTGACCGATCAGACGGTGTCGCCGACTCTCGGCCACTCAGCCCTGGTGGCGGGACTTGGCGCCGGACTCGCGGGCCTCGCGCTTGTGTTGCTCTATACGATCCTCTACTACCGCGCCCTCGGTCTGGTGATCGTGCTCGGACTCTCGGTCACCGCCGCCCTGCTGTGGGCCATCATCTCCGCCCTCGGCCATACCGCCTTTGCGCCCAGTTTCGACCTCGCGGGGGTGACCGGACTCATTGTGTCCATTGGTATCACTGTCGACAGTTACATCGTGTACTTCGAACGATTAAAAGACGAGGCGCGTGCGGGGCGCTCTATTCGATCCTCGGTTGACCGAGGGTTCCGCTCGGCCTGGCGCACCGTGTTAGCCGCCGACACGGTGAGTCTGCTGGCCGCTGTTCTGCTCTACATCATCGCGGTCGGTGACGTGAAGGGCTTTGCCTTCTTCCTGGGTCTGTCGACGTTGATGGACGTGCTCATCACGTGGTACTTCACACGACCCATCGTGATTCTGCTGGGTCGACGCAGTGGCGCAGGCAGTTCGGCGCTCTCGATGGCGGCCGGACTTCAGGCTGGGCCCTCGCAGGTGGGAGCGACCAGTGAGTGATACCGACACCTTCGCGCCCGCCGTTGAGCATCACTACGGTCCCATCGGGCGGCTCTATCACGGTCTCACCACGGTTGACTTCGTGGGACGTCGCAAAGTGTGGTTCAGCATCTCGATGACCATCATCGTGCTGGGGATCGCCTCCCTGGGCTTTCGTGGCTTCAACTTTGGTATCGACTTCAAGGGCGGCAGCTCCTGGGAAGTGTTGGCGCCCCACACCTCGGTCGCCACCATGACGCGAGAGGTCACGGCGGCGGGCCTGCCTGATCCGACGGTGGAGAAATTGGGTTCCGAGACCTACCAGGTCACGGCCGATATCAACTCACTGAGCCCCACCGCCCAGGTGCAGCTCACCAACAAGGTCGCCGACGTCATGGCCAAGTTGGCCGATAAGCCGGCGGACCAGGTCTCCACGAGTGACGTTGGTCCCAGTTGGGGCGGTCAGATCACCGACAAGGCGATTGAAGCCCTCATCGTCTTCTTCATCGCGGTCGTCGCCTACATCTCGATTCGATTCGAGCCCAAGATGGCCGCCGCGGCCTTTATCGCCATGATCCACGACCTCCTCGTGACGGTTGGGGTCTACTCCCTCTTCGGCCTGCAGATCACGCCCGACACGGTGATCGCGATCCTGACGATTCTCGGGTACTCGCTCTACGACACCGTCGTTGTCTTTGACCGCGTCCGAGATAATACGAACGGCGTCCTAAAGGGCGGTGACCTCACCTATAGCGAGATGGTCAACCTCTCGATGAACCAGACGCTCGCTCGCTCGATCAACACCTCGCTCGTGGCGATCTTGCCGGTGCTCGCGGTGCTCGTGGTGGGCGCGGACATCTTGGGTGCGACCACCCTGCAGAGCTACGGCCTGGCGCTGTTCGTCGGCCTGATGAGCGGGGCGTACTCCTCGATCTTCATCGCGAGTCCGTTGCTCGCGATCATGAAGGAACGCGAGCCGCGTTACCGCGATCTCGCCGCGCGTGTTCTGTCGCGCAAGGACCGCACGGTCCTAACCGCAACGAGTGCTGCGATGGCGGGCGCGTCGGCCACCGCCTCCACCACCGGTGTGCGGCCCATGCGAACGAGTTCGGTCTCGGGAACCATTCAGGCTCGCGCACGTAAGCAGAAGCGGCGCTAAGCCTCATCCCGGTCTCCGGGAGCCGTGGGCGCCTGTCCTTTTACGATTCTCCTTACCATTAGGCTGTTTTCATGGTGAGCCTCACATCACGCAGCACGGCCGATCCGGTCCTGTTGGGCTCAATTGAGCGCCTGATTGCGCGTTTTCACGAGCACCACGAGGACGGTGACGACGAACTGATCCGCCGAGCGGGTATCGCGGCCATCAACGCCCACGAGGGCCAGTTGCGCCGCACTGGCGAACCGTACGTGACACACCCGATCGCCGTGGCCAGCATCGCGGCCGACCTCGGTTTGGATGAGGTCACCCTGGCCGCGGCCCTCTTACATGACGCCGTCGAAGACACCGGCGTCACGACCCAGTGGCTCGAAGAGGAGTTCGGCGCCCAGGTGGCGGCCGTCGTCGATGGGGTAACCAAGCTCGACCGCCTCGAGTTCGACTCGAAGGAAGCCCAGCAGGCGGCGACGATTCGCAAGATGTTCATCGCGATGGCCCAAGACTGGCGAGTTCTGCTCATCAAACTGGCGGACCGCCTGCACAACATGCGCACGATTTCGGTCATGCCGATGCACCGTCAACGCGCCATCGCCCAAGAGACCCTCGACGTCTACGCACCGCTCGCGCACCGCCTCGGTGTCCAGCAGGTCAAGTGGCAGCTCGAAGACCTCAGTTTCGCGACCCTGCACCCGAAGCGGTACGCCGAGATCGAACAGATGGTGGCTGCTCGCCAGCCCGAGCGCGAAGCGTACTTAAGCGAGGTGATGGACACGCTGGCCAAGAAGCTCGCCGAGTTCGGCATCGCGGCCGACGTGCGCGGCCGACCGAAGCACTTCTGGAGCATCTACGAAAAGATGGTCGTCGGCGGCAAGGAGTTCGACGAGATCTTCGACCTGGTGGGCCTGCGCCTCATCGTGGAAGAAGAGCGCGACTGCTGGGCCGCTCTCGGAGCTATCCACGCCCTGTGGTCGCCGGTCCAGGGTCGATTCAAGGACTACATCAACTCACCCAAGTTCAACTTGTATCAGTCGCTGCACACCACGGTGATCGGACCGCGCGGCAAGTCGGTCGAGGTGCAGGTGCGAACCCTCGAGATGCACCGACGCGCGGAGTTCGGCGTGGCCGCTCACTGGAGCTACAAAGAAGGAGCGAGCGACAAGGAAGTCGCATGGATGCGACGCCTGGCCGACGTGGAAGAAGAGGAAGCCGATCCGATCGCGTTCCTCGAAGCGCTCAAACTCGACCTCGGACAAGACGAGGTCTACCTCTTCACGCCCAAGGGTCGAGTGATCGCTTTGGTCGAAGGGGCGACACCGATTGACTTCGCCTACGCCGTGCACACCGAAGTGGGGCACCGCTGTGTGGGGGCCAAAGTCAACGGTCGCCTGGTGCCACTCGACACCGTTCTGCGATCGGCCGACGTGGTGGAGATCGTCACCAGCAAGAACGACAACGCTGGTCCCTCGCGTGACTGGCTCAGCATCGCCAAATCCTCGCGCGCCAAGTCCAAGATCCGCCAGTGGTTCCAGCGCGAGCGCCGCGATGACGCAATTGAGGGCGGGCGCGAGGAGCTCACCAAGGCGCTGCGACGCGAAGGTTTGCCAATCGCCACTTCACTCACGTCAGGTGCCCTGGACGCGGTCATCAAATCCCTCGGTCTCGAGGACCGCGACGCACTCTTCATGTCTATCGACTCCGCTCAGATCTCGGCCCTCGCGGTTGTCCAGCGCCTCGATCGCGAGCTGCGCGGCGGCGACGCCGAGCAGATGCCCACGACAGTCACCAAGGCTCCGCGCACCTCGCGCACCGCGCGACGCAACGCCGGGGTCTACGTCGAGGGCCTCGACGACGTCATGATTCACTTGGCACGGTGCTGCTCACCGGTTCCCGGGGACAACATCATGGGGTTCATTACGCAGGGACGAGGCGTCTCGGTGCACCGCGACGACTGCTCGAACGCGGTCGCCTTGGCTCAGCGTCTGGGCGAGCGGATCATCGACGTCGAGTGGGACGGCTCGGCGGGTGGTCAGTATCGTGCGGTCCTGGAGATCATGGCCTTCGATCGTTCCCGTTTGCTTCTCGATGTCTCCAAGGTTGTGGCCGAGTACCACCTCAATATCATCTCAAGCTCGTCGACGACGTCGGGCTCACGAATCGTGCGTATGGTCTTTGACGTCGAGTTGGCTGATCCCGGGCACCTCTCCAGCCTGCTCGCCGCCCTCAAGGGCGTCGACGGGGTCTTCGACGCGTTCCGTCAGCTTCCGGGTCAGAACAAGACATCATGAGTGACCCCGTCGCGCCGTTTCAGGCGCCTGTTGGAACCCACGACGTTCTCGGACCCGCGTCCGCGCAGTGGGAGGGACTGGCCGCGGTGTTCGCCCAACTCGCCTATCGCTACGGATTCTCTCTGGTGATGACGCCGATCTTCGAGGACGTGGGTGTCTTCGTGCGCGGCATCGGCGAAGAGAGCGACGTCTTTCGCAATGAGATGTACACCTTCGAGGACCGCGGCGGGCGTCGGTACGCGCTGCGACCCGAAGGCACGGCCTCGGTCGTGCGCGCGTTCGTCCAGCACAATCCCACGACACCCTGGAAGGCGTGGTATCTCACGCCCGCCTTTCGCTACGAGAAGCCCCAGAAGGGTCGCTATCGCCAGCACTATCAGTTCGGTGTCGAAGCCTTGGGCACTGACGACCCCGCCATCGACGTCGAGGTGATTACCCTCGCACACAACTTCTATCGCGATATTGGGTTGCGACAAGTCACGCTGCTCATCAACTCCATGGGACATCGGGAGTGCCGGGCGGCGTACGTGGTGCTCTTGAGCGAGTATTTGGCCGAGCACGAGTCGGAGCTCTGCGACGAGCACCAAAAGGGTTGGCGCGAGAACCCCCTACGGGTGCTCGACTGCAAGCGCGAGGCCTGCGTGCAGGTGACCTCCAAGGGCCCCATGCTGATCGATCACATCTGTGAGGAGTGTCGATCGCACTTCGACGCCGTGGTGGGTGGTTTGAGCGCTATCGGCATCACGAGCACGCTGGACCCGCGTCTCGTGAGGGGATTTGACTACTACAACCGCACGACCTTTGAGTTCGTGGCCGAGGCCTTCAAGAGCGCGCAGAACTCCATCGGCGGGGGCGGGCGCTACGACCAACTGGCCGAGGAGCTGGGCGGCAAGCCCACCAGTGGAATCGGCTTTGGCAGCGGAGTGGAGCGCTTGATTCTGGCGCGCGAGGCGGAGGGGGTCAACCACGATCTCCTCAAACGAACTCTTGACGTCTTCGTCATTGACACCACCGGTGACGAGTCGGTTGCGGTGATGATCGAGAACTTGCGAGCCGAGGGCTTCGCGGTCGATCGCGCCTACGACCAGCGCTCGATGAAGGCCCAGATGAAGGCCGCCGACCGCTCGGGGGCGCGCTTCGCGCTGCTGGTCGGACCCGAAGAACTGTCAGTCGGCGAGGTTACGATTAGGGACCTGCGTAGCCAGGAGTTTGATCAAACGCAACAGCGCGTTGGTCAAGGGGCGGTCGTTGCGGCGATCGCCGAACTATTGACGAAGTGAAGTGAACATGTCCCCAGACGTTGAAGCCACGAGTTTGCGCGACCTGCTGTGCGCCTCGGTGAATGAGGACCACGTCGGCGAACGCGTCAGTGTGTGCGGGTGGGTGGCCAAACGCCGCGAGCACGGCGAGCACTTGGCGTTCCTTGACATTCGCGATCGCTCCGGCGTGGTTCAAGTTGTCGTTGAGGGATCGGTTGATGTGCGCAGCGAGTACGTGGTGCGCGTCACCGGAACGGTCACACCGCGCCCCGAGGGAACCGTCAACGAGCGCCTGGCTACTGGCCAGGTTGAACTCTCGGACTGCCAAGTCGAGGTTCTGGCGATCGCCGAAGCACCGCCCTTCCAGCTCGACGACCGTGTGGCCATCGACGAGGCAGTCCGCCTCAAGTATCGCTACCTCGACATTCGCCGCGAGCCGATGCAGACCAATTTGCGCATGCGTGCCCGTGTGAACGCGGCCCTTCGCCGAGCCATGGACGACCAGGGCTTCTGCGAAGTGGA
>JBEKYI010000030.1:0-15466 GCA_049511155.1 Acidimicrobiales bacterium
GAACTGCACTGCCGCGACGCCGAGGACGTGTTCGCCTATATCCGCTCAATGCCTCCCGGAGATCGCGCGACCCTCGAAGAACAAGGCGCCCTGCGAGCGGAGATTGATGGGCGAATGCGACTGGGCTGCGGCGTATTTCGCATCACCAAGGACACTGGCGCATTCTTCGCTCGAGGCGACGCGTAAAGATCCCCTAGTCACGCTCGTACATCTCGAGTCGCCATCCTCCGGTCATCTCATGCTCGCAGAGCGCGCTCGAGAACCGGCACATCACGTCGAGCACCTGGGCCGTTGGCGTCGCGGGTGGAACCGTGAGCAGTATTCCGCGCTGGGAGTGATCTTGACGAATCGCAAAGGGCGCGCCTTGGAGCATCGTGACGATGCGATCCTTCCCGAGCCGCCCACCCGAATGGAGAACGCCAAGGGACGAAGGTTGCGCCTCGCCGTTCCTCGGTGCCGCACTCAAGAACGTCGCAACGGGGATCCCGTGATTCGTCCAGCCGATGAAGTTCACGTGAATATCAGGCAGGTCGTCATCGGTGACGCGAGGCAACACGTTGACCCAACCCCGCCCGTTGGCAACGGCGTCCAACGCCATCAACGCATCGCGGGTGTCGTCATTGAAGTAGAGCCGCGTCTTCTTGGTCATGGCGTCGCGCGATGAGTCCTGGCCACGATCTGGGCGCCGGGGCGGTACGCGAGGTGGGCCGCTCGTGGGGCGTTCAGTATCGCAAAGTTGGCCGCCGCGCCCACACCCAAATGTCCGACGTCACTGCGACGTAAGGCGAGGGCCCCGCCCTTGGTCGCCGCCCACAGCGCCTCGTCCACGCTCATCGTCATCTCGCGCACCGCTAGCGCGATCACGAAGGCCATGCTCGTCACGTACGACGAGCCGGGATTGCAGTCCGTCGCCAGCGCCACGGTGGCGCCCGCGTCGATCAACCGTCGGGCTGAGGGATAAGGCGAGCGCGTGGAGAACTCGGCCCCCGGCAACAAGGTGGCAACCGTTGCGGACCCGGCCAGCATTTCGATGTCCGCGTCCTCTAAGTAGGTGCAGTGATCGACGCTGGCGCACTCCAAGTCAACGGCCAACGCGACCGCCCCACTGTGGGCGAGCTGGTTCGCGTGCAGCCGAGGCGCGAGTCCCTTGTCGCGCGCGCGCAACAGGATCGTTCTCGCTTCGTCGACGCTGAAGGCCCCGCGATCACAGAACACGTCGGCCCACTTGGCGTGTGGCGCACAGGCCTCGAGCATCGTGGTCGAGAGGAGTTCCAGATACCCGTCGCGGTCAGAGGCGAACTCCCGGGGTATGACGTGGGCCCCCAACCACGTGCGCTCAACCGTGAAGTCACCGGCGACCTCAAGGCAACGAACTTCGCCCTCGGTCGTGAGTTCGTATCCCGACTTGATCTCCAGGGTGGTGACTCCCCCGGCGCGCAGCTCGCCCACGCGCTCGGCCGCACCGTTGCGCAACTCATCGATCGAGGCGGCGCGCGTCGAGGTGACGGTGCGCACAATGCCGCCCCCGTCGTAGCGGCGACCGGCCATGCGCGCTTCGAACTCGTCACTGCGCTCGCCGGCAAAGACGAGGTGCGTATGAGAGTCGACAAATCCCGGGATGACCGCCGCGCCGTGGGCATTGATCGCTTCGTCCGCGACAGGCGCTTCGGCGTTCGGGCCTACCCAGAGCACTTGCTCGTCGTCAAGAACGATCGCGGCGTCGTGCAGGCGGCCAAGGAAGGTCTCATCACCAAGGGTTGGATCGTTGGTCGTCAGTTCACCGACGTTGGTGACGACGAGTGTGCTCATTCGCCCTCACGCATCGGCACGCGTAGTCCGGTCGCTTCGGCGGTCTCTTCGGCGATGTCGTAGCCCGCGTCCACGTGACGCAGCACCCCCATGGCGGGGTCGTTGGTGAGCACGCGGCGAATCTTCTCGCCCGCGAGGGCCGTACCGTCGGCGACACAGACCTGGCCCGCGTGGATCGAGCGTCCGATGCCCACCCCGCCGCCGTGGTGGATCGAGACCCAGGTGGCCCCCGAGGCGGTGTTGACCAATGCGTTGAGCAGGGGCCAGTCGGCGATGGCGTCCGAGCCATCCAGCATCGACTCGGTCTCGCGATACGGCGAGGCGACCGATCCCGCGTCCAGGTGGTCTCGTCCGATCACCAACGGCGCACTCACTTCGCCGCTCGCCACCAGGTCGTTAAAGGCGGCTCCCGCCTTGTCGCGCTCTTGGTACCCGAGCCAGCAGATACGCGCCGGCAGACCCTGGAAGGCCACGCGCTCCTCGGCCTTGGTGATCCAACGACGCAGCAGTTCGTTCTCGGGAAAGAGATCCAGCACCGCTTGGTCGGTGCGATAGATGTCCTTGGGGTCACCGGAGAGGGCCGCCCAGCGAAAGGGCCCTTTGCCTTCGCAGAACAGCGGGCGAATATAGGCGGGGACAAAGCCCGGGTAATCGAAGGCGCGCGCGTACCCGCCGAGTTGGGCTTCGCCGCGCAGCGAGTTGCCGTAGTCGAACACTTCGGCACCAGCGTCCATGAATCCCACCATCGCTTCGACGTGTCGCACGATCGAGGCGCGCGCGCGATCGGTGAACTCCTCGGGCTTCTTCTCGGCGTAGTCGTGCCAGTCGTTGAGGTCGATGTCCTCGGGCAGGTAGCTGAGCGGGTCGTGCGCCGAGGTCTGGTCGGTCACGATGTCGACCTCCACGCCACGACGCAGCAATTCGGGCAGGATCGTCGCAGCGTTGCCCAGCAGTCCGACGCTCAGCGCCTCCCGGTCGGCCTTAGCGCGCAGTACTCGCTCGATCGCGGCGTCGAGATCAGCCGTCCACTCGTCGAGGTAGCGCTGATCGACCCGCCGTTGCAGCCGACTGGGATCGACGTCCACGCACAGACACACTCCGTCGTTCATCGTGACCGCGAGCGGTTGCGCTCCGCCCATGCCGCCGGCACCGGCAGTCAGCGTGAGGGTACCGGCCAGGGTGCCGCCAAAGCGCTTGGCCGCAATCGCGGCGAAGGTCTCGTACGTGCCCTGCAAGATGCCCTGAGTCCCGATGTAGATCCATGAGCCCGCGGTCATCTGTCCGTACATGGTGAGCCCGAGGGCCTCGAGCCGGCGAAACTCCGGCCACGTGGCCCAATCCGGCACCAGGTTGGAGTTGGCGATCAGGACCCGGGGCGCCCACTCGTGAGTCTGCAGGACGCCGACCGGTCGTCCCGACTGCACGAGCATCGTCTCGTCGTTCTTGAGCGTGGTGAGCGTGCGCACCAGCGCATCAAAGCTTCGCCAGTCGCGCGCCGCGCGTCCGGTCCCGCCGTAGACGACCAGATCGTCAGGGCGCTCGGCGACCTCGGGATCGAGATTGTTGCACAGCATGCGAAGTGCTGCTTCCTGGGGCCAGCCGAGTGCACTGATCGTCGATCCCCGGGCCGCGCGAACGGGGCGTGCACCTTCCATAACCGACCTCCTAGCGCAGAGTGAGGAATCGCGCCGCGATGTCGAGGAGCTCGCGCGAGGCGACGAGGTCACTCACGGCCGCTATCTCTGGTGAGAGCCACCGGTCGTGACCGGGGCCACCTGAGAGTGCGTTGATGCGATCAGCCATCGCCTGAGCGACGGGCGAGGGTTCGAGCGGTGCGCGCAGCGCGAGGGCCCGCGCGCTCGCCAGCAACTCGATCGCGAGCACGTCGCGAAAGGCGTCGAGGGACCGTCGCAGCTTGCGCGCCGCGTGCCAGCCCATCGAGACGTGGTCTTCCTGCATGCCCGAGGAGGGAATGGAGTCGACCGACGCCGGAAAGGCAAGGCGCTTCATCTCAGTGACCAATCCCGCTTGGGCGTACTGGGCGATCATGAGGCCCGAGTCCACACCGGCGTCCCCCGCCAGGAATGGTGGCAGCCCGAAGCTGCGATTCACGTCGAGCAGTCGGTCGGTGCGCCGTTCGCTCATCGACGCGACGTCCGCCAGCGCGATGGCGAGGAAGTCCAAGACGTAGCCGATCGGAGCCCCGTGGAAGTTGCCGTTGCTCGCGAGCGTCCCATCCAAGAGCACCGACGGGTTGTCGATCGCACTCGCCAGTTCGATGTCGGCCACGCTTTGAGCGTGCCGGAAGGTGTCGCGCGCCGCTCCGTGCACCTGGGGGGCGCAGCGCAGCGAGTACGCGTCCTGGACCTGGGTGATGTCGTCGAGATGGGAGACGACGATCGCTGAGTCGGCGAGCAGGTTCACGAGGTTCTGCGCACTGTCGCGCTGTCCGGGGTGAGGGCGCAGTTCGTGGATCTCACTCACAAAGACCTGGTCGGTCCCGCGCAACGCCTGGATGGAGAGAGACGCCGCCACATCCATCTGCTGCAGGAGAGCGTGACCGTCATCAAGGGCCAGGATCAACATGCCGAGCATGCCATCGGTGCCGTTGATGAGGGCGAGGCCCTCTTTTTCGGCCAGCTCCACCGGATCGAGACTCGCGTCGCGAAGCACGTCGATGGCGCGCCGGCGAGTGCCGCCTGCATCGCGCACGTCGCCTTCACCCATGAGCGCGAGCGCCACGTGAGCGAGGGGCGCTAAGTCTCCCGAGCATCCGAGAGATCCAAACTCGTGCACCACCGGTGTGATGTTGGCGTTGATCAACGCCGCGTACGCTTCGGCCGTCGAGGGTCGCACGCCCGATACCCCACTGCACAAGTTCGTCAGGCGCGAGACCATCATGGCGCGCACGACCTCGGCCTCTACCTCTGGTCCCACACCTGCCGCGTGCGAACGAATGAGAGAGCGCTGGAGGTCGCGTCGGCGCTCGGGTGAGATCGAGGTCGTCGCGAGCGAACCGAATCCCGTCGAGAGGCCGTAGATAGCTTCGCCGCCGTCCACGAGCGCGTCGATGGCGTCGCGCTGGCGCGCGAGGCGCGCGAGGACTTCCGCACTCAGAGTGAGCGGTTCGTAGTGCCGCGCGACACGAACGAGTTCGTCGCTCGTCAGCGGCTCGATTCCCAGCTCAATGGTCACGACGGTCTCCTTTGCACGCCCGAAAGCGTCTCCAGTAGTAGTAGCGCACCCAAGCGCACGGTGCGCTCATCGGGCGTGTCACGCTCGACATCCACTTCGGTGAAGTCAATAGCCAGCACGTCTTTCGACGTGGCCAGGGCCCGCACGAAGCGGCGAACCTCGTCGGCGCGCAGACCCCCTGGGGCGGCCGCAGGGCAGCCCGGCACCACCGAGCGATCGGCGACGTCAAGGTCAATGTCGACGTAGACCTTGCGCCCACCCTGTCGCGCGACATCCAGGGCGCGTCGTGCGATGACTGCCGCGTCGTCGCGGTTGAAGGCGTCGCGATCGATGATGCGCACGCCGGCTGCTTGCGCGTCGCGCGCATACCCGGGCGAGTTCGCGAAGTCGCTCAGCCCGACTTGGACGACGTGGTGGCCGTCCAGGCCTTCCTCGAGCAGTTGGCGCACTGGCGAGCCGTTCGAACGGCCGTCTCGCATGTCGAGGTGGGCGTCGAGGGTAATGAGTCCGAACTCCTCGACGCGATCTTTCATCAACGCACTCATTGCGTGCCACGTAGCAGCGTTGTCGCCGCCGAGGATTACGACGGGTGACTGCTCGATGTTGAGGAGGGCCTCGGCGACACGCTCGTGCCCGCCCTCGCCATCAGGATCATCGACATCGCCGTAGTCGACCATCGCCACGTACTCAGCGAGATCCACCCGGCTCGACCACGACCAGGTCGAGTAGTAGTCCAGGGCGTGGCGGATGGCCGCCGGGGTACTGGCGGACGACCGCGGCGAGATCGACGTCTGGAAAGTCGACACACCGAGCAGCCCCACGTTGCGACGCACATTGATGGGCCGATCGAAGATCAGAGACGACGCTGGGCGCCACTTCGTATCGCTCACCGCCACACCGTCATGTTAGGCAACGACCATGGCCGAAAGTGACGTTACGGCCGTCGCGTGAGTAATTAGCGCTCGACCGTCCGCACGCCGCTTTGGCTTGTGATCTCTTCGCTCTCGTCTTCGATGAACGTTGGCACGGGAATGGCCTCGTGGCCGTGCTCGACGTCATCGGAGTAGGTCGGCGTGGGAGTGGCAATGTACTCGCCCTCGTCCGAGCGCGAGACGACATTGGGCGTCTTGCGTTTGCCGGCACGTCTGACGCCTTGAAGTTCCTTGCAGATCTTGTAGGTAACCGGGTACGCGATGATCGGCGTGACGATCACCAAGATGCGCATCGCCCACAGCACCGTATTCAACGAAATGTCAAAGAACTTCGCGATGACGTCGGTCGCGCTGGCGATGAAGAGCATCGCGACCAGTACGAGCACCGCCGCGCCAAAGGCGGTGCGCTTGGGTCTGTCGCGTGGACGATCGAGCAGATTGTGGATCAGATCATCGCCGGTGATCTTGCGCTCGATGAGCGGCCAGGCGTAGGCGATGTTAAAGAGAATGCCCGGGAACAGCACGGCCGGAATGAAGACCTCGAGGGGCCACGTATGACCCCAGGCCGTGAACTCCCACGACGGAAAGATGCGCAGTGCCCCGTCGAGGAAGGCCATGTACATGTCCGGCTGAACGGCGTAACTGATGCGCGAGGCCTCGTACTGGCCGAACTGCCAGATCGGGTTGATCTGGAAGAAGGCCGATATCAAGGCAATGAAACCGCCCACGATGAACAAGAAGCCCGTGGTCTTGGCCATGAAGACCGGGAACATGGGAGAGCCCACCACGTTCTTCTCGGTGCGGCCCTCACCAGGGAACTGCGTGTGCTTCTGGCGCACAAGCAAGAACAGGTGAGCTCCCACCAGGCCCAGGATGAGCAGGGGAATAATCAGGACATGCAGGATGAAGAAGCGCGGGATCGTCGCGCTACCCGGGAAGTTGCCGCCGAAGATCCAAAACGCCAGGTACGTCCCGACAAAGGGGATTGACAAAAGGATCGAGTAGGCGATACGGATACCGGTGCCCGAGACGAGGTCGTCGGGCAGCGAGTACCCGAGAAAGCCGTTGGCCATGGTAAGGATCAACAAGGTGAGACCGATGGTCCAGTTGAGTTCGCGCGGCTTGCGGAAGGCCCCGGTGAAGAAGACGCGCGCCATATGGACCACGATGGCGCCGACGAAAATATCGCACGCCCAGTGGTGCATCTGGCGCATCAGCAGTCCCCCGCGCACGCTGAAGGACAGGTTCACCGTCGACTCGAAGGCCTCGGTGACGCGCTGGCCGTCGAGCGGCAGGTACGGACCGTGGTAGACGACCAACGTCGAGCTCGGCACGTAGTAGAGCGTGAGAAACACACCCGTGACGAGCAGAATCACGAAGGAGTAGAGCGCAATCTCGCCCAGCATGAAGGACCAGTGATCCGGGAAGATCTTGTCCATGAAGGTACGCCCGCCCTTGGCGACACCCAAGCGGTCATCGAGCTCGTCCAGCGCCTTGCCGATCTTGCCGTAGGGGCCGCTGGCTCGCTTGCGCGCTCGAGGGTTAGTGGGAATCGTGGTATCGCTCATGTGGTGGTGCGCTCCCAGAAGCCAGGACCAACGGGTTGGTTGTAGTCATCTTGTGCGCGAATGTATCCCTCTGCGTCGATGTACAGCGCCAGCTGAGGCAGTGGGCGAGGAGCGGGACCGAACTGGGGAATCGCACCGTTAGTGACATTGAACATCGACTGGTGGCACGGACAGACCAACAGTTGCAATTGCTGTTCGTAGAGCCCGACCGGGCAGCCCAGGTGGGTGCAGAGCTTGGAGTAGGCGACGTAGCCCTTGGGACCCCAACTTTCGCGCCCTTTTTCGGTGGTGAAGTCTTCGTTCGAGATGCGAATGAGGACCGTCTGGTCGACCGCTTGGCCTCGATCGGTGTTCTCGGTGCCCTCGGGATAGATGGTCATGATCGAGCCGATGGCCAACTCACCCACCGATACGCGCCGACCCGAGGAGTCCACCGCGTAGGAGCCCTTACGCCAATCGGTGTGAAAGAGCGTGCCCTTGGGAAGGGGACCGAGACTGCGCAACAGGGGGAACATCGCCACGATGCCAAAGATGCCCAGTCCCCCACCGAGGATGCCCGCCAGCACCTTGCGTCGCTTGACGACTCCACCACCGCGCTCAACGACGGCGGCCGCGAAGGCGTCGCGATCGACCTGATCGCCGGCGAGAGTGTGACGTTCTTCGACGAAGGGACCGCGTGGCATGAGGTACTTGCCCCAGGCGACGAGTCCCACCCCAAAGAGGAACAGCCCTAGGCCAATCGTCGAGGCGATGATCCACGGCTTCGCGTTCACGACGTACGCGGCACCAAAGCCCGCCATGGCGAAGATGCCCACAATGAAGCAAATCGCGATGACCATCTCCACGGTGTGGGGATTCTTCGCAGCTGGTTGAAGGTGTGGGTCGTCCGCGCGCAAGCCCGAGATCGCAACCGGCGTGTGAGTGTCGGCCAGGTCCTGGGCCTCTCGCGCTCGGCGCGCGGCCAACTCTTCTTGTTGCATCTCGATCTTCATCGCCTCGTGCGGGCTGATCTGCTCGGGGATTTCGTCGCTCACGAACGATCTCCGATCCAGTAGCAAATGAGCGCTAAGAATCCGACGCCCACCAGTAGCGCGATGAAGCCTTCGCCGACGGGTCCCAGCCCACCGAGTCCAAACCCCCCGGGGTTGCGCGGGTGCTGAATCTCGGTGGTGACGTACTTGACGATGTCGTCGACCTGCTTGTCGCTCAGGTTCCCGGTGAATCGCGGCATGTTCGCCGGGCCGGTGCGAATGGCTTCGACGACCTGGAACGCCGGGATATGGCGCAGCGAGGGCGCGAACGTATCGAAGGCGAGGGCGTCACCGTCACCTTCAATCGTGTGACAGGCTGCGCAGTTGAGCGCGAAGAGCTCTTGTCCTTCCGAGACGTTGGCGTTCTTGAGGTGGGGCGAGGGAATACCGGGATAGCTCGGCGAGAGCGAGTTCACCCAGGCGGCTATCGCCTCGGCTTGGTGGGGGTTGAGGGCCGGCTGACGGCGTGAGGCTTGGACCGCTTCGGGATCCTTCGCGGGCATGCGGCCCGAGTCGATCCAGAAGTCAATGGTCGCCGGGCCGAGACCCACCAGGTCCGGGTACGAACCCACCGCCGAGGTCGGCACGCCGTTGGCCTGGCTGCCGTGGCACGACGCGCAGTTCTCCATAAACAGCGCCTGTCCCAGCTTGTCCAACGAACTCTGGGGAATCTTGTAGGTGATGTACTTATCGCCGTAGCTCGTAACCTGACCGCTCGCGTTCTTCTTCACGATGCTTGAGTTCGGCGTTCCCGCGTTCTTGCGCGTCGTCTGAAACGGGATCACCGTGTTATTACTCGCGTTGGCGGGGGCCACGAAGAGCACCAGCGGCGCGACGACGAAGAGCCCGGCGCCTGCCAGGAGGACGCTTCGCCGCAGGAGTGTGTACGTCACGCTCTACCTCTACTTCAGCAGGAAGAGGGACGAATACAGCCCAATCCACACGACGTCAACGAAGTGCCAGTAGTAGCTCACGCCTTGGAACGTCGCGAGCTCACCGGGGTCCCCTTCACGACCACGCATGCGATATAGAAGAAAACTCATTGCGACCAGACCGAGGAACACGTGCAGACCGTGCAGTCCCGTCGTAATGAAGAAGATCGAACCGTAGGAGTTCGTGTACCAGCGCGTGGTGAGATGCGTCCATTCGTAGGCCTGGTTGCTTACGAACAGGGCACCCATGATGATGGTCGCGATCACCCAGTTGCGGGCCGCGCCGCGGCGACGGTGCTCGATGAGCCACACGGCACGCTGCATCGTAAAAGAGGACGCGATGAGGATAAGTGTGAAAATGCCTGACTGCAGGACGTCGAGGTGGGTGCCCTTGGGTGGCCACGAGGCCAGGTGCGCGCGGATGGTAAATAGGGCGGCGAAGAGTCCCGAGAAGAACATCAGCTCTGAACCGAGCCAGATCATCACGCCAATGGCCAGCATCGGCGGTCGATCGTGGACGATCTTCTCTTGCTTCGCCAGGCTTTCGGGGGAAACTGCCTGACTCACGCCATCATTTCTAGTAGAAATCGCAACCCCACTTTGTCGATTGCGGGGGCCGTGGCTCTCAGGCAAGGGTGGGCGGAAGGTCCTTGGTAGCGATCACGGCGAGTCGCCTGGTAGGACGCGTAAGGGCGACGTACAAGGTTCGTAAACCGCGCGGCGTATACGTGGTCTCGTTCGGTGCCCCGCGATTGGCAATCTGACCAGGCTCAACAACGACGACGGCGTCGAACTCCAAACCGTTCGCACCTTCCGCCGCGAGCACGACCAGGTCGGCTGCGAGCCCCTTGGACTCTTGGTCGTTCGGATCCACCGCTTCGAGTCCGCCATCACGCAGCGTCGTCACGATCTCATTCACGCGACGCGCGCTCACGATGACCGCCACGCGACCGGGGGCCACCGCCTCGATCTCGCCGCGCGTAAGTTGCACCAGCGCGTCACTGAACTCCGCTTCGCTTGTGAGAACAACCAACGGCGTCGATCCCGCACGGCGAACGGGACGCGGCGGCTCGAGGTCGGGCGCGGCTGCCAGCAACGTGGGCGCGGCGAACGCGAGGACCTCTTGAGGGGTGCGATAGCTGACGGTGAGGTCCACGCGCGTGGGCTCCTTGCGCGGAGAGAGAACCGTGAGCAGGGTGTCCCATGATGCCGACGACGACGCGGTCGTCGCCTGACCCATGTCGCCCACGATCGTCATGGAACCAGTGAGGTCGCGGCGCTTGAGAACGCGCAACTCCATCGGCGAGAGATCCTGCGCTTCGTCCACCACGATGTGTCCGTAGGTGACGAACTCCGCCTCGTCGAGCTCTTGGCTTTGGGCGACCGCGAGGCGCTGCGCCTCGCGCAGGGCGGCGGCCCGGTGATCGCCGGAATAGGCGTCCAGATCCACCCCGGCCAGCACGTTGTCGGCCGGGCGCGGCGCAGGGCGAGGGCGCTTGCGCGGTCCCACCAGAACACGTGCCTCGTCGATCAACGCGGCGTCTGCCTTGGTCCAGGCGATCTCCTCGGTTGAGGTGAAGCGCGGTCGATAGAGCATCTCGATCTCGCGGTCGCTCAAGATTCCCTTGCCCGCTGCGCGCAACAACGCGGGCGCACCCAACAGGTCGTGGACGAGTTCCTGACCGGTGATGCGTGGCCAGACCCGTTGGAGCGCCTCTTTGAACTGCGGAGTCGCGCGAATCGCCTCGGCGAGCTCGGTCTCGTTGTTGACCTCTTCAGATCCGTCGCGAGAACCTTCCTTCGAAAAGCGCTCGCGGTACTCCGCGGCCAGGCGAGCGGCGAGCTCGCGGCCCACGGCCGAACGACGCTGATTGTGGTTGCCGGGACGGCGACGGGCGCGCTCGACAGCGTCCTGGGTGAACTTCGCCTTCAGGACAATGGTCGCTCGCCCGACGGGAATCTCGACGTCGTGTCGCAGGGCGCGCTCTCGGGTAGCCATCGCCCGTGCGAGAACTCGGGCCATGCGCAGGTCGCCCTTGAGTTGGTCGACGTCTTCGGAATCAATGCCGCGAACCTCGATGTTGGTCACGAGTCCGGCGATCGTAGACAGGGTGACCCCCGATTCGCCCAGCGAGGGCAGCACGTTTTCGATGTAGTTGAGGAACAGCGGGTTCGGCCCCACCACCAGAACGCCCTGGCGCTCAAGTGTCGCGCGATGGGTGAAGAGCAGGTAGGCCGCGCGGTGCAGCGCGACGGCCGTCTTGCCGGTACCGGGACCCCCTTGGACCAACAGGATGCCCGCGAGCGGGCTGCGGATGATCTGGTCCTGCTCACCTTGAATCGTGGCGATGATGTCACCCATGCGCCCGGTGCGTGCGCGCCCTAGTGCAGCGAGCAACGCGCCCGGTCCGCCGAGGGCGAGTCCACCGTCGACCAGTCCTTCTTCGGTGGCGGCGCGCACGTCGCTGTCAGGTAGGTCGAGTTCACCGTTGGAGTCGGCGAAGTACTCATCTTCCACGCTCGTGACTTCGTTGGCGTGAATGGCCACGTGTCGGCGACGCGAGAGTCCCAGCGACTCGACGCCCGTCGCGCGATAGAACGCTTCGGCGACCGGGGCGCGCCAGTCGATGACCAATGGGTTGAGAGACTCGTCGGAGACCGCGAGTCGGCCCACGTGATAGGTGTCGCCGCGACCATGACCATTCGCCTGATAGTCGATGCGACCAAAGAACAGGGGCTGATCGCCGATGGCGAGTTGATCGAGTCGATGAAGAGCGGTTCCCATCACCACGTCGCGTTCCACCAGGTCGCCCGCGCCGCGCATGTTCGCCACCGCCGCACTGTCGCGCAGAGAGCGCGCGCCCTGGCGCATTTGATCGAGCGCCTCGAGGGCCACGTCCAGGAACTCCTGCTCCTCGGCGATCTCACGCTCGTGCGACATGAACGACCTCTTTCTGACTTCCCAAAATCGGGAATCATCAATTCTAATCGTCCGGCCGGGGGTGGTTTCCGCAGGTGATTTCTCCCTCGCATGTGGCGAGGCGTGGCTCTAAGGTGCGGGGAACACGCGCCTCCGAAGGGAGCTCTATGAGGTACAGCGCCGTAATGATCGGCTCTGAGAACCCCGAGCGCCTCGCGGAGTTCTACACCGCGGTCCTCGGTGAGCCCGGATTCCACGAGGACACCTGGTACGGCTGGTCCGACAAGGCCGACTTGATGCTCGGGGCACACAGCGAAGTCAAGGGCAAGAGCCCGAATCCCCAACGCATCATGTTGAGCGTCGAGTCCGACGACGTCGCCGCGTCGTTCCAGGCACTGGTTGCCCTCGGTGCGGAGGTCATTGCCGAGCCGTACCGACCCGAAGGGGCCCCGGGCGAGGTCTGGCTCGCGACTGTTACCGACCCCGACGGAAACTACGTCCAGCTCGCCACACCGTGGGAATAATCGGCGCGGCGCGAATCGGAGTCGCGTGAAGGAGAGCGACCTAGATTGGTCGTTATGAGCGCGCCCGAACCAGACTTTCTCAAAGCCTGTCGCGGCGAGGCGGTCGAGCGTGTTCCCGTCTGGTTCATGCGCCAAGCGGGACGGTCCCTACCGGAGTACCGCGCGATGCGCGGAACGGGATCGATCCTCGAGGCGATCGCCTCACCCGACACCGCCGCCGAAGTCACTCTCCAGCCTGTGCGACGCTACGGCGTCGACGCCGCAATTCTCTTCTCGGACATCGTCGTGCCGTACCACGCGGTGGGATTCGGTGTCGAGGTCGTCCCTGGTCGGGGACCCGTTATCGCCGAACCCTTCGTCAGTCGCACCGACCTCGAGCGGCTCCCCGAACTCACCGAAGAACACGTTGAGTACGTCACCAAGACCATCGATCTCGTGATCCCAAAACTGGCGGCTACTAACACTCCACTCATCGGCTTCGCCGGTGCCCCCTTTACGGTGGCGAGCTATCTGATCGAAGGTGGTCCCACCCGGGAGTTCGCGATGATCAAGAGCCTCATGCATCGCGACCCCGAGCTATTCGCTCAACTACTCGATCGGCTCGTGGACATTTCGGTGAGCTTCCTGCGCCTTCAGATCGAGCACGGCGTGCGTGCGGTGCAGCTCTTTGACTCCTGGGCGGGAACGCTCACGCGGGCCGAGTACGAGCGCTTCGCACTCCCGGCGACCCAGAAGGTCTTCGCTGGCATCGCGGACCTTGACGTCGCGACAATTCTCTTTGGCGTCGGGACCGGAGAGCTTCTGTCGCTGATGGCAACCTCGGGCAGTGATGTCGTGGGGATCGACTGGCACGTTGACCTCGACGAAGGGCGTCGACGCGTGGGTGACAGGGCGGTGCAGGGCAACCTCGACCCGGCGCGGTGCCTGGCGGGCGCCGAATTCGCCATCGAAGCCACCCGGGAAGTCTTGGCGTTCGCCGGCAGCGACGCCGGACATATCTTCAACCTCGGACACGGGGTGCTGCCCGCTACCGACCCCGACGTCCTCGCGGCCGTTGTGAAGGTGGTGCACGAAGAAGGTAAGGCCGGTGTGCGGTGAGCGTGGGCGTGTTGGTCATGGCGCACGGCACTCCCTCAACGCGCGAGGGCATCGAGCCCTTCTATACGCGCATCCGACGTGGCCATCCCCCCACGCCGGAGCAGCTGGCCGATCTCACCTCCCGGTACCTAGCGATCGGCGGTGTGTCACCGCTGACTGAACGCACGGCGGCCCAAGTCGTGGGTATTTCTCGCGCGCTTGAGTCGACTCACCCCGGTGAGTTCGACGTGCGTTTCGGCTCCAAGTTCGAACCGCCCCTGCTCGAAGAGGCCGCCGAGAGTTTTCGTAACGAGGGCTTCGACCGAGTGGTCGGCATTGTGCTCGCCCCCCACTCCTCTTCCATGTCGACCGAGCAGTACATGAGCCGCGCGCGATCGACGCTGGGTGAAAACGTCGCGTTCGTCGAGATTGGCGCGTGGTACGACGCGCCCGGATTCCTGGAACTCATCGCGGGCCGGGTGAACGACGCCCTGGCGAGTGTTCCAGAGGAGCGACGCCCACGAGCCCACGTCATCTTCAGCGCGCACTCGTTGCCCGAGCGAGTCGTGGAGTTGGGTGACACGTACCCCGAACAACTGGCCGACAGCGCGGAGAGAGCGGCCGCGATAGCGGGTGTGTCATCGTTCGGCGTCGCGTGGCAGTCGGCCGGGCGCACGGCCGACACGTGGTTGGGTCCAGACATCCTCGACGCCATCCGCGAGTTGGCTTCGTCGGGCGTCACCGACATCGTCTCGTGTCCCATCGGCTTCGTGTCCGATCATCTCGAAGTCCTCTACGACATCGACATCGAGGCCCAGGGTGTCGCCAAGGAGGCGGGCGTGAACTTGATTCGCACCGCGTCACTGAACGACGACCCAACATTTGTGGCCGTACTCGCCGACCTCATTTCTCGCGCGGCTCGCTAAGTGAGTCGTTCATCGGTCGTCGTCGTCGGCGGTGGCATCAGTGGACTGGCCGCGGCGTGGGAGCTCACCGGCGGAGAAGTCGGACCCACTGAGTCGACACCGCGTGTCGAACTCATCGAAGAAAGCGACCGTTGCGGTGGCTCGCTCGCGACCACCACCTTCGCCGACCGAACGATCGACCTCGGCGCCGACGGTTTTCTCGCCCGACGTCCTGAGGCCGTTGAGCTGGCTCTCGAACTGGGCCTCGAAGCAGAGATGGAAGCAATTGCGGAGAGCGGCGCCTGGTTGTATTCGAAGGGAGGCCTCCATGAACTTCCCCCGGGTCTGGTCCTCGGAGTGCCCACCAATCTTGAGGTCGTCCGTCGGTTCAAGGGACTGGGTTGGCGTGCACGCGTCGGTGCGGCACGTGACACGTTCTTTCCCGCGCGCCTGCACGTCGGAGAAGACATCGCCATTGGTGACGTCACGCGCAGAAAACTCGGACGCGAGCTGAGTTACCAGTTCATCGAGCCGATGATTGGCGGAATCCAAGCGGGGCGCATCGACGACCTC
>JBEKYI010000031.1:0-15283 GCA_049511155.1 Acidimicrobiales bacterium
CGGCGAGAGCCTTGAGTACATCTTCATGATTCGAGTCGTCGTGCCAGGTGGCCGACTGACCCCCGCCCAGTGGCTCGGCCTTGACGAGATCGCCTCCACGCTCAGCGACGGAAGCATTCGACTCACTACCCGCCAGGCGGTCCAATTTCACGGCGTCCTCAAGGGCGGCCTGCGCCAACTCGCGAGCGCACTGGACCAACAGTTCCTCTCCTCGTTTGGTGCGTGCGGTGACGTCGTGCGCAATGTGGTGACGTGCCCGCAACTGCATCTCGAGAGCGGCGAACACGATCTGGAGAACATCGCGCACGATCTTCGTCAAGCCTTTCGATCGACGTCAGGGGCCCACTGGGAGATTTTCGTTAACGGCGAGAAGGCCGCATCGCGCGAAGACTCTGATGAGCGACCCTTCTACGGCGACACCTACCTGCCGCGCAAGTTCAAGATTGCGGTTGCTCACCCCAATGAAAATTGCGTGGACGTCTTCGCGCAAGACATCGGCTTGATTCCCACTGTCGACGACGAGCGGGGTGCGGGCTTCGTCGTGCTCGTGGGGGGTGGACTCGGACGCTCCTACGCCAAGGACGACACATTCGCTCGCTTGGCCGATCCGTTGACCTTCGTTCCGCGTGAAGAGGTGCAAGAAGTGATCGCCGCCATCGTCACGACCTACCGCGACCTTGGCAATCGATACGACCGCCAGCGCGCGCGCATGAAGTACGTGGTGGCGGACTTGGGTCTTGGCGCCTTTCGTCGCGAGGTCGAAGAGCGGCTGGGTCGCGCTCTGCCGCCCGCGAGCGCGCCGCCTGTCTATCGCGGAGCTGATGATCATCTCGGGTGGCGCGAGGCGCCGGATGGAACATGGCAACTGGGTCTGCGGGTGGGGGCTGGTCGGGTGCGCGACACCGAGGATGGCTCTTCGCTGCGCAGTGCGTTGCGTGAGATTGCCCTTCGCGGGACCGAGACATTCTTCATCACCCCGCAACAGGACATCCTCGTTGTAGGTATTGGCGCGAGGGAGCGCAGCGCGATCCAAGCGATCGTGGTGGCCCATGGGGTGAAGGAAGTTCATGAACTGGGCAACGTTGAGCGAAGCGCGCTGGCGTGTCCCGCTCTACCCACGTGCAGCCAGGCGCTCGCCGAGGCGGAACGTCGACTGCCCGATGTGGTCTCTGGCCTTGAAGATGCCCTCAAGAGTCGCTCGCTGCAGCGCCGCCCGCTTCAACTGCGCATGACGGGCTGTCCCAATGGGTGTGCCCGACCGGCGCTCGCGGAGGTCGGTGTCGTGGGGCGCACCAAGTCGACCTATGACGTCTACGTCGGCGGCGGACCGAGCGGCACGCGTCTGGCTTCGATCTATCGCGAGAAAGTCAAGTTGGAAGACATACCGGAGGTTCTGAGCCCGCTGCTCGATCGATGGGCGAGTGAGGCCGAGCCGGACGAGGCGTTCGGCGACTTTGTGGTTCGGGTGGGCGAAGTATGACTGTCTACCTCGTAGGTGCCGGACCGGGCGACGCCGACTTGCTGACCGTTCGCGCAGCCAAGTTGCTCGCCCGTGCCGACGCGGTCGTTCGAGACCGACTCATCGATACCTCCATCCTCGAGTACATCAATCCTCGCGCAGCAATCTTTGACGTGGGTAAGGGTCCCGGCGACTCGTCCACCCAGTCGAGCATCAACGACCTGCTCATCGAACTCTCGGCGAACTTTGACACGGTCATCCGTCTCAAGGGCGGAGATCCTTTTGTCTTTGGGCGAGGCGGCGAAGAGATGCTGGCGCTGCGCACTGCGGGAGTGGTCTGTGAGGTGGTACCCGGACTGAGTTCGGCCCTGGCCGGGCCGCTCGCCGCCGGCATTCCCGTCACCCATCGAGGTGTCAGTCGGGGCGTGGCGATCGTGAGCGCGCGCGGCGAGGGAGGGAACCTGACCGACTTTCGTCGACTGAGCAATACCGAGTTGACCCTGGTGATCTTGATGGGCATTGAGCACCGAGGAGCGATTGCCCAGCAACTCATTGATGGTGGGCTGGAGGCAACGACCCCGGTAGCGGTCGTTGAGGGGGCGTGGACCAATCAACAGCGAACGACCCGCGCGGAATTGAGGGACCTGGGATCCTTGGACGTGCGCTCGCCCGCGGTCATCGTGGTGGGAGACGTGGCTCGTTTCGACCTTCGGTCCCTCACTGTGCGAGACGTCGTTGCCCGCTAACGCTTTGCCTCTCGCCCTCAAATTGGACGGCGCGCACGTTCTGGTGATTGGCGCTGGGGAGGTTGGTGCGCGCAAGACCCGGCAGCTTCTCGAGGCGGGTGCGGTGGTGACCGTCATCAGCGACGTGGTCAGTCCCAAGTTACCGTCAGCAGTTGCGAAGGTGGAACGTCGTCGCTATCGCCGCGGCGACCTACGCGGATACCGTCTGGTGGTCTCGGCGACGGGCGATGCGAATATCAACACGACGATCGCCGATGAGGCGCGCCACGAAGGGGTGTGGCTCAATGTGGTGGACGATCCCGAGCGGTCGACCTTCTTCTTCACCGCGCTTCACCGCGACGGTGACGTTACGGTATCGGTCTCGACGAATGGCGCCTCGCCCGCCCTCGCGCAGTATGTCCGGGACCTCGTGGCCGCGGCGCTGCCCCCAGGACTGTCTCGCGTGGCTCAGGATCTTCGCCGCGAACGACGTCGGCTTCACGACGATGGGATGACGAGCGAAGGGATCGACTGGCGAGCTCGCATACGAGATGTCCTCGCAAGTGACACAGTGTCTGATTCTTGACACGTGACTACATTGCGAGCGGCGGTATCGTCGGGTTGAAGATGTTGATTTGCTTACATTCTGTGAGATCCTGAGGGTTCGAGGTTTCCTGGGGGACGTAACTCATTGACTTCTGGCCCCGGGCATTACTGTTCGAGGCGTATTTTCAACTGCCTATGACTGATTAAAATATCCACTTATGACAAAACAGAGCCGGTCCGTTCCGGTTATGCAGGCGGTCCTTGACGCAGTCGCAGAACGCCTGATGGCGGGGGATGAGCTCCTGATACGCATCCCAGAAATCTGCGAAGCGACCGGGGTCAACTACGGCTCGGTGTATCACCACTTCGGTTCGCGTGAGGGGGTTATTGACGCCGCCTACAACATGATCTTCACCCGGTTTGTGGAAGAAGATCTGGCCATCTTTGGCAGCAGCGTGGACGAGTCGGTCGAGAGCCTCGATGAGTATGTCGAAGTCATGGGTCCGCTCGTGGCGACGATGCACTCGGGTCCCGAGCGTCGAACTCGTCGGGCCATGCGCGCGCGCATCGTGGCGGCCGCTTCCACGCGACCGCATCTCAAGGAGTTAATTGGCGCCTCGCAGGAGCGACTCACCAAGGACCTTGAAGTGCTGACCGCAGCCGCCCAGGAGAAGCGCTGGCTGCGTGACGACATTCCCGCGAGCGCTCTCGCGGTGCTCTTCCAGGTTCTGGTTTTTGGCCGCGCCCTGGACGACATATCGAGTGACCCCATCGCCGAAGGGGACTGGGAACACATGATCGGCAGCCTCTTTTTGGGCTTGCTCGCCAAGTAGACCTCGCCCCTCAGTCGGGTGTGATGAACTACGAGCATGAAGTGGACGCGTGTCGCGGGAGGGCTTGTTCTCCTCGCGGGTCTCGCCTTCGGCGTGAGCCAGGCCAGCTGCACCGAACGTGCGGCGGCGCCGATCGTTCCGTGCACCGCGTCGGCGATCTCGTCGGCGTACCGCGAGGTCGATAGCGTCCAGAGCTTCGGTTGCGTGGGCCAGTACGCGTACCTCTGGGCGACCGTGGGACACGGCGAGGGAGAGGTCGGCGTGACTGAAGTGGCCTACTATGACCTCGACACGTCGTCGTGGCGCAACGCGTCGCGGGCGCACTACTGCGTTGACCACCGACTGCCGAACTACGTCCAATTCTGGGGATGCAACTCGAACTAGCTCGAGTCGACTCGTGAGAGCGATCACCTACGCTCGATGCGTGCGTGCGCGGGGAATTGTCACTTTAGCCAAGGCCTCCACACAGGATCTCTTCGATCAACGCACGGCCTTTGGCCGCCTGGCCCTGGTGCACGTGATCATGATGGCCGGCGACACGTTGGTGACGGTGTCGCTCGCCGGATCACTGTTCTTCTCGGTCTCTCCCACCGAGGCGAAGGGCAAGGTCCTGCTCTACCTGCTGCTTACCATCGCGCCTTTTGCCGTGGTCTCCCCGCTGCTCGGGCCGCTTATCGACCGATCCGCGAACGGACGGCGTCTGTTAGTCGCGTTCTCGGCGGCCGTTCGAGCGGTGCTGTGCATCCTCATGGCCCAACACCTCAACTCGTTGTGGCTCTTTCCCCTGGCGTTCTTGCTGCTCGTCTCATCCAAGCTCTACGTCGTGACGAGGGGCGCGTTGGTGCCCGAGATGGCGCGCAGTGATCAGTTCCGCGAACACGGGGCCCACGTGGGCGACGCGGGCTGGCCGAGTGCGAGCGTCAACGGCGAAAAGGGCTTCGCGGGGTTCAACGCCCAACTCACGTTGCTCGGCACGATCTCGGGACTTTTGGCTGGTTCGATCGGGGCAGGAATCTTGAAGGGGATCGGGGCGACCAGCGTGCTGGTGGTGGCCTCGGTGGTCTACATCGCGGCGACAGTCGCGAGCGCGCGCCTGCAAAAGCCGTCCAAGGTCGTACGCGATGAGGTGGTGGGACTGACTCAGGCCGAGCGCGACCGCAACGCGCTCAATCCGCTCGGTGACGCGGAGGTCGCCTGGGGACTCGGGGCGGCCGCGCTGATGAGATTCGCGGCCGGCTTCGTGGTCTTCCTCCTCGCCTTTGGCCTGCGCCGTGACTCGGCCGGACTCGGCTGGTACGCCTTCGCGCTGGGGCTCAGTGGTGTCGGATCCCTCGGCGGACTCGCCTTTGTCACCCGCATGCGCAACATCCTCAAAGAGTCGACCCTGCTCACCATCGCCCTCTTTGCGACCGGTGTGGCGGCGGCGTTCGCGTCACTGGATGCGGTGTTGTTCGTCCAGGTGCTCCTCGCCGGTTGGCTGGGGGTCTGTGGCGCCATCGCCCAACCGAGCTTTGACGCCATCACTCAGCGCAACGTCGCTCCCGGTGCCCAGGGTCGCACCTTCGCGCGCTTCGCCGTGCGCCAGCAGTTGCTCTGGGTGGTGGGCGCACTCATTCCGGTCGCGATTGTCCTCGGCTTTTCGGTGGGTGACCGCTTGCTCGCAGTCCTTATGATCGCCGGCAGCGTGGTGTACCCGATCGGTCGACGTACTGCGCGCGAGCAGGAGGCAGAGTAGTCCATGGAACGGCCCGAACTTCACCCCGTCGACATCGAGTCGCTGCCGCACGTCGTGGTGGTCGGGGGTGGCTTCGCCGGCGTGTCAGCGGTAAAGACGCTGGCGAACCAGGCCGTGCGCGTCACGCTCATCGACCGGCATAACTTTCACACGTTTATGCCCCTGCTCTACCAAGTAGCCACCGCCGGACTCGAGCCCGCCGACGTCGCCTATCCCATCAGGACCATCTTCGGTCACGCCAGGAACGTGCGCGTGCGCCACGCCCGCGTCAGCGCGGTCGACCGGCAGAACGATACGGTCACCCTGGAGAACGGCAGCACGATTGGCTACGACTACCTGATCGTGGCAACCGGGGCGGTGGCCGCCTACTTCGACATTCCCGGTGCGCAGAGCTACTCCATGCCGCTGTACACCTTGGCCAACGCGAGGCGCCTGAGGAACCGTCTGCTGCGATCGCTCGAAGACGCCGAAGTGGCGGGCGAGACCGCGCCCGAGGATCTCGACTTCGTCGTGGTGGGCGGGGGTCCCACCGGCGTGGAGACGGCAGGCGCGCTCTCGGAGCTCGTCGAGATCGCCATCAAGCGAGACGGCATGAGAATCGATCCGACCCGGGTACGGATCCGCCTCGTCGACGTGGCGAATCGACTACTCACCGCGTTTCCCGAGCGCGCCAGCACGTACGCACTGCACCAATTGAGCGCGATGGGTGTGAGCGTCGAGTTGGATCGTTCGGTGGTCGAGGTGGAGCCCCACGCCATTCGATTCGCCGACGGCGAGCGCCTCGAGGCGGCGGCCGTGGTCTGGGCGGGCGGCATCACGGCCAAGGGAACGCTGGCTGAGCAGCTGGAAGAGACCAAGGGACCCAACGGTCGCGCCGTTGTGGGCAGAGACCTGCGAGTACCGGGCAGTGACAACGTGTTCTGCGTCGGTGATGCCGCGGCGATCCCCAGTTCACGCGCCGATGGTTCGTTCTGCCCCCAGCTCGCGCCGGTCGCGATTCAGTCGGGTCGTCACGCCGCCAAAGAGATCCTGCATCTGCTCGACGCTCAACCCGCCACGGCGTTTCACTACGTGGACAAGGGAATTATGGCCACCATTGGTCGTCGTGCCGCCGTCGCCAAGATCCCGCACGTTCCCACCATTACCGGCACGCTCGGGTGGATGGCGTGGCTCGGCCTTCACCTCTTTTATCTGGTGGGCTTTCGCAATCGCCTACGCGTATTCATCAACTGGACGTGGCGGTACTTTGACTGGCCCTCGGGCCCTCGCCTCATCGTCGCCGACGCCGAGACGGCCAAGTAGATCAGCCCAGGCGCTCGTCGAGGTCGGCCGCCATCTGGTGGAGCTCGGCGGGTAGGCGCTCGTTGAACTGGGCGTAGTGATCGCGAATCCGGGGCAGTTCGGCGCGCCACTCGTCATGGTCGACGCGCAGTAGCTCCTCGATGTCCTCTTTCGTCACGCTCAGACCCTCGAGGTCGATCGCACTGGTCGTGGGCACGAAGCCGATCGCGGTCTCCACGGCCTCGCCGCGTCCGGCGGTGCGCTCGAAGATCCACTCAAGTACGCGGGAGTTCTCGCCGTATCCCGGCCAGAGCCAACGGCCGTCTTCGCTCTTGCGGAACCAGTTGACGTAGAAGATCTTGGGCAACTTGCTCTCGTCGAAGCGCTTCGAGAAGGTGAGCCAGTGCGCGAAGTAGTCGGCCATGTTGTAGCCGCAAAAGGGCAGCATGGCGAAGGGATCGCGGCGTAGGTTTCCCACTTCGCCTTCCGCGGCGGCTGTCGTCTCCGAGGCCATAATCGAGCCCAAGAACACGCCGTGGTCCCAGCTGAGCGACTGAAAGACCAGGGGAATCACGCTCGCGCGCCGACCCCCAAAGAGAATGGCGTCGATCGGCACGCCGGCGGGATCCTGCCACTCGGGGGCGATCGCGGGGTCCTGGCCGGCCGGGGTCGTGAAGCGCGAGTTCGGGTGCGCCGCCGGGGTGCCCAGGTCCTTAGTCCAGTGCTGGCCCCTCCAGTCGATCAAGTTCTCGGGCGGCTCACCCATGCCCTCCCACCACACGTCGCCGTCTGGTGTGCGCGCGGTGTTGGTGAAGATGGTGTTGGCCTCGACGGTGTACATCGCGTTGGGGTTGGTCTCCATGTTGGTGCCCGGTGCCACGCCGAAGAAGCCCGCCTCGGGATTGATTGCGTAAAGGCGACCATCGGGACCGGGCTTCATCCAACAGATGTCGTCGCCCACGGTCTCGACCTTCCAGCCCGGCAGCGTGGGCACCAGCATTGCGAGGTTCGTCTTGCCGCACGCACTAGGAAAGGCGCCGGTGACGTAGCGTGACTCGCCCGAGGGGTTCGTGAGCTTGAGCACGAGCATGTGCTCGGCGAGCCAGCCGTCGTCGCGTGCCAGCACCGAGGCGATGCGCAGCGCGAAGCACTTCTTGCCCAACAGAGCGTTTCCGCCGTATCCCGAGCCAAACGAGATGATCTCGCGGGTCTCGGGGAAGTGGACGATGTACTTGTTCTCGGCGTCACACGGCCAGGGCACGTCGGCTTGGCCCTCTTCTAAGGGCATGCCCACCGAGTGCAGGCACGGCACGAAGGAACCGTTCTCGCCCAGCACGTCGAGGGCACCCGCACCCATGCGCGTCATGATGCGCATAGAGACTGCCACGTAGGGCGAGTCGGTGATCTCGACGCCGATGTGAGCGATCTTGGAGCCCAGGGGGCCCATGGAAAAGGGCACCACGTACATCGTGCGACCCTTCATCGATCCGCTGAAGAGTGTGTGGAGGGTGGCGCGCATCTCTTCGGGGTCGCGCCAGTTGTTGGTCGGACCCGCGTCGATCTCTTCCTTCGAGCAGATGAACGTGCGATCTTCGACGCGTGCCACGTCCCCGGGGTCCGAGGCCGCGTAGTAGCTGTTAGGTCGCTTGGCGTCCGAGAGTTTGGTGAACGTGCCCGCGTCGACGAGCAGCTGGCACAACTCGTCGTACTCCTCGGCCGATCCGTCGCACCAGTGGATACGATCGGGGGTCGTGAGCCTCGCGACTTCCTCAACCCACTCGATCAGGGTCTTGTTCTTGGTTGGGTACGTCATGACGTCCTTGTCTACGTTCGTCTCGCTGCGGGGTTACAACGAGAGTCAACAACCGCAGTCATGAACGCGCCAGCCGACCCAACCAAAGAACGGAGCCAGCACGAGGATGACGTGCTTAAGCGTATAGCCAAAATTGTGGCGCCGGTCACGCCGATCGCGGGCGAGTACTACGTCGGTGACGACGCCGCCGTGCTCCAACCCTTCGCGGGCCAGGCGATTGTGTCGACCGATGTCGCGGTTCTGGGAGTTCACTTAGATTCCGAACTCTTCGAGCTGCGCGACCTGGGCTACAAGGCGGTCGCGAGCGCCCTGTCGGACCTGGCCGCCATGGGTGCGCGGCCCCGCGGGGTGGTGATCGCCGTCACCGCGCCCCCCGGCACCGACCTCGATGAACTGCACATCGGTGCGGTCGAAGCGGCCGAGGCGAACAACACCGCGATCGTGGGTGGGGACCTCTCCTCGGGACGCGACGCGGCCGTCGCGGTGACGGTGTTGGGTGAGTGTCCCGGGGGTGGCGCAGTGCTGCGCAGTGGGGCCGTGCCCGGCGATGAGCTCCTGGTGAGTGGGCCGCTTGGTCGGGCAGCCGCCGGGCTGCGCCGCCGTCGCGAGGGTGCGTCATTGAGCGATGAACTCGTCCAGGCTCACCGGCGCCCCGTCCCGCGCCTTCACGAAGGGATGGCCGCTCGTGGGGCGGGGGTGCACGCGATGATGGATCTCAGCGATGGGATCGGTCTGGACCTGCACCGCTTGGCCGACGCTTCGAAGGTGGGATTTGAGCTCGTTGACCTGCCAGTCGCCGAGGGGGCGACGCGCGAAGAAGCCATCAGTGGGGGCGAAGACTACGAATTGCTCATCGCGACGGACGACGTCGAGCGGTTACGAGAGGTCTTTGGCGCCTACGGGCTGAGCGAGCCCCTGAGCATTGGCCGAGTGGTGGCCGAGATGAACGTTCGAACCCTCAATGGTGAAGAACTCGTTCGCCGGGGCTATGAGCACCGGCTCTGATACGAGTTAGGCGCCCAGAGTGGAACGCGACGGCTTGGTGATCTTGCCCGAGCGCAAGCACCCGGTGCAGACGTTGACGCGCTTGGGTGTGCCGTTCACCAGGGCGCGCACGCGCTGGATGTTCGGATTCCAACGACGCTTGGTTCGACGGTGCGAGTGAGACACGTTCATACCGAAGGACGGCTTCTTACCGCAGATTTCGCAGACTGATGCCATGGTGAACATTCTCCTTACATCCGGGCCGAGTGCGCCGGGCGGTTAAAGCGAACAGCCATTGTAGCATCGAACCCGATGAGCGCTCCCGTGACGTTGTCGGCCAAGGGCTTGCGCGCGACGGTGATCACCTACGGAGAGCTTCTGCGCTCGTATCGCGACGTCATTAATCGTCTCAACGTCTATCCCGTGCCCGATGGCGACACCGGGACGAATATGGCCCTCACCATCGAGTCGGTGGTCTCGGCCCTCGGGCAACTCGATGAGAACGCGCCCCTCGGTGAGGTTGCCGCCACTATCGCCAAGGGGTCACTGATGGGCGCGCGGGGCAACTCGGGGGTCATTTTGTCCCAGTTATTGCGGGGTTTGGTGGCCTCGTTTCCCGCGCGCGGCGAGATCGCCGCCCCTGAGATCGCTGGCGCCCTCGCGCACGCCGATGAACTAGCCCGTCAAGCCGTGCTGCGCCCCGTTGAAGGCACCATTCTCTCGGTGGCCCGTGCGGCGGCTGAGGGGGCACATCAGCACCAGGAGTCACTGGCCGCCCTGTCACGCGGGGCGCGAGACGCGGCTAAGGAGGCGCTCGCCAAGACGCCCGATCAGCTCGAAGTCCTGCGCCAAGCCGGAGTCGTCGACAGCGGCGGGACTGGACTCGTGCTGCTCTTTGACGCCATGTGCCACGAGTTCGCCGGCGACGAACTGCCCATAGCCCCGAGCGCGGACTCGATCGAGGTGCATGTGCACGAGGTGCCGAACGAATCCTCGCTCGGCGAACTGCGCTACGAGGTCATGTACCTGTTGAACGCCGACGACGCCAAGATCCCCGCCTTTCGCGAAGTGTGGGCCGGCTTGGGTGACTCGATCGTCATCGTCGGCGGCGAGGGCCTCTACAACTGTCACATCCACACCGACGAGATCGGCGCCGCCATCGAGGCGGCCCTCGACGCCGGTCGACCCCGCGAGATACGCGTGACCGACCTCACCGAGCAGGTGATCGAGGAACGCTGGGTCCGTGAGGCGACGGCCGCCTTCGACGAGGAGCCCGCCAGCCCGGTACCGGAGACCGCGGTCGTGGCGGTCGTGGTGGGCGAGGGGGTCGGGCGAATCTTTCGCTCGTTGGGCGCACGCCGACTCGTCGTGGGCGGTCAGTCGATGAACCCGTCTACCAGTGACCTCGTCGATGCGGTGCTGGCGACAGGGTCGCGTCAAGTCGTCCTTTTGCCCAACAACAAGAACATCACGCCCGTTGCGGCACAGGTCAACGATCTCGTCGACGTCGAGGTCGCGGTCGTCCCGACCAGCTCCATCGTTGAAGGCTTCGCCGCCTTGCTCGCCTACGACCCCGACGCGACTCTCGCATTGAATGCCGAAGCGATGCGCACGTCGGCCGCCAGCGTCGTGGCTGGTGAAGTGACGTGCGCAGTGCGCGACACGCTCACCGACGCGGGACAGGTTCACGAGGGCGACTGGATTGGCCTCGGTCCCGGTGGGGTGCTCGCCATCGGCGATTCGATCGCCGGCGCGGCGAACCAACTCTTGGAGCGGCTCATCACGCCCGAGCACGAGCTGCTCACGATCATCGAAGGTGAAGGTGCGACTCCGGCCAACACGCGACGCATTACGGAGTTTCTGGCTCAAGAGCATCCGAACGTCGCGCCCGAAGTTCACCACGGCGGACAGCCTCTCTACCCCTATTACTTCGGTCTCGAGTGAGTGAGGAGAGCGGCCGGCGGCTTCGCCAGTTGGGCGGCGTGCCCCTCACTCAGCTGCGTCACATCGGTGAGAAACGCTCGGCGGCCCTGGCCAGCCTCGGGATCGACAACGTCTTTGACCTGCTGACCGTCTACCCCCGGCGCTACATCGACCGCACCCGCCAGGCCGACTTGAGCGACCTGTCGATCGGAGACGAGGCCGCCATCTTCGCCGAAGTTACCCGGGTGTCGGGTCGCCGCACCCGCCAGGGCAAGGCCATGGTGGAGGTCACGGTCAGTGATGGCGATGAGTCCATCAAGATCGTCTTCTTCAACCAGGCTTGGCGGGAGCGTCAACTGACCACCGGCGTCCAGGCCCTGTTCTTTGGCAAGATCGGCGACTACCGGGGAGCCCGCCAGATGGCCAACCCGGTTGTCGACGTGATCGTGGGAGCAACCGGTGAAGAACGAGATCCCTCGCGGGTGGGCCGTGTGGCAGCCATCTACCCCGCTTCGGGCAAGGCGGGGATCACCAGTTGGGAGATGGGCGGGTTCGTCGAGGAGTCGTTGCGACGAGCCGGTCCCTTGTTCGATCCGTTGAGCGACGCCCAGCGCGAAGCCCTGGATCTGGTCGATCGCACCAGTGCGTTCTGGGGCATCCACCTGCCTGCCAGCTACGGCGATCAGACGCCAGCTCGACGGCGCCTGGCCTTTGATGAGCTTCTTCGCCTCCAGGTCATCCTCGCGCTGCGCCGCCAGCGCCTCGAGGAGTCCGCCGCGGGCATTCGCCACTCGCTCGACGACTCTGACCTCGACGTCGCGCCCGGCGCTCGGGTGAACGAGAGCGACTCACTCGTGCGACGCTTTCTCGCCCAGCACCGCTTTGCCCTGACGTCCGCCCAGCGGCGCGTGTTGTCCGAGATCTGGTCCGACCTCGAGGGTCCGTTGCCGATGCACCGCCTCTTGCAAGGTGACGTGGGTTCGGGCAAGACGTTGGTCGCCGTCACGGCGATGCTGGGGGTGCTCGACGGCGGGCGCCAGAGCGTGCTCATGGCCCCCACCGAGGTGCTGGCTGAACAGCACCTCGCCTCGCTGCGTCGGGACCTCGCTGGTCTCTACGTGCGCGATGAGGCCGTCTTGGCGGGGGAGCGCGAAGTTACCGTGCAGTTGCTCACGGGTCGCGTTCGCGCCAAAGACCGTCAAGCGACGATCGAGGGTCTCGGCGCCGGTGCGGTCGACATCGTCGTGGGCACCCACGCTCTGCTCAGCGACGACGTGCGGTTTCGCTCGCTCGGTCTGATTGTCATCGACGAACAACACCGTTTCGGGGTCGAGCAGCGCTCTCGTCTCTCCGAGCAAGGTCGCGAACGCTCCGACGAAGGAGCGGATCCTGACCTACTCGTCATGACCGCGACGCCGATCCCTCGCACGGCGGCGATGGTGCTCTTCGGGGACCTCGACGTGTCCGTCGTGGACGAGCTCCCCGCGGGACGACGGGCAATTGCCACGAGCTGGGCCCGCGAGGACAGCGAGGTCGCCGCGTGCTGGCAGCGAGTGCGTGACGAAGTCGCCGCGGGCCATCGCGCCTACGTGATCTGTCCACTGGTCGAGGGCTCCGAGCGCGTCGAGGCGACGAGCGCCGTGGAGGAGCGAACGCGTCTGGCGACGCACGAGTTGCGGGGCCTGGCGTTGGGACTCTTGCACGGCCAGATGAAGAGCGACGAGAAGGAACTCGTGATGGCGCAGTTCCGATCCGGCGAGATCAATGTCTTGGTGGCAACGGTCGTGGTCGAGGTCGGGGTCGACGTTCCCGAAGCCAGCGTGATCGTGATCGAAGATGCCTGGCGGTTCGGCCTGGCTCAGTTGCATCAGCTGCGCGGGCGCGTGGGACGTGCGGATTTCAACAGTTACTGTTACCTGCTCGGTGAGCCACCCTCAGCGGACGGCGCGTTGCGCCTTGAGGCGCTCGTCGCCTCGAACGACGGGTTCGCTCTGGCGGAAGTCGACTTGGAGATGCGCGGCGAGGGCACGTTGCTCGGTGTGCGTCAAAAGGGGCGAACGGACCTCAAGCTGGCCAAACTGACCTCCGATGATGACCTCATCGCGGGCGCCCAGGCCCTGGCGGCTGAGTTGGTTCGCGAGTCGGGCGAAGCGCTGGGCGAAATGGAGGACGAACTCCACCTCTTCGTGGACGAAGAGGACGCCGCGTATCTCTTTAAGTCCTAGCGCGAACCCCTACGCTGAATGACGTGCGAGTGATTGGCGGTATGGCCCGCGGGCGTCAGCTCAAGGCGAAACTGCCGCCTCGAGTTCGACCCACCACGGACTACGCGCGCGAAGCCATCTTTTCGATGCTCGAAAGCCGCGGGGGACTGACCGACCTCGTGGTAGTCGACCTGTACGCCGGCTCGGGTGCGATGGGAATTGAGGCGCTCTCGCGCGGTGCGGCCAAGGTGTACTTCGTCGATACCGACCCGGTCTGCCTGGCGGCCGCTCGCTCGAACTTAGAGCCGCTCAAGCTTGAGGGCGAGGCGGTGTTCGTGCGAGCCAACCTGCCAATCTGGCAGCCGCCGCGCGACCTGGACCTGGTGTTGGCCGACCCGCCTTACGGTCCGCTGGATCTTCCGAGCCTGCTCAGTGGCGTCGTGGCTAAGCGGGTAGTCATCGAAAACGACCGCCACATGGACGCTCCCGAGGGGTGGTCGGTGACGAAGACCAAACGCTACGGCACTACGCTCGTAACAATGTTGGAACCGGCGAAGGGTGACGACGAGTGACGGTCGGTCTCATTCCAGGTTCGTTTGACCCGTTTCACAACGGTCACCTCGAAATCGTGGAGCGCGCCTCTCAGATCTTCGACGAGATCGTGGTGGCGGCGATCCGCAACCCTCAAAAGTCCGAGCCGCTCTTTGACCTCGATGAGCGCCGCGAGATGATCGCAGACTCCCTCGTCCACGTGCCCAACGTGAGGATCGTCTCCATTTCGACCCTGCTCGTGAACGTCGCGCGCGACGTGAACGCGACCGCCATCGTTAGGGGCTTACGCGCCGTCTCGGACTTCGAGAGCGAGATGCAGATGGCCCAGATGAATCGTTCCCTCTCGGGCGTGGAGACGCTGTTTCTGCCGTCGAGCTCGCATTACTCATTCTTTGCCTCAAAGCTGCTGCGCGAGGTCGCACGCTACGGCGGCGACGTGTCGTCCTTTGTCCCGGCACCGGTCGCCAAGCGTCTGGCCGAAAAGTACCCCCAGGTTCCCTCGTGACCTCCTTTGACGGCTACGACGCCGAAGAGATCATCGACGAAGCCCCGCGCCACGCGCACCGCGACCTCGAAGCGGACCTGCGCGATCTCATCGACATCGTCTCCAACGCCAAGCAGATGCCGCTGTCAAACTCGGCCCTGGTGCCCCGCGACGAGGTGCTCGCCCTCCTCGAACAGGCCCTGCACAGCCTGCCCGATGAGATCCGCGAGGCGCGCTGGGCGCTGCGGGACCGCGAAGAGCTCATGGCGGCCGAGGTGAAGAAGGCCGAACAACTTATGGACCAGGTGCGCGCCGAAGCGGCCCGGATGGTGGACAAGACCGAGATCGTGCGCCAGTCGCGCCTGCAGGCCGAGCAGATCGCCTCAGACGCCCACGCCCGTGCGCGCCAGATGATCAACGAGGCCGAGGATTTCATCGACGGCAAGCTCGGCGGTTTCGAGATCGTGCTCGACCGCCTCCTAAAGACCGCCCACTCGGGTCGTGAACGCCTCAGTGCGCAGGGCCTGCCCTCGTCGATGTTGAGTCCCGAGCCGCGCGCCGACGAGTTTCTCGCCCAGGCGCCCAGCGCCCCCGAGATAGGCGATGGCTCCTTCTTCGACCAGGACTCTCCCTAGAGCGATGGCCTCGCCATACTTGGTCCCCGTCGCCGCCTTGTTGCGCGATGTGCCCTCGTCGATCTCGGTGGACTTCGACGCCCCCTTTGACGAGGCACATGAGTTCGAC
>JBEKYI010000032.1:0-14873 GCA_049511155.1 Acidimicrobiales bacterium
AACGTCGAGTTGGCAAAGGCTTGGGCCATGAGAATGGTGGACGCCCCGTGCCCGCAGCCAACGTCGGCGACCGTCGCGCCGCGCTCAAGCTTGTCCGTGACTCCCTCAAGGGCGGGCAACCACGTGGCGACGAGATTGGCGTTGTAGCCGGGTCGAAAAAAGCGCTCGCACCCCTCATGGACATCATTGACGTGGTCCTGCCAGCCGATGCCCGCACCCGACTTGGCGGCCTCGGTGATCCGGGGCGAGTCATGGAGTGAGCCAAGGGCGATCTGGTAGAAACCCGGCAAGAACGCCGGGCTGCTCTCGTCGGTGAGTGCCACGGCGTTCTCCGGGGGCAGGCTGAATTGAGCGGTATCGGAGTCGTACTCGACGAAACCGCCGGCGGCCTGGGCGCTGAGCCACTCGCGGATGTATCGCTCCGAGGTGTTGGTGCGCTGAGCGAGTTCCTCCGACGTGAGTGGTCCCGCGTCCGCGAGGGCTCGGTACAGTCCCAGTCGGTCGCCCATCACGACAAGGGCCGTGTTGAGGGTGGCACCGACCTCGTCCACCGCGCGAAAAACGAAGGCCATCAGCTTGTCGACGTCGATGGCAGAAGCATTAGTTGTGGTCATGAACTCCTCCTCAGAAGTGGCGGTATTAGTCGGTCGATCGACCGAACTTTTGGAAGGGTAGTACGATAGCCCTTATTTGTCAAGATGTTTGGGGTAGGATGGCGAAAATGTCTTCGGTCGAGCGACCAACTACGGTCCCAGAGAAGGGGAGACGTCGCGCCTCGAGTTCGACGAAAGCGTCGATCCTTGAGGCGGCGCGCAGTCGCCTTCTCGCCGACGGGTACGCCGGGCTCTCCACGCGGGCTGTGGCGCAGACCGCAGGGGTGCCGCTTAGCCAGCTTCACTACCACTTCGGTTCCAAGCAGCAGATGATCCTCGACCTGCTCGAGTCCGAGAGCGAACGGCGCCTCGCCCGCCAGAGTGCGATGTACGCCGCGGACCAGCCGCTCTGGCGTCGTTACGAACAAGCGTGCGACTTCCTCGAAGACGATTTGGACTCTGGCTTCGTGCGAGTTCTTCAAGAAATGATCGCCGCCGGGTGGTCGGACCCAGTGATCGGCGAACGCGTCCGGGATCTGCTTCAGGGTTGGCTTGATCTGCTCACAGACGTCGCGCGTGAGGCCGAGGGTCGTTTCGGCCCGCTAGGACCGTTTTCGGCCGAAGAGATGGCAGCCCTCGTGGGTCTGGCCTTCGTGGGGGGTGAGGCGCTGCTCCTCCTCGGCTTCGACCGGCAGCGATGGCCTGTGCGCAGCGCCCTACGTCGGTTCGGCACCTTGATCCGTGAGCTGGAAGACGGAGCTCTAGAAGGCGCGCGATAGATCTAGCAAGGACGAGAAGAGAGATGTAGTCTCCGGGCATGTCCTATGGCACCATCATGATTGGAAAATTGAAGACTCCCGGTACGGGCCAGGCTCTCGTCGATGCCGCGAAGAAATGGGAGGAGCGCAAAGTCGACGGCTTCCAAGGGTCGTACTCGCTACTCAGCGATGACGGCTCGACGATCGTCTCCTGCGTGACGTTTGTGTCGAAGGAGAAGTATCTCGCGCTGGCCGACAACCCGGATCAAGACGAGTGGTGGCAATCAGTCATGGCCCCTCTGCTTGACGGCAATCCCCAGTGGATTGACGGAGAGTGGGCCGAGTAGCGAGTGCAAATCTGGTGACTGGCCCGGTGTCAGCCGGAGAGTCTCTCGACGTGGTCAAGTTCGCCTAGGCGTTCTAGCCAAGGCTTTGCACCGAGGCGGGTGAAGATCGCCCTCGCCTCGTCACACAGAGGCCTGACGGCGTCGGGACCGTCCTCTTTGGAGAGCCACTCGGCGTGCTCGAGGAGCGTCACGGCAAGCCAGAACGGGCGGTCGAGCGCGCGAAAACCTGCTTCAGCTTCCACGAAGCACTCCGCCGCGATGCCGGGATCGAGCGCCGCGCGAAAGCGGCGCGACTGTGTCTCGAGGAATGGCGATCTGTTTCCGGGATAGCGACTTTCGAGTTCTGCCACGCGCTGTTCGGCGAGTGTCCGATCGATTCGCAGGGCGACCTCGATCTCCGCCACTTGGGCGAACTTGACCCCTGATCCGATCTCGGATTCGTACCCGACCACTTCGCTTAGCTGTTGGAGCGCCTCTTCATTCTTCCCTTCGGCGCGCAGCATCAGTCCTCGTACGAAGCCGATCGCAGCCCTCGTCTGTATCTCATCGGTGGCTTCCATCGACAGGAACGCTCCGAACATCTCTCGTACCTCGGCGACGTTGCCCCGATTGAGCAAGATCGATACAGCACTCAGCAGGCGCCCGATAGAAACGGCCGTCGTCGCGTCGGGACCGAACTCGTCAATGAGAGAAAGAGCCTCATCCCAGCGCCCGTCCTCGGCCATCAGGGCGCACACGCCGTAGACGGCCCATCGTTCGAAGCCGCGGTCTCCGACACGCCGTGCGAGTTCGATCGCCGCGGCGAAGACTTCCGCAGCTTCGTCGTAGTTGTCTTTGCCGATCAGAAAGACGGCAAGATTGTTGTACGCCCGCAACGCGGCGCTGGACAGGTCATTCTCAAGCGCTACGGCCAGGGCGTGTCGCATGAGGACGGTGCCCTCTTCGATGCGACCATCGAAGTCGAGGAGCACTCCCTTGGTGTTGAGCGCCTGGGAGAACTCCTCACGCAACTGCAGTCGCTCGGCGATGCCGAGGGCAAACTCCAGGCGCTCCGCGGCGAGATCTTTGTTCCCCGCAAAGAGGTGGAGGCGCCCGAGCTGGGCGGCCAGCGCAGCGAGGTTCTGGTCCTGTTCGTCCTTCGCCAGAAGCGAGAACGCCGCCTCCATTCGCTCGATGCCGTCGACGAGATGGTCTTCGAGGTAGTCGATCTCGCCGAGTCGAGCCGAGAGACGCGCACTCGCACGGGTCTCTCCAATCGCCTCAAGAAAACCGCGCGCCGCGTCGTAGTGGGAGCGCGCTCTTTCATTGCTGGCTCTGAGTTGTGCCATCTGACCAGCGCGCTCGTGGAGTTGAGCAAGGGTGGCGGCGTCGTCCGTGAGTTCGATCGCCATTTCGAAGTAGTGCTGGGCGCTGTCGCCGACCGACAGGGCCGCCGCCCGCTCTCCGGCCCGCAAGAGGAGCCAGCGCGCCTCGTCCTTCACCTCCTCCGCATCAGGAGCAGTAGGCGCGAGGTGGTAGGCGTCGAGATAGTGCGCCGCCGCGATTTCAACGATGTCATCATCCTCTCCACCCGAGGCCGTGAGGAGGTGCCGGGCCACGGCGAGGTGCCGCTCCTTTCTCTCCCGCTTGGGGAGCATTTCGTAGGAGACTTCGCGCACGAGGTCCTGCAAGAAGGTGTATTGGCCACGTTCCGGTGATCGCGGGTCGGTCTGGAGAGAGACGACCTCCTTGCGCACGAGCGACACGAGGAGATCGTCGATCGCCAGTTCGTCGAGGGACAGAAGGTCTACGAGCGATGACTTGGAGAAGGTCTTGCCGATCACGGCGGCTTCTTGAAGGAGCCGCCGCTCCGATATCGGCAGCCCGTCAAGGCGTGCCGCGATGAGCGCGTGCAAGGTCTCGGGAATGTCGAGGCTACCCAGAGTCCCCACCGGCTCGTACGAGACCCCCATCCTGATCACGAGGCCCTGGTCGATCAGCATCCTCACGGTCTCGACCGCGTAGAGGGGCACCCCCTCGGCACGGGCGAGAATCGAGTCGACTACGGCACTGGGCAGGCCCGGCACGAGGCCGGTCACCAGTTCGGTCATCGCTGGCGCACCGAGTGGCTCGAGATAGATGGAAGTGAAGTTGCGTCGCGCGGCGCCCCACGTGGGCCGCCGGTCGTGGAACTCCGGGCGGGCGAGCGTTAACACGAAAATCGGATGCGCTCGGGACCAGTCGAGGAGATATTCGATGAAGTCGAGCAACGAGGAGTCCGCCCACTGCATGTCCTCGAACGACAACACGACGGGTCGCGTTTCGGCCATCCGCTCGAAGAAGAGTCTCCACGCCGCGAAGAGGTCTTCTTTTTCGCGGGGCGAACCCTCCTCGATGCCGAGTAGATGCGCGAGGCGGGCCTCGACCCAACGACGCTCTTCGACGTCCTCGATGTACTCGCAGACCGAGGCGTGGAGTTTGTGTGACGCGCCAGCTGCTTCTTCACCTTCGAGGATCCCGGCGCGGCTGCGCACCATCTCAGCGAGCGCCCAGTACGCGACGCCTTCGCCATAGGACAAACATCGGCCGCGGTGCCAGTTGAATTGGTCGACGATTCCGTCGACGTACTTGTAGAACTCCCAGGCCAGGCGACTCTTGCCGATGCCGGCGTGGCCAGTAACCGAGACGAGGTGGGCACGACGGTCCTGCGCCGAAGCGTGGAAGCGATCCTTCACGAGACGGAATTCACGATCTCGGCCCACGAACGGTGCCTCAAGACCTTCGGACTTGAACGCCCCGCCCACGCCCGCAACGACGCGGACGGCCCGGTAGAGCTTCATGGGCTCTGACTTGCCCTTCAGTTCGTGCTCGCCCGCATCGTCGTAGACGATCGCGCGCGACGTGGCCCGTCGGGTTGCCTCGTCCACGAAGCACGACCCGGGAACAGCCACGGACTGGATTCGCGCCGCGATGTTCACCCGGTCTCCGATGACGAAGCCCTCCTCTGGCGTCTCGGTCGTGGCCGCCCCTCCGGTCGCAATTCCCACTCGCGCCGAGATCGATCCGCCGTGTTCATTCCCGTACGCGGCGACGCTCGCCGCGAGATCAAGGCCGGCTCGAACGGCGCGCTCGCCGTCGTCCTCGTTGGCTGTTGGGACTCCCCACACCGCCATGACAGCGTCACCAATGAACTTCTCGATCACGCCGCCATAGCGACCCACCACTGTCCGAGCGAGATCGAAGTACCCGGAGAGGATCTCGCGAACGTCTTCGGGGTCTTTCGACTCGGCGAGCGGAGTGAAGCCGACCAGATCGCAGAAAAGTACTGATACGTGCCGGAGTTCCGTCCCGAGTCGCCCGTCTGGCGCGGCCGACTCCTCCGTCAGGGCCGATTGGTCAACGCGGGAGCGTGATGCACCAGACGGCGCGAGCGCGATTCCGCAGTCGCCGCAATAGGTGTCGCCGGGCTCGTTCGCGGATCCACATACTCCGCACGCGACCGTCAACTCAGCGCCACACGCGTGGCAGAACCTCCGGTTGGGCCGGTTGTCGGATCCGCAGGATGAACAGTTCACGGCACTCCCCATCACGTTGTTCGGGTTATGGGAAAGAGTAGTTGGTCAGGTCTAAGTGGCACCCCCAACGGGATTCGAACCCGTGCCGCCACCTTGAAAGGGTGGTGTCCTAGGCCGCTAGACGATGGGGGCCTATGTGTCTGTCACCGGTACTACTTGGTGGTCGGGCTGCCGGGATTTGAACCCGGGACCTCTGCGTCCCGAACGCAGCGCGCTACCAAGCTGCGCTACAGCCCGCAGCGAGTTGCCTCGCAGCCCGACAAGCCTACCCGCTACCACTGGTGCTTCTCCTCGCGACAACGCGCGCGAATGCTGACGCGTCGCTAGGAGCGGTCGCCCATCGAGTCGGGTTCGTGAGGGGGATGATGCTCAATGACCAGTTCGCTGATGCGGCGTTTTTCCACGGACTGCACGCGAAACGTCCAGTCGCCGTATGTGTACGTCGTGCCTGCTTCGGGGATCGCTCCAGCCAGGTCCAGGACGAAGCCGGCGATCGTCACGTACTCGCCCTCCGGCACGGCGACGCCAATCTCCTCTTCGACCCGATCCACGTGCGTCTGACCGTCAACCAGCCACCGGCCCTCGCGGATCTTGACAATCTCAACTTCGTCATCCTCGTCGAACTCGTCGTTGAGATCTCCCACCAGTTGCTCGAGGATGTCGCGAATGGAGGCCACCCCGGCCACGCCGCCGTGCTCGTCGAGAATCAGGGCGAAAGTGCGGTGCTGCTTACGCATCTCGCCCAGGCTCTCGAGGAGATCCAAGGTCTCGGGCAGCATGAAGGGACGTCGAATCTTCCGCGTGATCTCTTCGGTCGTGGGCAGCGACACGCCGATGGCGCGCTTGAGCGTCGAGCTGCGAAACAGATCGTTGACGTAGATAACGCCGAGCACGTCATCTAGGTCGTCATCGCTGACGACGGGAAAGCATGAGTGACCCGTGTCGCGCACTGCTTCGGCGATGGCTTCGGGCGTGACGGGATACGTGACGTAGGTGACGTCGACGCGAGGGGTCATAACGTCGCGCAGGTCTAACTCGCTCAGCTGGTCGACACGGGTGTGGATGGCCGCCGCCTCGGGAGAACTCGGGACCTTGGCCTCGTGGGTAGTCAGTCGCGCGCGGATCCGCGCGAGGGCTGTCGGGGGAGGCTTGGCGTCGCTCATCGAGCGTCGGTACTGCCGACGCGCACGGTCGCGGGTCGAAGCGACTCGTCCTCGTACGTCTCGCCGCGCAGCAGCGCTCGCACCGCCGCGCGCATGCGCTGGGGATCGAGGGGCTTGACCACGAAGCCGTCGGCCCCGGCTCGCCGGGCCAAAAACACGTCGGGGCGCCGATCGAGCAGCATCAGTACCGCAACGGACTCCGCCGCGCCGTAGGACTCGAGGTTGCGCAACTCCATGGTGATCGCCATGCCGCCCATGGATCCGATCTGCAGGTCTACTACGACCAGATCCACGTCCCCGCGCTTCACGCGTTCGATGGTTTCTGGGCCGGACGCGGCCTCTTCAATCAGAATGTCCGGTTCAGCCAGCATGGTGTCGAGTTCGCGGCGAAGCGAGGCCAGGTCACTCGCGAGTAAGACGGTAGCCACCGAATCAGCGTAGCGGACCAGAGATTTGGCCTCTTTGGCTCGTCGCGCGCAGGAGAAAATCTTCCCTTGTCACCGGCGAGGTCGATGGTTATCCTGCGAGACGGGGGTTACAGGGGGGTTTTCCGGATGTCGATGACGTTGGATTGGACGGTCGGCGCCGCCTGTCGAGGGAGCGAGGGCTCACTATTTTACTCGGCCGACAGTGTCGAACGTAAAGAGGATCGATTGGAGCGCGAGCAATTGGCCAAGCGCATCTGTGCGAGTTGTGGCGTGCGCGAGGCGTGTCTGCGCGCGGCCGTTGATCGCCACGAATCGTATGGGATATGGGGTGGGTTGAACGAAGTCGAACGCCGGGCGCTAACGCGCGCGTGAGCGATTCCAGCCCAGCTGCTCGGGGCTGACGATTGTCAGGACAATTAATAGGGCGAACGTGACGATGTGCACCCCGGTGCAGTACAGGCAGATAGCCCCAATAATTTCGACTTCGGCGTAAATCAGCCACAGGACAAAGCACATTGACGCTATGGCGAGCAGGAACCGAGCGACGTGGATCCAGCGCACCGAAGAGCGCCACGCCCAGGGCGAGTTGAGCCCGACCATCACCGCGTAGTTGCACAGGCCCAGGATCGCCACGGGTATGCCGAGCACGTAGGACTGCGGTGAGGTAGTGACCTTTAGACAGTCGATCGCTCCGCCGTTGCTACAGACGAGCGCGTGGGGCTGAAAGTGCGTGATCGTGAGATAGGTGGAGAGGCCGAGCCCCACGAGGCTGAGCGTGAACGTGGTGATGATCGCCCAGCGCGGGACGCGATAACCGTTCTCGGTGTCTCGTTGCGAGAGGCCGAGGTCCGTGGTCACTTAATGCCCATCGCCTTGGCCGCGGTCATCACGCCCGAACTCGAACAGACGTTGCTCGGCTGCTGATTGGTCAGTGTGCAGATGGTGGCGGTCTTGTAGTTGGCCGAAGCGATGATCGCCTGGGTGATCGGACTGGTCGGGTTGGACAGTCCCGCCGCGATCTGCGCGCGAGTCGAGCCGGCGAGCGTCGAGGGGCTGTAACTGGCACCCGACGACAAGAACTTGTTGGCGTAACTCAAGAAGGGAATCGACGTGGCGGTACTCGGAGTCAGGCCGGTGATGTACTTCTCGGTGTCGTACGTGTCGATCTCATGTTTTTCTTGCTTGGTTGGCTTCTGAAGGGTGGCGTAGTAGGTCTTGGCCTTGTTGAGGTAGTTGGCGTAGAGCTCGACGTGCTCAAAGACGAGATACTTCGAGGTGTAGTTGGCCTTGAGAAACGTGAATGTTGGTGTGTTGGGGTAGACGTCGTTGGCGTAGCTCGACATGTTGCCCAAATCGCTGAAGGTGCCGAATCGACTGAGCGCGACGATGATCGACCAGCGCTCGGCCGCACAGTAGGGGCAGAACTCGCCACCCATGTAGAGAACGACGGGCACTTTCTGGCCACTGGCGTTTGTCGCGTCAAGAACCGGCAGGTTCTTTTCCGCCTGGGGTGGACTCGCGGGCGCCACGGGAGACGTCACGCCCACCGCGTTAAAGACCGAGGCGGGCACGTGGGTCACTTGATGAACGATCGTGGGACTGGCCGCCTGCCAGCTGGAGCTGCTGCTGGGTGGCGTCGAGCTACCCGAGGTCTCTTTGATGATGACAAAGGCCAACCCCACGACCACCACGAGGCCCACGGCGAGCCAGGTGAACAGACCCGCGGGCCGACCTCGACGCGCGGGCGCGCGATTAGGACGACCGCCACTCGGTCGACCACCGGACGGTCGCTTGGCGGGGGGCTTCTTCGTGGCCACGAAACTCCTTTAGATCTTCGACCCACAAACTTAGTGGACACTATTGCAAGCAAACATTGCGATTCCATGACTCGGTAAGTTGTCGCCTATGGCCGAAACCCTGATTCCTCGCCCTGCGGCCACGGTTTTGACGCTGCGCGACACGCCAAATGGTTACGAAATTCTTATGGTGCGCCGCAATGTGCGCAGCGAATTCATGGGCGGCGTCTTCGTCTTTCCCGGAGGCGCACTCGACGAGGACGACTACGCGGTTCCCGTCTTCGGACTCGACGACGAGCACGCCTCCCTTCGACTCGGACTCGCCCAGGGCGGTCTCGGGTACCACGTGGCCGCTCTACGCGAACTCTTCGAAGAAGCCGGTCTCTTGGTCGTCTGTGACGAGCAGGGAGCCGGGGTCCTCTACGACGACGCTGCGCAACGTGGACGACTAGACGCGTATCGCGCCGCGCTGAACGCCAATGAGACGACACTGTCCGAGGTCCTTCGCGCCGAGGGTGTGCGCCTTGATCTGGGCCGGATCGAGTACCTCGCGCACTGGATCACTCCGATCGGTCCGCCGCGGCGCTACGACACGCGCTTCTTCGTGGTGCAGGCACCCGAGGGCCAACGCGCCTCGCACGACCAGGGCGAGACCACAGATCTGCGATGGCTGCGACCCAGTGACGCGCTCATCGCCCACGAGCGAGGCGAGATCGAGATGGTCATGCCCACGATCAGGAACCTTCAGGCGATTGCCCAGTACTCGTCGGCCCAAGATGTCCTGGCGTTTGCCTCCGCTCAGGAGGGAATCGAGGCGGTGCATCCTCGGGCCATTCAACGCGAGGGCGAGCTGGTGATTCTGTTGCCCGGTGACGACGGATACGACGACGTCTCGAGCTAAAGCCCGAATTTGATGGGGTGTTCGCCGACAGATTCGTTCGCTAGCATTGGTTCTAGGAATTCCCGAAGGAGTTGAGTGGCCATGAGTACTGTCACCCCCGTGAACTTGACCCCCAAGGTCACCGAACCAATCACCCTGACTGACGCGGCCGTGGCCAAGGTCGCCGAACTGATCGCCGCGGCGGGTGCCGAGGAAGAGTTGGCGCTACGCGTGGCCGTGAAGCCCGGTGGCTGCTCGGGCTTCAACTACGACATGTACTTCGACTCCGAGATCGTTGACGACGACGTCGTGAGCGCCTTCGGCGAGATCAAGGTCGTCGTCGACCCGGCGAGCGCCGATCTGCTCACCGGCGCGACCCTCGACTTCACCGACGGCCTCCAGGGCGCGGGTTTTCACATTACGAACCCGAACGCCACTCGTACCTGCGGGTGCGGCAACTCCTTTAGCTGAGCCGCGGTGTCCTCGGTCGGTCAGTATCCCCCCTACTCACCGTGGCGTCGCGCGGGCGACTTCATTATCGTCTCCGGTCAGATCGGCCGAGTACCTGAGACCGGCGAATTGGTTGAAGGCGGCGCCGCCGCCGAGTTGCGCCAAGCCATCAAGAACGGCGCCGCGGTTTTGCACGAAGCAGGGGGAACACTCGGCGACGTGGTCAAAGCGACCCTCTTTATCTTGGACATGAACGACTTCGTCGCCTGCAATGAAGTGTGGCTAGCTGCCTTCAGTAACCCCCGGCCCACTCGCAGCACCGTGGCCGTTGCTGAGTTGCCCTTGGGTGCCAAGGCCGAAATCGAGTTCTGGGCCTATAGTCCCAAGTTCTAGTCGGTGCCCTCATTCGAGGCGCCGAACTTATATCCCACCGAGCGCACCGTGTGAATGAGATGCGCGTGTTCTTCGCCTAACTTCGCCCGTAGACGTCGCACGTGCACGTCGACCGTGCGAGCCCCTCCGTAGTACTCATAGCCCCATACTCGACTGAGCAGAGTGGCGCGCGTGAACACGCGGTTCGGGTTGGTCGCAAAAAACCTCAGGAGTTCGTACTCCATGTAGGTGAGGTCCATGATGCGCCCGGCGATGGCCGCCTGGTAGGTCTCTAAGTTCATCGAGAGTTCGCCGTGCTCGAGGCGCGGCGCCACACTCTCATTGCCCGCGCGGCGCAGTCGGTGTCGCAGTCGCGTGGCGAGTTCGCTCACGTCGTAGGGGCCCACGACGAAGTCGTCGAAGAGATCTTCGCGGAACGTGAGGTCGTCTAACTGGTAGTGGTCCAGGAGCAAGATGATCGGACCCACGCCACGCTCGCGCTGGCGCAGTTGCCGGCACAGGCTCATTGCCTCGATGAACGGCAACGCGGCCACGTTGATGACAGCTCCCGAAAAGCCATCGGCCGGTTCGAGGGCGGCGATCTCGTTGAGCCGTGCAGATGCCGCGACGGCGGGCGTGACCCCGGTGACGTCAAAGGCCTTGCGTACGGGACCGTCGCACGAGGGCACGCAGAGCACGACGTCGATGTTCACAGCAGTGGCAAGTACCGTTCAAGTTCGAAGGGCGTGACCTGGGTGCGATAGCTGTCCCACTCCGAGCGCTTGTTGCGCAAGAACCATTCGACGAGGTGTCCGCCGAGGGTTTCGTGCATGAGGGGAGATCGCTCCATCAAGTTGAGCGCTTCGGAGAGCGATTGGGGCAACGACGCAACGCGCTCGCCCTCCTTGGGCAACTCGTAGTTGCCCAAGACCCCGCGAAGGCCGGCGGCGAGAATGACAGCGAAGGCGAGGTACGGATTGGCGGCTGAATCGGGCGAGCGATACTCCAGACGGGTCGAGTCGATGCGACCGGGCTTGACCGAGGGCACGCGCACGAGCGCTCGCTCGTCGAAGCGCGCCCACTCCACACCCACCGGGGCCTCGCTACCGGGCACCAGTCGCTTGTAGGAGTTGACCCACTGGTTCGTGACCGCGGTGATCTCGGGCGCATGCTCGACGAGTCCGGCCATGAACTTCATCGCCAGGTCGCTCAGTCCATAGGTATGTTCGCCAATGAAGGCGTTCTGCTCGTCGCGCCACAGCGAGACGTGCGTGTGCATGCCCGAGCCCTGAACGCCCAGGATGGGCTTGGGCATGAAGCTCGCCGCGACCCCGCCCTGGCGGGCCAGTTCTTTGACCACGTGGCGCACCGACATCACCGTGTCGGCCATGGTGAGGGCGTCGGTGTAGCGCAGGTCGATCTCGTGTTGGCCCGGGGCGTCCTCGTGCTGGGCGTGCTCGACGCCGATGCCCATCTCTTCGAGGGTGAGGACGCTGCGGCGTCGCAGCTGACTGCCGATGTCGTCGGTCAACAGGTCGAAGTAACTGCCGCGATCCAGTGGCGTGGGCGCTACCGCCGGGTCGAGGTCGCTGAAGTAGAAGTACTCGATCTCGGGCGCGACGAAGAAGGTGTAGCCCTGGTTGCGCGCGTCGCCGAGGACGCGGCGCAGTTGCTGGCGTGGGCATCCCTCGAAGGGAGAGCCGTCGATGTTCACGATGTCACAGAAGACTCGCGCGATCGCCTCGTCCTTCTTGTACCAGGGCAGCAGCTGGAAGGTGGACAGGTCCGGTCGGGCCAGCAGGTCCGACTCGGTGGTGCGCGAAAAGCCGTCGATCGCGCTCCCGTCAAAGGTCATTCCCTCGGCGAGGGCGTCCTCCAGTTCAGCGGGCGTGACGTGAAAGGCCTTGTGGCGTCCCAGCACGTCGGTAAACCAGAGCTGGACGAAGCGCACGCCGCGCTCCTCGACGGTGCGTAGTACGTACTGCGCCTGACTCTGCATGTCGACCATTCTCTCACCTACCGTCACGCACCGATTTTTGCTGCGTAATCACGAAGTCCCGCCGCGGCGCGCAGCGGGACTTCGCAGCCCAGATTGGGCAGTTCGCAACGCCGCGTTATCGCGCAGCCGCCTTCTTGGCGACCTTCTTGACGGCCGCCTTCTTCGCGGGGGCCTTCTTTACCGTCTTTCGAACGGCGGTCTTCTTGGCCGCGACCCTCGTGGTGGCCGACGCCTTCGCCGCCCCGCAGATCGTCTCGGTGATGATGGCGGCCACCACGTAGGGGTCGATGTTGGCGTTGGGCCGACGGTCCTCGATGTAGCCGCGCTTGGCCTCGGCGACACGCGCGGGGATGCGCACCGACGCGCCACGGTTCGACACCCCGTACGAGAACTTGTTGTACGGAGCCGTCTCGTGGGCACCGGTTAGGCGGTTCTCGATACCGTCTCCGTACGCCGCGATGTGCTCTTTCACCCGCGTGCCGAGGGCTTCGGCGCCCGCGATGATGGCGTCCCAACCACCCGCCGCGCGCATCTGCTTGGTCGAGAAGTTGGTGTGCGCGCCCGCTCCGTTCCAGTCTCCCTGGACCGGCTTGGCGTCAAAGCTCACGTCGACCTCGAACTCCTCAGCGATGCGCTCGAGCAGCCAGCGAGCGAGCCACAGTTGATCGCCGATCGCGACGCCGTCGAGCACACCGACCTGGAACTCCCACTGACCCATCATCACTTCGGCGTTGGTGCCCTCAATCCCGAGGCCAGCGCGAATACAGGCCAGCGTGTGGGCCTCGACGATGTCGCGCCCGGGCATTTTCGCTCCTCCCACGCCGCAGTAGTAGGGACCCTGGGGAGCGGGGAACCCGACTTCGGGCCAGCCGTAGGGGCGGCCCTCCTGGAAGAAGGTGTACTCCTGTTCAATGCCAAAGCGGGGCTCGAAACTCGCGTACGTCTTGGCGACCTCAACCGCGTGAGCGCGGTGGTTCGTCGCGTGCGCCGAACCGTCGGCGTTGAGGACCTCGCACATCACGAGGACGTCATTCGCTCCACGCAGCGGGTCGGGCACGACGAAGACCGGTTCCAACAGGCAGTCCGAGTGTGCACCGTCGGCTTGGTTCGTGCTCGATCCGTCAAAGCCCCACGCGGGCGGCGCCTCACCGTCGGGGACGATCTTGGTCTTGCTGCGCAACTTCTGCGTGGGCACGCTTCCGTCAATCCAGATGTATTCAGCCTGATACGACACTGATGCTCCTTACGTTGGTCACGTCTTCACGTGTCTCGTCCCAGTCTGATTGCTGACCCGACGTGGGGACCACGAGTTCTGTTAATGGCGTGTGAATATATTGAGCCCGTGCTCGACGAATTTCTTCGTGGCGAGAACACGACCCCCCATTAGGCTTTCTACGTGGCCACGCTGCGACTCGCCCTCGCTCAGATGAACGCCGTGGTGGGTGGTTTCGCCCAGAACGTCGAGACGCTGAGTCGCTTTCGTGCCCAAGCCGCTCTCGTCGGGGCCGATCTCGTGGTCTCACCCGAGCTCTCCCTGATGGGGTACCCGCCCGAGGATCTTCTCCTCAAAGAAGGCTTCATCGAAGCGAGTGCCCAGGCCCTCCAGGACGTGGCCAAGTCCGACAACCTTCCCCCGATTTTGGTGGGCACCGTCGTACCCGAGGGTACCTTCGGTGTGAAGCTCGCCCCCTCCAGTGATGGGCGCGACGAGGTCAACGTGGTGGAGGGTCCCCGTCGTCTCCACGTGGCCAACGTGCTCGCGGCACTAGGGAGCGATGGCATGGTCGCCAGTGTCGCCACCAAGCGACTGCTGCCCAACTATGACGTGTTCGACGAGCGCCGCTACTTCCACCCAGGGGTGGGACCGCAGTCGATCATCAACGTGAATGGCGTGGCGGTGGGCATGTTGGTGTGCGAGGACGTGTGGACGACCATGGGTCCGGCCGCAGAACTCGCGTTGCAGGGAGCAACGCTGCTCGTGGTCGCCAATGCGTCGCCCTACGCGCGGGGTCGTCGCGAGGAGCGAGAACTGATGATCGCCGAGCGAGCACGCGAGACGAACTGTCCGATTGCCTACGTCAACCTGGTGGGAGGACAGGACGAGTTGGTCTTCGATGGCCAGAGTTTCGCCGTGAACGCCCACGGTGAAGTCGTCGCGCGTGCCCGGGCGTTCAGTGAGGACCTGTTGGTCTGTGAGCTAGAAGCCCGCGAGTCAAGCGTGGGGGTGCCGATCGCGTCGGGGTACGTACGCGACGAGTCGCGGCTTCGCGCGGCCAGTGTCAATCGGCTCGAAGTGATCCTCGATCCGCGCCAGGAGATCTACGACGCCCTAGTGATGGGGACGCGGGACTACCTGCGCAAGAATGGCTTTCGCGAAGCGATCGTGGCGCTCTCGGGAGGAATTGACTCCTCGCTCGTGGCCGCCATCGCCGTGGACGCGGTCGGTGCTCGTGCCGTGCGCGGGTTTACGATGCCCAGTCGGTTTTCGGCGGACTCCTCGACGTTCGACGCCGACGATCTGGCAGCGCGGCTC
>JBEKYI010000033.1:0-14634 GCA_049511155.1 Acidimicrobiales bacterium
CGCGGCGAAACCCCTCGGGGTCGCTCAGGGCGAGCGCGGCACGTGCATCGAAGTAGGAGAGGTGCGCAACTTGGTCGAACACGTTCCAACCGGGACTGGCCGTGGCCAGATACCACCGGTCGTCGGAAAGGTCACGTACGACGATATCGAGCGATTCTTGCTCATCGGTCAGGTCACCGCGCAGTTGGGTGACGCTAGTCATGGGCGATCAAGGACGTGGGTAGTTCGACGTATCGGCTGCGCAGCCATTCTCCGAGTCCCTTGGCCTGAGCGTCCTGTCGCGTCGACGCGGCAACCCCTTCGTCGAGGAGATCGTGGATGACGAAGTTGAGCGAGCGCAGAGCGGGCAGGCGGAAACGTTCCACGCGCAGCGTCGCGGTCTCGGGCAAGAGCCGCTTGAGTTCGTCGACGCTCAAGAACTCGTCGAGCCACGCGAAGCCTTCGTCGGTGCGCGCAAAGACACCGAGGTTCGCGTGACCGCCCTTGTCGCCCGATCTCGTGCCAACGATCTGGCCCAAGGGGGCGAGAGTCGTCGACCCCCCGGGGGCGACGACGTGAGTGCCATGGTTGGCCACGATGTGGGCGTCGCCCGTCGGTGCGACCGAGTCGATCACGGTGCGTTCGCCCCCGAGGATGCTGACGTACTGAGGAACGAGGTTGCTCGGCACAAGAGCCGGACGGTACACGCCATAGGGCGAACCGGGTGAGGGGCTCGCACTGGTCATGAAGAATCCCGGGATGGTCGTGAGCGCCAGCTCGATGACAGCGTCGGCGAGCGCTCGACCCACCTTGTGCTCGTCGGGGTCCTTGAGCGTCACCCGCCACGTGGCGACAGCTTCTTCGTTGGTGGGTGGATCGGCTTTGTCCGTGCGAATGACGCGCGTCGTCACGCTCTCAAAGTCCTCCGGCGCAAAGGGGCACGCGATCCAGAAGGCGCGTTCCACCAGATCAGCTTTTTCGTCGATGTTCAGGCCGGTTAAGGCGACGCTCAGGTCCTTGCGATATCCGCCCAGTTCGTTCATGGCGACCTTGAGGGTGCTGGGCGGAGCCTCTCCGCGGGCCCCAGCGATGCGTACGCGATCAACGCCCACCTGTTCGAGCTCGATCGTGTCGAATCGAGCGCTGACGTCCGGGCCGACGTAGGAGGGCGAGCCAATCTCGTAGAGCAACTGCGACGTAACGGTGCCAATGGACACTTCGCCACCCGTACCCTCGTGCTTTCCCACGACGCAACTGCCGTCCTCATCGACGTCGACCCAGGGAAAGCCGACGCGCTCCATGTGCGGGACTTCGGTGAAGAAGGAGTAGTTTCCGCCCGTCACCTGGGCGCCGCACTCGATGACGTGTCCCGCCACCACGCCGCCGGCCAGCGCGTCAAAGTTGTCGCGTCGCCAGTGGTGGTGCCAGGCCGCCGGGCCGCACACCAGGGCCGCGTCGGTCACTCGGCCCGTCACCACGATGTCTGCTCCGCCGCTCAGCGCTTCGACGATGCCGAAACACCCGAGGTATGCATTGGCCGTGATGAAGCGCGACAGGTCCCCGAGCGGCTCTCCGGTTTCGAAGTGCGTGAGGGCACCGACGCGATCCAGATCGTCCAGGCGCCCCATGAGGTCATCACCGTTCACGTACGCAATGGTGGGCGAGAGGCCGAGGCGATCGGCGATCTCAGAGACTGCGACCGCGCAGGACTCGGGATCCAGCCCGCCCGCGTTCGACACCACCTTGATGCCACGATCCAGGCAGGTTCCCATGACCTGCTCCATCTGGGTGAGGAAGGTCTTGGCGTAACCCTGTCCGGACTGCTTGGCCCGCGTACGTGCCAAGATCAACATGGTGAGTTCGGCGAGCCAGTCTCCCGTGAGGACGTCGATGGGACCGCCCTCGACCATCTCGCGTGCAGCCGAGGCGCGGTCGCCGTAAAAGCCCGAGCAGTTGGCGATGCGAATCATGGGGCGTCGCGCATCGTGAGGAGTGTCGCGTCGCGTTCTACCTGCTGATCCTTGTGGACCAGGACTTCGTCCACGACGCCGTCACTGCTCGCTGCGATGACGTGTTCCATCTTCATCGCCTCCATCACGACGAGCGATTCGCCCGCGCGCACGACTTGTCCCGGCGAGACGCGGACCTCGAGGATCCGACCGGGCATGGGGGCGCTCAGACCGCCAAACACGGCGTCACGGTGGTGGACTTCGAAGCGCTCGACAACGCCAAAGTCGATGGTTCCGCGCAACGACTGGACAAAGAGGTGGCCCGCGGTGAGGGTCACGAGCGCCCAACGCCGTCGCGCGTTGATCTCCACGTCGATGTGCCGAGATCCCCAACCGTGAATTCGTGCGAGCCCGAACTCGCCCAGGTCGAAAGACCCGTCGCGACGCCGGACGTAGTCGACGCTAAATGAGCGCTCGCCGAGCTTCAGCTCAACGTGCTGGCGAGGAAGTCGAGCGTTGCGCCAGCCGCTCGGCGCGTCGGCGAGAACTTGGGCGTCCGCACGGTGTCGGCCCTGCAGCCAGAGCGCCCCGGTGCAGGCCGCCATGGCGAGATCGTCGTCGCTCACCTCGAGGCCTCGCGCGACGGTCGAGTCTTCGACGAAATCGGTCGTGGCTTCACCGCGCAGGAACACGTCACTGCGTAGCGCGTTGACAAGGAAGTCGCGATTTGTCGTGACACCGCCCAGGTGCAGGCGCTCAAGGCCCAGGGCCAGCGTGGCGGCGGCCAGTTCTCGAGTTGGCGCATACGAAATCACTTTGGCGAGGAGGGGATCGAACTTCACCGTGACCACCGAGCCTTCTTCCACTCCGCTCTCCCATCGCAGCGAGGGCTCCTCGGCGGCTTGGAAGGCGTGCAGTGTGCCGGTGGCGGGCAAGAACCCGGCCTGGGGATCTTCGGCGCAGAGTCGGACTTCGATCGCGTGTCCGACGAGGTCGACGTCCTCTTGGGTGTAGTCCAGTTCCTCGCCCTGGGCGATTCGCAGCTGCTCGAGCACGATGTCGATGCCGCTGACCTCCTCGCTCACCGGATGTTCGACCTGAAGGCGGGCGTTCACTTCCAGGAAGTAGAAGTCGTGGGTCGCGTCGTCGACGATGAACTCCACCGTGCCCGCCGACTCATATCCGATGGCGCGCGCCAGCGACAGCGCCGCCTCTCCCATGGCCTGGCGGGTGTCGTCGCTGAGCGCGGGGGACGGCGACTCTTCGATCAGTTTCTGATGGCGACGCTGAATGGAGCAGTCGCGCTCGCCTAGGTGCACCAGGTGTCCGTACTCATCGCCGAGGATCTGGATTTCGACATGGCGCGAACGAGCGATGTAGCGCTCCAGGAACACGCGATCATCGGAGAAACCGCTCTGTGCTTCGCGTTTTGCGGCTTGCAGTGAGTCCGCGAGTTCACGGGGTTCGTGCACGACGCGCATTCCCTTGCCGCCACCGCCGGCGGCCGCCTTGATCATGATTGGATAACCGATGCTTTCGGCGTCCTCGGGCCGTTCGCTCGACTCGAGGACGTTGACACCAGCCGATCGGGCCAAATCCTTGGCCGCCAGCTTGTCGCCCACCGCCGCTATGACTGGCGCGGGCGGACCGATCCACACCAGACCGGCGTCGACCACGGCGGCGGCGAAGTTCGCGTTCTCCGAGAGGAAACCGTAGCCGGGGTGGATCGCCTGAGCGCCGCTGTCCTTAGCGGCCGCAATGATGGCGTCCACATCGAGGTAGTTCGATGGCAGCAGGATCGCCTCGTCGGCTTCGTGCACGAAGGGTGCGTTCGCGTCCTCTGATACGTAGACCGCGACGGTGCGCAGACCAGACGCTGTCGCGGCGCGCAGGATGCGCCGCGCGATCTCGCCACGGTTGGCGACGAGGATCGAGGTGAATCTCACAGGCGAAAGACCCCGTAACTGGTCGCGCCCTCAATGGGCCGCCGGCGCACGACTGACAGACAGATGCCCAGCACGGTGCGCGTGTCCCGCGGGTCGATGACGCCGTCGTCGCTCACGACGCTGGTGGCAGCGAGGGCCAAGGACCCTTTCTCCTGCGCCTCTTCGACGGCGGCCACGATCTTGGCGTCCTCGTCTTCGTCGAACGCCTCGCCGTGGCGCTCGGCCTGGGCGCGTCGAACTTGAGACATCACGCCCGCGATCTGCTTAGGACCCATGACGGCGATCTTGGCGGTGGGCCACAGAAACGTGAAGCGGTTGTTAAAGGCCCGTCCCGACATGCCGTAGGTCCCCGCGCCATAGGACGAACCGATGATGAGAGTTATGTGGGGGACCGTCGAGTTGGTCACCGCGTTGAGCATCTGCGATCCCTTTTTAATGATGCCTTCGGCCTCGGCGTCCTTGCCGACCATATAGCCCGTGATGTTCTGGATGAAGACGAGCGGCACGTCGATCTGATTGCAGAGTTGGATGAACTGTCCGGCCTTTTCGGCGGCCTGAGGGTGGATGACCCCGTTATTGGCCAGGATGCCGATCGGATAGCCGTGCACGCTGGCCCACCCGCACACGAGTGTCGTGCCGTAGCGCGCTTTGAACTCTTCGAAGCGTGAGCCGTCGACGACGCGCGCAATCACGTCGCGAGTGTCGACGCTCTGTCGGAGGTCGCGACTCATGATGCCGAGCAGTTCCTCGGGGTCATAGACGGGATCGTCGTTCGGCAGCGACGGGGGTGGCCCGTCCTTTCTCCAGTTGAGGTGCGAGACGACCTCGCGACACATTCGGATGGCGTCCATCTCGTCTTCGGCCAGGTAGTCGCCCAGGCCCGAGACTTCGGCGTGCAACACGGCGCCGCCGAGGGTCTCGTCGTCGGACTCTTCACCGGTCGCCATCTTGACGAGCGGAGGACCGGCGAGGAAGATCTTGGACTGATCCTTGACGAGGATGTTGTAGTCACTCAGGCCCGGTTGGTAGGCGCCGCCCGCGGTGGATGAACCGAACACGACGCTGATGGTGGGCACGCGCATTTTGGATAGTTCGATGAGGTCATAGAAGAACCGACCGCTCTCGGCGAAGTGCGCTGTTTGCATTTGGCCCCCGCCGCCTCGGCCCACCCTCAGGTCTGCCCCGGCTGACTCGACGAAGCTCACGTAGGGCATCTGATTGTCGCGCGCGATCTCGAGTGCGCGCATCCACTTCTTCGCGGAATAGAGCGTGAGAGCACCGCCGAGCACGGAGGGATCGTTGGCCATGATCACGCATTCAGTGCCCGCGATGACGCCGATGCCGACCACCATCCCGCCACCGATGGTGTAGTCCGATCCATAGCCCGCCAGAGCCGAGATCTCGAGGAACGGGGAGTCCGGATCGAGCACGGCGCCAATGCGCTCGCGCACTGGCATCTTGCCCCGCGAGCGCATGCGAGCCATGGCCGCCTCGCCGCCACCGGCTTCGGCCTCGTCCAGCAGCCCGTCGATGACCTCAAGTTGCTCGAGCATGTCACGCCGGTTTTTCTCGAAGTCATCCGAGGCGACATTGAGCGAGGAGACGAGCGGGGGCGCGAGAGCGACGTGCTTCACTCGGCCGATCCTAGTGACCCCTCGACCTGGGAATATGAACGAACACGCGACCTCAATCTGACTCGTTCGGGTCTGAGTACGAGGAAGGGTGAACGGTAGGGTAGTTGTCAATGCGCATCGCCATCGGCTCCGATCACGCCGGATACGACCTGAAGACGACACTGGCGTCGTCGTTGGATGCCTGGGGTTACGACGTTCTCGACGTGGGGACCGCTAACGCGACCGAGCCGGTCGACTACCCCGACTATGGTGCAGCGGTCGGCCGCGCCGTGGTGAACGGTGATGCGGACCTGGGAGTTGCGGTATGCGGCTCGGGTATTGGTATCGCTATGGCCGCCAATAAGGTGCCCGGCGTGCGAGCCGCGGTCGTGCACGACGTGACGTCGGCGCACCTCGCGCGCGAGCACAATCACGCCAACGTGCTCTGCATGGGCGGCCGTCTAACGGGTTCGATCGTCGCGGTGGAGTCGCTGCGGGCGTGGCTGGATGCTGAGCCGCAGAGTCGACACGACAACCGAATCGAGAAGTTACGAGAGCTCGACCACGCGCTGAGCGAGAAAGGGTAAGAACAATGGCTTCGTCCCCGTTGGATGCCTGGATCACGAACGACGAGGAGATCGTCGAACTGTTGGCGCGCGACTACGGGCGCCAGACCTCGACCATCCAACTCATCGCGAGCGAGAACTTCGCCTCGCCCTCCGTGTTGGCGGCGACCGGTTCGGTTCTCACCAACAAGTACGCCGAAGGGTACCCCGGTCGGCGCTACTACGGCGGTAACTACATCGTGGACGAGGTCGAGAGTCTGGCCCGCGACCGCCTGACCGCCCTGTTTGACGCCGAGCACGCCAACGTCCAACCCCATAGCGGGGCGAACGCGAACGTGGCGGTGTACGAAGCGCTCTTAGAGCCGGGCGACACCATTCTGGCGATGCGCCTCGACCAGGGCGGTCACCTCACGCACGGCTCGCCGGCGTCAATCACCTCAAAGTTCTGGAAGTTCGTCTCCTACGGCGTTACCCCGCGCGAGGAGGGTCCCGACGCGATCGGCGAAGTCATCGACTTCGACAATGTCCGCGATCTCGCCCTCTCACAGCGTCCCAAGCTGATCGTCGCGGGAGCGACGGCGTACTCGCGCACCATCGATCCCGAGCCGTTTCGCGAGATCGCCGACGAGGTCGGCGCGCTGTTGATGTTCGACTCCGCTCACGTGGCGGGCCTTATTGCCGGTCACGCTCACCCCAGTCCGGTGCCCTTCGCCGACGTCGTGACGTTCACGACCCACAAGACCTTGCGGGGTCCGCGCGGGGGAGCGATCCTGTGCCGCGAGGAGTTCGCGAAGAAGATTGACTCGGCGGTCTTTCCCGGGCAGCAGGGCGGTCCCCTCGAGCACGTGATCGCGGCGAAAGCAGTGGCCTTTAAGGAAGCGAGCCAGCCGAGTTTCTCCACGTACGCCGCACAGGTTGTGGCCAACGCTCAGGCTTTCGGGGCGGCTCTCGCCAAAGAAGGATTCCGATTGGTCTCGGGCGGCACGGACAACCACATGCTGTTGTTGGATCTGCGCGACTACGACGCCGATCTCACGGGCAAGGTTGCCCAGGAAACCCTCGACCGCGCGGGTATCACGACAAATCGCAACGCCATCCCCGACGACCCGCGCAGCGCGTTCATCACGTCCGGCCTGCGCGTCGGCTCCGCGGCCGAAACGACGGCGGGCATGCGAGAGGGCGAGTTCGAAGTGATCGCGTCGCTGATGGCTAGGGCTCTGCGCAGCCGAGACGACGAGGAGGCGCTGAATGAGGTTCGTCGCGAGGTGGGCGAACTGTGTGCGACGTTTAATCCCTACGCGAACTTCTCACAGTAGTTAGATGGGCAACATCGCCGCCTACGGAGTGGTCGCTCTGGTGGGTGCGATAGTGACGCTTCTCGCCAATCCGGTGGCGCGCGTGATCTCGCTCAAGGTTGGCTACGTCGCCGAACCAGGAGAGCGCAAAGTGCACGAACGCGCGACCCCGTATGGGGGAGGCGCGGCAATGCTCGTGGGTTTTTGCGTCGCGGTCATGGTCGCCTTGCTGGACCCCACGTTGCGAGCGGTTATCACGTCGTCGCACGAGATGCTGGGCGTCCTTCTCGCGGCGGGCGTCATCTTCGTCGTAGGCGTGCTGGACGACTTTCGAGAAATGAGCGCCCCGGCCAAGGTCGCGGGCCAGTTCCTGGCGGCGTCGATCCTGTACTTCTCCGGGGCGACGATGTATCAGTTGAAGTTGCCCTTCGCTGGCTTCGTGGTGCTGGGGCCGTCGATACTGCCGATCGTCACGGCCGTGTGGGTCTTCGCCCTCACGAACGCGGTAAACCTGATTGACGGCCTGGATGGATTGGCCGCGGGCATCGTCGCCATCGCCTCGGGCACGTTGTGCGTCTACGGACTGCGCCTGGAGCATCTCGGACTTTTGCCCTCGACCAACGTCGGGCCATTGATTGCCGCACTTACCTGCGGAATCTGCATCGGTTTCCTGCGTGACAACTTCCATCCCGCCAAGCTCTTCATGGGCGACGCGGGAGCGATGATGCTCGGACTCTTGATGAGCGCGTCCACCATGGTGATCGGGGGGCGCACGCCACCCGCCAGTGGCGTGACGTTCTTCTTCTTCGCGCCCCTGCTGATTCCCGTCTTTATTCTGGGGGTCCCGCTCCTTGACGCGGCCTGGGCGTTCGTGCGACGCACTCTCTCGGGACAAGGGTTCCAGACGGCCGACAAGATGCACGTTCACCACCGCCTCATGAGGCTGGGACACGGGCATCGGCGCACCGTGATCATCTTGTGGTCCTGGACCGCTCTGCTCTGCGGATTCGTCTTGTTGCCGCTCTTTGACACGGAGGCCAACGTGTTCATTCCCCTCGGCGTCGCGGTCCTGGTGATTGCCCTGTTCACCTGGTTCAGCCCGTTGCGTGGGCGCCTCCAGCGGCGTCGAGAGGAGACCTTTTCCCTACGTGACGAGGTTCGCCGGTGAGCGACCCACTCGGATCCTCTCACGGCTCTGATCAGGAAAAACCTGTCCTAAAGGACCTCCCCGGATTCGCTGCTTTCACGGCGATGGGACTCACGATCGCGATCCTCATCACCCTCGGGGTCCTGCTCGGTCTCTACATCGATCACCTCTGGCACGTCGCGCCGTGGGGTCTGTTGATCGGGATAGTGTTGGGAACGGTCGTGGCCGCGACGAGCGTAATCCAGCTCGTTCGTCGCTACCTCTAGACTTGATCGGCCGTGTTAGAAAACCTACCCACAGATACCCTTCCACGGCTCCTGCGCCGAACCACCCTGACTGCGGTCGTGGTGGGGGCGGTGGGCTTCCTCGTCGCCATTTTCGTGGCCCCTCCTCTGGGAGCGCTCGGGCTCGTGCTCGGCATGGGTCTAGCCATTGGGAACTTTCGACAGCTCGCCCGGCGCTCTTCTCGGGTTGAGGTCCGAGGCGATCAGAGCACCAAGGCCGTGCGCCGACAACTCGGCAGCAACACGATCGCCCGATTGGGCGCGCTGACCGCCATCGTGCTAGTCCTTCTTTGGCTGAACGCTCCACTGGGAGTAGGTATTGTGTCGGGGCTTGTGCTTTATCAGATTGTCTTTGTTCTCAACGTTTTGCGAGTGGTGGCCAACCAGGGAGGAGTGCAGTGAGGATGCAGTTTGCGGTGAAGACGATTCCCGTGGGCATCCACCCCGCCTGGCACATCTTCGGGCTCACCGTCTACTACGACATCGTGCTCTCGACGGTGGTCGCTGCCGTCATCTTCCTCTGGCTGGGCTTTGCCATGACGAGGAAAGCGACCTCGGGTGTGCCGAGCAAACTACAGCTCATCTGGGAGATTCTGGTCGAGCAGGTGAGCGACCTCGCGGACTCGGCCATCGGTCCTCAGGGCCAGCGTTTCGTTCCTCTCGGGGCGACCCTGTTCTTATTCCTCTTGATCTGCAACTGGCTCGACTTTCTACCCACGTCGATGCATCCCGGTTCCTCAGGTGCGATTCTGCCCGCGCCCACCGGTGACGTGAACCTGCCCCTCGCGCTCGTGGCCTTCGTCATCATCTGGGTCCACATCGAGTCGTTCCGCTCGCGCGGGTTCAAGGGCTACTTCAGGCACTACTTCAAGCCCTTCGCCGCACTCGCGCCGATCAACGTCATCGAAGAGATCACTAAGCCCATCACGATGACCTTCCGTCTCTTTGGCAATATCTTCTCGGGCGGGCTCTTCGTTGTCGTGCTCCTCACCTTGTTGCCGGTCTACGTGACGTGGCCTTTTGAGATCGCGTGGAAGTTCTTCGACACCGGACTGCTCGGCACGATCCAGGCGTTCATCTTCATGTTGCTCACGATCCTGTACTTCGGGTTTGCGATGAGCCACGACGAGGACGAACAGCACACTTCTCAATTAGAGACGTCTCACTAGGAAAACCCAGGAGGAAGCAACAATGGCAACAGATTCATCGAGCATCAGCGATGCGGTACGCAACGCGGGCGCCCTCGTCGGCGGTGGTCTCGCCCTCGGCGGTGGTGCGATCGGTGCTGCGATTGGTGACGGTCTGGCCGGTAGCCAGACGATTGCCGCCATCGCTCGTCAGCCCGAGATCGAAAACAAGGCCCGTACCTACTTCTTCTTGACCGTCGGTCTCGTCGAAGCCATGTACTTCATCAACTTGCTGTTCATGGTGGTCTTCGTCTACGTGTTCAAGAAGCAATAGGACCCACGGAACGACGCGGAGCACACGCTCTATGAAAGAAGGACTCTCGAGATGATTGGTACGTCAATCTTTCTCCTCCCCAACGGTACGTTCTTTGTGGAACTCGCCGTCTTCGTGGTGATATTCCTCATCGCGAAGCGCTACATCTTTCCCGTGATCAACAAGATGCTCGTGGATCGACAGGAGAAGATCCGCACCTCGCTCGAGGCGGCGGAGGCAGCCCGCGCGGAAGCGGCCGCGGCCGACGACGCGCGCGACAAGGTGCTCGCGGACGCGCGCGAGCAGGCCCGGGCCATCGTCGCCGGCGCCCAGGAGACCTCGGATCAACTCAAAGCCGAGGCGGTGGGCCGAGCCCAGGCAGAGTACGACCGCATTGTGGCCACCGCGGCCAGCGAAGTGGCATCCGCGCGCCAGCACGCCGTCGATGAGGCATCGGCGCGCATCGGTGAGATTGTCTTTGACCTCGTGTCCAAGATCGTGGGACGCGAAGTCGACCAGAGCACTCACGACGATCTCGTGCGTGAGGCCGTGGCGGCTATCCACGCCGAGGCTGCCAAGGGGACGAACAACTAATCATGCTGCCCAAGCTCGAAGGTTTCGCCACTGCCGTCCTCGGGCGTCTCGACGCGTCCGCGCTCGCGGCGGTGACCGGTGACCTTGAGGCCTTTGACGCCACGATCCAGTCGCGCGACGATCTCAGCGCGGTGCTCACCGACACCTCCATCACCCACGTGGCGCGCGGTCTCGTGGTCCACGACCTACTCGAGAACAAGGTCTCGACCGAGGCCCTGCGGATTCTGGTGTACGCCGCAACCTCCGTCCCCGCTCAAGAGGTGCCCTCGGCCGTGAGTGAGCTCGCCTATTCCGCGCGGGCCCTGCGCGACAACGGCGATTTTCCTCTCCCGGGCCTCTCGCTGCTCGACGCACGTCGGCGCGTGTCGGGATTCGCCGACGCTCTCTTAGAGGACGTCGACACCGACAACTTCTCATCGATCGAGGACGACCTTTTTCGGTGGGCTCGCACCGTCGAAGGCAATGAGGGGCTCCGTCACCTTCTCCTGGACCGCGAGGCACCCTTAGGAGCTCGACTTGGTCTCACGGATCAGCTCTTAGAGGACAAGGTCAATCCGATCGCCCTTGAACTGGCTCGTTTCACGATTGTGGGTGGACGCCCGCGCGACGTCGTGGGGACCCTCGACTACCTCGTGAACTACGTCGCCCAGTCGCGCGACTGGCGCATCGCGAGGGTGCACACCGCACGCGCCCTCTCTGCGGACTCCCAGCACGAGCTCGTCGATTCGCTCCACGCCCTCACCGGCAAAGACGTCGAACTGCAGATCGCCGATGAGCCCTCCCTGCTGGGTGGCGTCCTCATCGAGATCGGCGACCTACGCCTCGATGCCTCCACCAAGGGTCGCCTCGGCGCCCTGCACGATGTTGTGGCCGCCTCCGGTCGCGACCTCGAATCAGCCCTCCAATCGAATAACTAAGCAAAGGAATACGTGATGACTGAGCTCACCATCAGCGCCAGCGAGATCACCGACGCACTGCGCAAGCACGTCACCGACTTCAACCCGGCCATCGCGGCCGAGCAGGTCGGTCGCGTGGTCGAAGTCGGTGACGGCATCGCGCGCGTGTCGGGGCTGCCCTCGGCCAAGGTCAATGAGCTCCTGGAGTTCGAAGACGGCACCGTGGGCCTCGCGATGAACCTCGACGAAGAGACCATCGGTGCCGTCGTGTTGGGCTCGGTCGACAGCATCGAAGAAGAGCAGGTCGTGCGCTCGACGGGTCGGATTCTCTCCATGCCCGTGGGCGACGCGCTCCTCGGCCGCGTGGTGAACGCGCTCGGCGAGCCGATCGATGGTAAGGGACCACTGGTGGGTGCGACGACGCGCCGCATGGAGATCCAAGCGCCTGGCATTACCGGTCGTCAGCCCGTGAGCGAACCACTCCAGACCGGCATCAAGGCGATCGACGCGATGACGCCCATCGGACGTGGCCAGCGCGAACTCATCATCGGCGACCGCAAGACGGGCAAGACGACCGTCACCATCGACACGATCTTGAACCAAAAGGGTCAGGGCGTGAAGTGCATCTACGTCGCGGTCGGACAGAAGAACTCGTCAGTCGCCCAAACAGTCAAGACGCTCGAGGACTTCGGGGCGCTCGAGTACACCGTCGTGGTGGTCGCGGGAGCTGGCGACCCGGCGCCCTTTAAGTACCTCGCCCCCTACGCCGGCTGCGCGATCGGCCAGGAGTGGATGGAAAAGGGCGATCACGCGCTTGTCGTGTATGACGACCTCTCCAAGCAGGCGGAGGCCTATCGTCAGATCTCGTTGCTACTGCGCCGCCCACCGGGCCGCGAGGCGTACCCCGGCGACGTCTTCTATCTGCACAGCCGTCTGCTCGAGCGCGCGGCGAAGCTGAGCGACGAACTCGGTGGCGGCTCGCTCACCGCGCTGCCGATCATCGAGACCAAGGCCGGCGACATCTCGGCGTACATCCCCACCAACGTCATCTCGATCACTGACGGTCAGGTCTTCCTGCAGTCGGACCTGTTCTACTCCGGCGTTCGCCCGGCGATCGACGTGGGTAACTCGGTCTCGCGCGTGGGCGGTGCGGCCCAGATCAAGGCGATGCGCGCGGTTGCCGGTACCCTCAAGATCGACCTCGCCCAGTTCCGCGACCTCGAGGCCTTTGCGACGTTTGGTTCCGAGCTCGACAAGGGCTCTCAGCAGCAGTTGGATCGGGGCTATCGCTTGACCGAACTCTTGAAGCAGGGTCTGAACGCGCCCGTGCCCGTCGAAGAGCAGGTCGTCGCGATCTACGCCGGTACCAAGGGGTGGCTCGACTCCATTCCGGTGGAGGACGTGACGCGCTTTGAGGCCGAGTTCCTCACTGACATGCGCGCCAAGCACGCCGACATCCTCGCTAACATCCGCGACACCAAACAACTCAACGACACCGACGCGCTGGATGCCGCGTTGACGTCGTTCCTCGCGAGCTTCGCGACCAGTAACTAAGAGACCACGAGCGAGAGAAAGGAGGAGTCATGGCCGGTGGACAGGAGCGGATACTTCGTCAACGCATTCGTTCGGTGCGTTCGACGCGCAAGATCACCAAGGCAATGGAGCTGATCGCCGCCTCCCAGATTCCTCGTAGCATCGCGCGCATCGCGGCGAACCGGCCGTACCGACTCGGCATGCAACGCGTCGTCCTCGAGGCCGCTCTCGGTGACCCCGCGGGCGCAAAGAAGCTCCTCGCCCTGCCCGAGAAGGTGGAACGCGCCGCGGTCGTGGTCCTCACCGGGGACCGCGGTCTCTCAGGCCCCTACAACAACGCCTCATTGCGCGCCGGTGAGCGTCTGGTCACCAAGCTCACGAGCGACGGTACCCAAGCCCAGCTCATCACCGTCGGTAAGAAGGCCGGCTCGTACTTCCGATACCGCGGCATCGAGGTCGAGGCGAACTTCGTGGGTTTCGTCGATCGCCCGACTTACTCCGACGCCCGGGAGATCGCGAGCCAGCTCATTGGGCCCTTTCTCGCGGGCGAAATCCAACAGGTCCTGCTCGTGTCGACGCGCTACTACTCGGCGGGATCCCAAGCCGTCGACGTCGAACAGTTGTTGCCCCTGGTCGTGCCGGAACTGCCGGTCAGTGATGAGCCGCCCACACTGCAGGGCTACACCGAGTTCGAGCCCGAGGTGGAAAAACTCCTCATCACCCTGATGCCGCGCGCGCTCGAGAGTGAGATCTTCACCGCGCTGCTGGAAGGTGCGGCCTCGTTCCACACCTCCCAGCAACGCGCCATGGCGGCCGCGACCGACAACGCCGACGAGCTCGGCCAGACCTTGACCCGCGTGATGAACCGAGCCCGCCAGGACTCGATCACCACCGAAATTATGGAAATCGTGGGCGGCGCCGAAGCGCTCCGCTCGGGAAAGTGAGAATCACATGACCATCGCACCAGAGAAGACCGAGTTGGAGCCGGGGCGCGTCGTCGCGATCGCCGGACCGGTCGTCGACGTGGAGTTCCCTCCGCACGCACTGCCCGAGATCAACCACGCGGTGGAGATGGACATCGAGCTCGAAGGCAAGACCATCAACGTCGTGGCCGAGGTCGCCCAGCAGATCGGTGAGGGTCGGGTGCGCTGCATCTGCATGCGACCGACCGACGGCTTGGTGCGCGGCACCATCGTGCGCCAAAGCGGGCACGGCATCAGTGTGCCCGTCGGTGATGCGGTGCTCGGCCACGTGTTCAACGTGGTGGGCGAGCCGCTCGACACCGAGGACATCGGCAAAGTCGAAGACCACTGGGAGATTCACCGCTCGGCCCCGGCCTTCGACCAGCTCGAGCCCAAGTCCACGATGTTCGAGACCGGTATCAAGGTCGTC
>JBEKYI010000034.1:0-14228 GCA_049511155.1 Acidimicrobiales bacterium
AGGTACGCGCGCTGGGTCCCGCCGTGCACCTGGCCAACGACCTCGATCGGGTGGGCAACGTCAAGGACTCCGAGCTCTTGTACCTGACCCGCAGCGATCGTGAGGTCGAAGTCGCGATCTCCTTGGTGGACGTGGGCCCGCGGTTGCGCCACGACCTCTGGCCCCAGGTAACCGGGGTCCTCACCAGCGCCACCATTCCCGACACGCTGGCGACCAACCTCGGCCTGGACGACGTCGTCGTTGAGCGTGTCGCGAGCCCCTTCGATTATCAAGAGCACGGCCTGCTCTACGTGCCCCCGGGACTGCCCGAACGCAACGATCCCGCGGCCGAGGCCGCGATCATCGACGAGCTGGTGGGCCTGATCACGGCCGCCGGCGGACGCACCCTCGCGCTCTTCACGAATCGCTCCGTGATGAATCGAGTCGCCGAGGCGGTCGCGCCGCGCCTGGCGACCGAAGTGTTGGTCCAAGGGTCCCTCTCGCGGGGAAAGTTGATCGAAGCCTTTCGCGAGAGCCATGAAGCGAGCCTCTTTGCCGTCACGAGTTTCTGGCAGGGCGTCGACGTGCCCGGCCACTCCCTCAGCCTGGTGACCATCGACCGGCTGCCCTTCACGGTGCCGGGGGACCCGCTCGCCGAAGCTCGACGCGAACGAGCGACGCGGCCCTTCTTCGAGGTCGACTTGCCGCGCGCGACCATGCTGCTCGCCCAGGGGGTGGGTCGGCTCATTCGCACCAAGGACGACCGGGGCGTCGTGGCGGTGCTCGACACGCGACTGGCGACGGCCAACTATCGCGCCGAGATGTTCAAGAAACTCCCGCCCATGAAGCGCACGCGCGACCGCGAGGCGGTGCATGAGTTTCTGCGGGAACTGGCGCTTCGTGCGCCCGCCGATCAGTAGCCGAAACGATCCAGAATGTCGTCGCGCTTCTGCCAACCTGGCTCCACGCGCACGCGCAGTTCTAAGTAGAGGCCCTCGGGCAACTGTCGGCGCGCCGCGATCCCCACGTCCTTGAGGAGTTGACCACCTTTTCCGATCACCATGCCCTTTTGGGACTCGCGCTCCACCAGGATCTCCACGGTTACGTGGGGCCACTCGAACTCCGACACTCGACAGTGGATGGAGTGGGGCAACTCCTGCTTGGTCTTTCGCACCAACTGTTCACGCACGAGCTCGGCGATCCACGCCGCCTCGGTGACGTCGGAGACCTCGTCGTCGGGAAAGAGAAACGGCGACTCGGGCATCTGGGCCGCGAGGAAGGCGAGCAGATCATCCGTGCCTTGGCCGTTCTTGGCCGAGACCGCGAAGTACTCAACGCGAGATGCCACGTCGGAGCGATGGATCTCGGCGCCGACCTCGCTGACGGCGGCCGAGACCGCGAGGAGTTGTCCCGCCACCGTGTCGCGGCCCGATCGATCGATCTTGTTCACCACCGCGACCAGCTGTGGGGGTCCCTCGGCGCGACCCTGTTTCAACATCGTCTCAATGACGTGGCGATCCCCCGGGCCAATCGCTGCGGTCGAGTCGAAGATGGCACAGATCACGTCCACCCCGTCGGCGGCGGAGTGCGCCGTCTGGTTCAGCCGCCCGCCCAGGGTCGTTCGCGGTCGGTGCAGACCCGGGGTGTCGACCAGGATCACCTGAGTATCGCCCTCGGTCGCGATGCCACGCACGGCGTAGCGCGTGGTGTTCGGCGAAGCCGCGGTAATGGTGACCTTGGCGCCGACGAGTTCGTTAACCAGCGTCGACTTACCGACGTTGGGCCGGCCCAGGATCGCGACGAATCCAGCCTTGGTCACGACGTGCTCGACAACGGTTCGACCAGCATCTCTTCGACGCGACGCCCATCCATGCGCGTCACCGTGAGTCGATGGCGATCGATCACGAACGCTTGGCCGACCTCGGGCACCCCTCCCGCGAGGTCGATCACCAGTCCCCCGACCGTGTCCCAGCCGCCCGTGGGCAGATCGAGACCGTACTGCTCGTTGGCGTCGTCGATGTTGAGCCGTCCGGAGAGTTCAAACGCCCCGCCTAGCGTGCGCTGGTTGTCATCCTCGTCGGTGGGGTCTGACTCGTCGATGATCTCACCCACTAGTTCTTCGAGCACGTCTTCGAGGGTGACCACGCCCGCCGTGCCGCCGTACTCGTCGACCACGATGAAGAGGTGCACTTTGGCGTTGCGGAACTCGTTGAGCAACGCCGCCACCCGCTTGGTCTCGGGGACAAAGTGAGCGTCACCCATGTGCTCTTGGACCGCTTCGGACTCGTGGCCGTTGGCAACCAGACCCGCCAAGTGACGAAGGTTGACGATGCCCACCACGTCGTCGACTCCCTCTCCCAGAACGGGCAGTCGCGACCGCCCGCTCTCGATGGCGAGGTCGAGGGCGTCGCGCACGCTGGACGTGGCGTCAATTCCGACCATGTCGATGCGCGGCACCATGACTTCGCGCACGATGGTGTCGCCGAACTCGATCACCGAGTGAATGAAGTTACGTTCCTCGGACTCGATGGCCGCGTCCTCGTGGGCCACGTCGGCCATGGCGAGCACCTCGGACTCGGTCATCCGGGGCTTTTGACCGTTGCCGCCAAAGAGGCCGATTACGCCGTCGGCGATCGAGAGGAGCACGACCGAGATCCAGCGAATCGGCCAGAAGCGAAGGATCCGACCCACCACCGGAGCGCTCGCGAGAGCGGCTTCGTCGGGGTGCGAGATGGCGAAGTTCTTCGGAATGGCCTCGAAGGCGACGAAGATGACGACGACTTCGCCCGCCGTCGCGACGAAGATGCCCGCAGCACCAAAGAGATGACCGGCCAACACGCCGACCATGGTCGCCGAGACCAACTGACAGATGAGCACGAGCAACAACAGAGGGTTGAGAAACTTCTCGGGCGCCTCGGTGAGCGAGACCAGCGCCTTGGACCCGTGTCGACCCTCATCGGCCAGCGATCGGGCACGCGAGCGGTTCATGCGCGTGAGGGACGTCTCGGCCATGGCAAAGAAGCCCGAGAGGAGGAGAAGCACCGCCACCGCGAGCAACAAGTAGGTGTCGCTCGCTCGCCAGACGGCCGCGATCACGGCGACGACGCGCGGTAGTGACGAGCGAGCAGCTCTCTCTCGCGCGCCTCCATGCGCTCAGCCTCCTCGTCGATCGCGTGGTCCCATCCGCGCAAGTGCAACACGCCGTGCACGATGAGAAGGGCGAGCTCATCGTCGAAGCTCACCTCATGCTCGATCGCGTTGCGCGCCGCGACGGCGGGACAGATGATGACATCGCCCACCAGCTGAGGGATCTCGGGAGCGGGCGGCTCACCCGGACCGCTGCCCCCGGCGTCGGGCACGCGACCCGAGGGCTCGACATCAGCGTCGATGGGAAAACTCAAGACATCGGTGGGGCCCTCGCGCCCCATGAACTGCTGATTTAGGTCCGCGATGGTTGGTTCGTCGGCGAAGATCAGCGACACCTCGGCCAGCCCTCGCACGCCTTCGTCCTCGAGCGCCCCCCGGGCGAGGTCGACCCAGCGCGCGAGGTCGATGTCCTGATCGTGCTGTTCGTCCGCGGCGTAGATATCGACACTCATGAGGATCGTTCGTAGGCGGCCACGATGTCGGCCACGATGCGGTGTCGCACGACGTCCTTGGCGCCGAGGTAGACGAAACTGACGCCCTCCACCCCGCCCAGGATGCGTTCGATGTCCAGCATGCCGCTGCGCTTGCCATTCAGGTCGATCTGGGTGATGTCGGCGGTGATGACGGCCTTGGAGTTAAAGCCGATACGGGTGAGGAACATTTTCATCTGCTCGGGCGTCGTGTTCTGGGCCTCGTCGAGGATGATGAAGGAGTCATTGAGCGTGCGACCGCGCATGAAGGCCAGGGGTGCGACTTCGATCGTGCCGTTGGCCACCAGACGCTGGGCTCCGTCGGCCCCCAACATGTCGTAGAGCGCGTCGTAGAGCGGTCGCAAGTAGGGATCGACCTTGGCCATGAGGTCCCCGGGCAGAAAGCCGAGGTTCTCCCCCGCCTCGACCGCGGGTCGGGTGAGCACGATGCGATTCACCTGGCGCCGGTGCAGAGCTTGGACGGCCTGAGCGACGGCAAGATAGCTCTTGCCCGTGCCGGCCGGCCCGACGCCAAAGGTGATGATGTTGTCGTCGATCGCATCGGTGTAGCGCTTCTGGCCCGCCGTCGAGGGTCGGATGGTCTTACCCTTCGCTCCGCGCACTACCTCGTGTCGCAGCACCTCACTGGGCACAAGATCCTCAGCCACCATGTCGATGGTGCGCTGGATCTTTGTCGTGTCGAGGGACTGCCCACTCTCTAAGACCACGACCAACTCGTCAAAGAGGCGAAGCACCATCGCGGCGTCGGGGCCGGTCACCGAGATCTGATTGCCCTGCACGCGAATCTTGGACTTCGAAAACGCCCTCTCGATGACGCGCAGGTGCTCGTCGCGCGCGCCCAGCAGCCCCGCCATGAGGTGCGTGTTGGCCACGTACGTCGTGGTCGTGAGGGCCTCGTCGGCCCGCGCCTGTTGGGTCATCCAGGTGGCCAAGTCATCTGTCGACCACCCAGGACATGGATGTGGAGATGCGGCACCGTCTGCTGTCCGTTGCGTCCCACGTTGATCACCAGCCGGTAGCCGCTGTCCTTGATGCCCTCGAGATCGGCGACCTCCTGGGCCAGGCGCATCAGATCCTCGAAAACGCCGGGGTGCTCCAGGGTCACCTCGTTGACGCTGTCGAAGTGGGCCTTGGGTATGACCAGTACGTGGACCGGCGCCTGGGGCGCGATGTCGTAGAACGCAAGTGCATCGTCGGATTCGGCGGCCACCTTCGCGGGAATTTCGCCCGCGACAATCTGGCAAAAGAGGCAGTCAGTCATCTCGTCCCCTCATCATTACCGATAACTCGAATCGTCCAGAGTCAATCCCCAACTTCCCACCTGAAAGGCCAGGAGCGCGGCGGCGACCACGCCGGCGGTCTCCGCGCGCAAGACCGTCGGTCCGAGGCCAACGCGTCGGCGAGCGGGTTCCCACTCCCCCTCGTCCCAGCCACCTTCGGGCCCGACTGCGACTGCGCGCACGCCGCGCCAGTCCCCGGGTCCCTCCAGGTCCGCGACGGCGACGCCCTCGGGCACATCGCTCACCGTCACCGGTTCATCGATCGTCACGTCGTAGGTGCGCCGGCACTGTCCCTGGGCTTCGCGGGTAATGCGCCGCCACCGCGCGAGGGTCTTGTCCCTGACGTCGCCGGTGAACTTCACCACCGAGCGACGGGTCACCAAGGGCACCACGCGCGACACTCCGACCTCGGTGGCCTTGGCGACCGCCCAGTTCCCGTGGTCGCCCTTGAGAGCGGCCAGATACAGCGTGGTCGCGGGTGCGCGATCATCGAGGTAGACGTCGCTCACTGGGGTGAGATCGTGCTCGGCGACGATGCAGATCGACCAGTGTCCGCGACCGTCGGTCACCACCACCTCTTCTCCCACCTTCGCGCGCAGCACTGTTCGCAGGTGGTGGTCGCTCGCGCGATCGAGTACCGGAGCGGCCGGGTCCTCCACGTGAAACTGAGCGAGGGCGGCCACGCGACGCGGCCACTCGGCGTGGGTCACTTTTTCGCCTTGTGGCGCCGGAAGAAACCGCCGCTCGGTTCGTTCACCACCTCGCCCCGATGTTCCGCCCAGCTGCGCAGGATCGTCTCGGACTCGTCGTCCAACTCCGTGGGCACGTCGACCGTCAAATGGATGAAGAGGTCGCCACGCCCTCGGCCATGGAGGTGCTCGACGCCCTCGTGGCGCACACGATGAACGGTGCCGTTCTGGCTGCCCGCTTCGACGTCGAGTTCGTGCACGTCGCGCAAGGTGGGCACGGTGATGCGTGCTCCCAAGGCGGCCTGGCTGAACGAGATGTGCGCTTCGTGGTGCAGATCGTCGCCGTGCCGCTCGAAGCGCGGATCATCGGCCACGTGCAGATGGACGAACAGCCGCCCATTGGGACCTCCGCGAGCGCCGGCGGGGCCACGACCGGCGAGGCGCATGGTCGAGCCTTCTTCCACGCCGGCGGGGATCTGGACGCTCAACGTCACGCTCTCGGACCGACGGCCATCGCCCCGGCAGTCCACGCACGGCGACTCGATGCGCGATCCCATGCCGTTGCACCGTGAACAGATCGTCGAGGTCACCATCTGGCCCAGAATCGAGTTGCGAACTCTGCGCACTTCGCCGCTACCGTGGCACTCCTCGCACGTCGTGGGTGACGTACCCGGGCTACAGCCTGATCCGTCGCACGTCTCGCAACGTTGGGGCAGGGTCACGGTGACCTCGCGGGTGGCCCCGAATGCGGCCTCTTCCAAGGTGATGCCCAAGGAGACCTCGGCGTCAGGACCGGGCTGGGGTCCTCGGCGCGACTGCGCACTCGCGCCGGTCATACCACCAAAGAACATGTCAAAGATGTCCTGGACCGATCCCGCTCCGAAGGGATTACCCCCCGCACCCATGTCGGACCCGAAGCGGTCGTAGTTCGCTCGACGTTCGGGATCCGAGAGGATCTCGTACGCCTGAGAGACTTCCTTGAAACGGGTCTCGGCCATGGGATCGTCGGTGTTGGCGTCGGGGTGATACTTGCGCGCCAGACGCCGATACGAGGCCTTTAGCTCGTCGGGCGAGCAGCTCGCGTCGACCTCAAGAATCTCGTAGAGGTTCGCACTAGGCATGCGTGTTCCCTCCGAAGTGATCGGAGAGGTGCCGCGAGACTGCTTCGGCGGCGGCCATGACTTCGCGGTACTTCATGCGGGTGGGACCGAGCAGGCCGACCGCGCCGATGGTCTCCCCCTCGAGCGCCACCGGGGCCACGATGACCGCACACGACGAGAGCGGCGCGTAGCCGGTCTCCGAGCCGATCGCCACCGACACGCCCTTTTCGAGGATGTCTTCGACGAGGGAGACGACGAGGAGTTCCTGCTCCAGGATCGAGAGGACTTGGCGCACGGTGTCCACTCCCTCGAAGACCTCGGCGACGCGCGAGGAGCCGCCGATGTAGACCTGCTCGCCGTCGGTCGTGGGCAACTCGGCGTGCAGCACCGACGCCCCTTCGCGCACCAGCCGGGCGACGGTATCCCCACGGCTGGGTACTTGCACGGTGACGTCCAGGGTGGTGCCGATGAGCAGGGCGTTCAGCTGGCGCGACGCCTCGGCGACCTCGGCGGGAGTGGCCTCGTAGTCCACGAGCACGCTGTTCTTGGTGACGGTGCCATCGGAGTAGACGGTGACCAGCAGGTGGTGGCGAGCATCCAGATTGACCAACTGCACGCTCAGGATCGTGGAGTGCGAGTGTCCCGCGCCCACCACCACCGAGGTGTAACTGGTCAGCCGGCTCAGCAACGTGGCGGTCTGTTCGAGCACGTCTTCGACCTCGCCGCGCACGTGGGCAAAGAAGTCGCGCACCTGACGCTGCTGGGCCTGGCCGAGAACTCCGGACTGCAGGTGGTCGACGAAGTAGCGATAGCCCTTGTCGGTGGGCACGCGGCCGGCCGACGTGTGGGGCTGAGCGAGATAGCCCTCACGCTCGAGGGCCACCATCTCGCTGCGCACGGTGGCCGGCGAGACCGCGAGGTCGGCGTTGTGGGCGACCGAGGAAGAGCCCACCGGCTGGGCGGTGTCGACGTGCTCGACCACTACGGCCTCCAAGATGGTGGCCTTGCGGGCGTCCAGATCGACGTTCTTGGGTTTAGCGTTCACACGCCGGGCCATAGCTCTCCTTGTTAGCACTCGATTTTACCGAGTGCTAACGCGCCGTCGGCCATCGGCGTACGATGAGGCAAATGGAGAGTTATTCGGCACTGCCGCGACCACATATTCCTTTCTCGGGGCCCGAGCGCCTCCAGCTCGACGCGTGGCTCGACTTCTACCGCGCGACACTCCTGGGCAAGTGCGACGGACTGGATGAGACCCAGCTCAAGACCCGTCCCGTGGCGACCTCCACGATGTCCCTGCTCGGGCTCGTGCGCCACCTCACCTTCGTCGAACAGGTCTGGTTCGAGAGCTGTTTTGCCGGTCGCGACGTCGTCTCGTACTACAAGAACGAGTCCGACCGGGAGCGGGACTTCACCGATCTGGACGGCGACGAGGTCGAAGAAGTGTTCGCCCGCTACGACCGAGCGTGCGCGCTCTCACGCGAACTGGCCCTCGGACACGACCTGGATGAGATGTGTTCTCGACCGCGCGGGAGCCGCGACGTCGACCTGCGCTGGATCTACATCCACCTGATCGAGGAGTACGCGCGACACTGCGGGCACGCCGATCTCTTCCGCGAGCTCATCGACGGCACGACCGGCTACTAGACCTACTCCTCGAGGCGCAGCGCGGCGACGAAGGCCTCCTGGGGAACTTCGACCCGACCCAGGTTCTTCATGCGCTTCTTTCCCTCTTTTTGCTTCTCGAGCAGCTTGCGCTTGCGAGTGATGTCACCGCCGTAGCACTTGGCGAGCACGTCCTTGCGACGAGCCTTGACGGTTTCGCGCGCGATCACTCGTCCGCCGATGGCCGCCTGGATTGGCACGTCGAACATCTGGCGCGGAATGAGTTCCTTCAGACGCTCGGCCATCTTGCGCCCGTAGAAGTCAGCGTTGTCGCGATGCACGATGGTCGAAAAGGCGTCGACGGGCTCGTGGTTGATCAAGACGTCGACCCGCACGACCTGGCTCGTCACGTAACCCGCCGGCTCGTAGTCCAGGGAGGCGTATCCCTTGGTGCGGCTCTTGAGCGAGTCAAAGAAGTCGATGACGACTTCGGCCAAAGGAATCTTGTAACGCAGCTCCACTCGCTCGGTCGAGAGATACTCCATCTTGATCATCTCGCCGCGCCGAGACTGGCCGAGATCCATCACCGCGCCCAGGTACTCAACCGGCGTGAGGATCGTGACGTCGAGCATCGGCTCGTCGACGTGGTCGAGGCGGCTGGGATCGGGCAGGTCGGTGGGGTTGTCGACAAGAACCATGGAGCCGTCAGTCAGGTAGGCCTGGTAGACGACCGAAGGCGCCGTGGCGATGATGGCCAGGTTGAACTCGCGCTCGAGGCGTTCGCGCACGATCTCCATGTGCAAGAGTCCGAGAAACCCGCAGCGAAATCCAAAGCCGAGCGCGTGGGAGCTCTCGGGCTCGTAGGTGATCGAAGCGTCGTTGAGCTTGAGTTTGTCCAGGGCGTCGCGCAGGTTGCCCAGGTCATCGCCGTCGATGGGATAGATGCCGCAAAACACCATTGGCTTGGGATCGTGATACCCCTCGAGAGGTTTGGCCGCGGGTCGCGCGGCTTCGGTGATCGTCTCGCCCGAGCGCGCTCCGCCGACGTCGCGGATGCTCGCCACGACGTATCCCACTTCGCCCGGTCCCAGTGAACTCACCTTCACTAGTTCGGGTGTGCGCACGCCGATCTCTTCGAGGGGGTGGTTGGTGCCCGCGCGCATCATGCGGATGCGCGTACCGTCGACCATCGTGCCCTCGACGATGCGCACCGAGGAGATCACGCCACGGAACTGGTCGTAGTAGGAGTCGAAGATGAGCGCGCGCAGCGGCACGTCGGGATCGCCCGAGGGCGCGGGAATGCGCGCGATGATCGCCTCGAGCAACTCGGGCACGCCCTCGCCGGTCTTGGCCGAGATCGACAGCACCGATTCGGGGTCGATGCCCAGCACACGCTCGAGTTCTTCCTTGCACCGCTGCGGGTCGGCCGCGGGAAGGTCGATCTTATTGAGCACGGGCACGATCTCCAGGTCATGGTCGAGCGCCTGATAGCAGTTGGCCAGCGTCTGGGCCTGGATGCCCTGGCTGGCGTCGACCAAGAGCACCGCGCCCTCGCAGGCCGCCAAGGACCGTGAGACTTCGTAGCCGAAGTCGACGTGCCCCGGGGTGTCGATCAGTTGGATGAGATGACCGTGATACGCCACCCGCACGTTCTGAGCCTTGATGGTGATGCCGCGCTCGCGCTCGATGTCCATCGAGTCGAGGTACTGGGCGCGCATGAGGCGCGGGTCGACCGCACCGGTGATCTCAAGGATCCGATCCGAAAGCGTCGACTTGCCGTGATCGATGTGAGCGATGATGCTCAGATTCCGGATTTTGGTGGAATCGACGGACGTCAGAGAGGTAGCCACGGTCACTTCAGGCTACCGGTCACGCGCCAATATTCGTGAGAGTGGAGTGCCTCGGGGCCCCTCTGGTAGCATCGATAGGCCCGTACGGCGAGTGGCTGTGCGACATGAACGAGGTTGTTTTCCGTGGCGAACATTAAGAGCCAAATCAAGCGCAATCGGCAGAACGCGGAGGACCGCGAGCGCAACAAGGCCGTCAAGTCCGAACTGCGCACCCGCACCAAGAACGCTGTGGCCGCCGTGGGCAGCGACGACGAGGAGGCCACGTTGCGCCTCGCCGTCAAGCGCATCGACATGGCCGCCTCCAAGGGCATCATCCACAAGAATCAGGCGGCCAACAAGAAGAGCGGCCTGATGAAGCGCATTAACGCCCTGCGCACCGAAGAGTAACTAGCGGCGCCGAGCGCCGAAACTCAGTCGCGCCAGCCGCGCGACCAGCACTTCGATGACCGTTAGCTCGGTCACGTCCATATCGCTTTCGAGATCCTTGCCGCCGTAGCTCACCGCTCCCTTGAGATCCAGGTCAGCTCCGGTAATCCAGTGCACGGCCGTCGTGATGCGAGCCGCCCCCAAGCGCTCGGCCATCGCGAGTGACTTGCCAGCCGGATAGGCGTTCACACCGAGCAGCGCGGCCGCCTCCTCCTTGGAGCGAACCCCCGATCCCTCGAGGGCGCTCATGTTGAGGAAGTGACGCTGCAGGGAGGCGATGATCTGCAGACCGGCCCGACGGCGCGACTCGAGCATCCGGCGCGCGACCACGATCGCCTTGGTGGCGTCTCCCCCATCGATCGCATCCGTGAGGTCCCACACCGGCACGTCGCCGGCGTCACCGAGGTACGCCTCGACGTGGCGATAGTCCAACGGCGCGCTGCCGTAGATCGCAGAGAGCGTTCGCGCCAACGCGTCGACGCGCGCGACGTCATCACCGACCTGTTCGGCGATGCGCTGGGCCGTGCCGTGGTCGAGTGTCACGCGGTACTCGCGCATCTTGTCCGTGATGAAGGCCACCCGGTCCGCCACGCGGGTGCCGACGTTGACGTCGATGACCTCGTCGGCGGCTTTGACGAGCTTGTTGCTCTTCGCGCCCACCACGGCGAGGAGCAGGTGGGTGGCTGGCGCGGGCGCCGCAATCCACTCGGTGATCCGAGCGACCTCATCGGCCACGAGCAACTGCGCGTCGCGAAGCACGACGACCCGGCGTTCGGCGAGAAAGGGTGGGGTGTTGAGGGCTTCGAGCACCGAGGGCACGCTGGACTCACCCGACAGCGTGACGTCCTTGGCGGTGAAGTCCTGGAGCGCGAAGGACGGATCGAGGTCGCCGAGTGCCGCCCCGATGGCGTTATGCAATGCGTCGTAGACCATCGTCGCGTCGGTGCCCACGACGGCCAGCGTGGCGCCGCTCACGGGGCGCTCAGGATCTGCTCTATCGCGTCGCGCACGCGAACTGACCCGGCCACGTCATGAACCCGAACGATACGACAGCCCTGTGTGATGCCGAGCGCCACGGCGACCGTCGACGCGCTTGCGCGCTCGTGAACCTCCAGGTTGAAGTAGTCGCCGAGGAACGTCTTGTTCGACGCCGAGAGGAGCAGCGGCGATCCCAAACCCGCGAGGACCGGGGTGTCGCGGAGCAGCTGCAGTGACTGCGCCGCGGTCTTTCCCAGATCTAGCCCCGCGTCAAACACCACCTGGTCATGACGAAGCCCCGCCGCAAGAGCCCGACGACGCTGCTCGAGAAGATACTCACTCACGGTCGCGGTGACGTCGTCGTAGTGGGGGTCGGGATCGGCAACCCGTGGGCGAAGGCGAATATGGGTCGCCACGACCGTGGCCTGCGCCGCGGCGGCGACGCTCAGGTAGTCGGGGTCCGAAAAGCCACTGATGTCGTTACCCACCACGGCCCCCACGTCGAAACTGGCCTTAGCGACACTGGCTCGCCATGTGTCCACGCTGAGGGCGAGGTCAAAGCGCTTCGCGAGTTCCTCGATCACCGGCACAACGCGGTCGGTTTCTTCTTGTTCACTCACCTCGTCGCCCGGACCGGCCTTCACTCCTCCGACGTCGAGGATGTCGGCGCCCTCCTCCACGAGCGCCTCCGCGCGCGCGAAGAATTCATCGAGATCGTACGTAGCGGCCGGTGAGTAGAAGGAATCGTGAGTTCGATTCAGGATTCCCATCACCAGGGCGCGACGCGACACGTCCAGGCGGCGAGGCCCGAGAGACAGCATGACTGGCTCTGTGGGCCGAAAGACCCCCACTAGTAGAGGCGACTGGCCAGGCGTCGACGATACGACACGTAGCGCGGGTCCTCGGGACCCAGCGCGTCGAGCACCTCGAGCAACTGGTCCTTCGAGGCCTCATTGGACACCGACTGCTCCAACAAGTGATCCAGGGTCAGATCCAAGTCGCCATCCAGACTGACTCCATTTCGTTGCAGGCGAAGTCGCGCCAGAACGGTCTTGGCGGCCAGCACGTTCGCGATGGGCGACAGCAGCGCCTCGGCTTCGTCAAAGCGATCTTCGCGGCGCAAATAGTCGCCCAGAGCCACGATCGCATCGACATTGGATGGGTCGAGTTCGAGCGCCGCGCGCAGGGACGCTTCGTCTCCAGCGTCCACGAGTTTGTCGACAATCGACGCGCCGGGCGCGAGACGTTCGACGAACTCGCGCACGGCCGACTCCGGTAGCGCGCCCACGAACGAGTCCACGATGGCGCCATCTTTGATGGCGAATACGGCGGGAATGGACTGCACTTGAAAAGCGCGGGAGATATCGGGATTCGCATCGACGTCGACTTTGGCGAGCTCCACGGCACCGCCTGTTTCATCGATGACCTTTTCGATGATGGGCGAGAGCGTTCGACAGGGTCCACACCATGTCGCCCACAGGTCCACCACGACCGGCACGGTCTTGGATCGTTCGATCACGTCCGCCGCAAATGTCGCGTCGGTGACATCCTTCATGGGCGCCAGCCTAACGGCCGTATTCGTGAAAAGGAGAGGTCGCGCAACGCTGTTAGCGTCTCCCACCATGGGGACGGTGACGGGGATCAACGGGACCAACGTCACGGAGTGGATGAGCAAAGAAGTCAACGCCGTCGCTCCCCTCAGTTTCGAGCTCATCGCCGGGGGCCGTTCCAATCTCACCTTTCGGGTCACCGACGCGACGGGCGCCACCTTCGCGTTGCGGCGCCCTCCTGTGAGTCACGTCCTGCCCACCGCGCACGACATGGTGCGCGAACACACCATCATCACCGCTCTCTACCCTCAGGGCATTCCCGTCGCCCGACCGCTCGGACTCTGTGTGGACCCCGAAGTGAACGAGCGCCCCTTCTACGTCATGGAGTTCGTCGAGGGCGCCATCCTTCGCGATCGCCACCAGGCCGAAGTGAGCTTCGACCTCGCCACGCGCGCGCAGATCGGTGACCACCTGGCCGCCACGCTCGCCCAACTCCACGATCTGGATATTGAGAGGGCGGGCCTGTCCAACTTGGCGCGACACGATGGCTACATCGAGCGCCAACTGAATCGTTGGCGCGGCCAGTTTGAGCAGATGAAGGTGGAGGGCGTCGACCACGAGAACCTGGTCGAAGAGGTCGGCGATCAGCTGGCGCGTTCGATCCCGCCTCAACAGCGCGTAGCGGTGGTGCACGGCGACTATCGACTCGACAACACCGTGCTCAATGAGCGTGGCCACGTGCGTGCCATCCTGGATTGGGAGATCTGCACGCTGGGCGACCCGATCGCGGATGTGGGAACGCTCCTGTGCTACTGGTCCGAGCGCGACGATCCGACCGATTTCCTTCTCGGCTCCGCCCCCTCGACCGCCGAAGGCTTTGTCGGCCGCGACGAGGTGCTTAAGGCCTACGCGCGTCACTCGAGTCTCGACCTGTCAAATGTCGCCTACTATCAAGCGTTCGGTTTTTGGAAGCTCGCCTGCATCATGCAGGGCGTCTTCGCGCGGTACCGCGCGGGGGCCACGGCGGGCGACCGGGGCAGCGTTGAGAGCTACCCGGCCCTAATCGCGTTGCTCGCCGAAACGGCGAAGCGAACTTTGGAGACGTAATGGACGACGAAATCTACGACCGCATC
>JBEKYI010000035.1:0-14136 GCA_049511155.1 Acidimicrobiales bacterium
CAGTCACGATGACGTGGCGCGCGCCAGGGCGACATCGCTCACCCGCCACGTTGCCTGGTCGTCGCTCCCTACCAGTACTGACTCGGAGCGCGCCGCGACGGCGCGCCGCGCACCGGGGTCGTCGGCCCAGGCGACGACGGGTCCACTCGTACGCTCGACCAAGTCGGCGAAGGCGCGTTCCAACACCTCGAGCGACCCGTAGAAGTCCAGGTGATCGGCTTCCACGTTGGTGACACCGAGAGCGAAGGGATGCAACTCGCCAAAGGTGCCGTAGCTCTCGTCGATCTCCAAGAGGAGATCTCCGTCTCCCCAGTGACCCTGGGCACCCACCCCCAGGACCGGGGCACCCAAGAGCCACGCGTCGTCGCGTCCCGCCGCGAGCGAGACCTGGACCATCATCGAGGTGGCGGTTGTTTTGCCGTGCGTACCGGTAAAGCCGATGACCCGCTTGAGAGATGAGAGTTCCTCGAAGGCGCTCGCACGCGTGACGAGCCGCGCACCAGCCTCGCGCGCGGCCACGAGCTCCACGTTGTCGGCTCCGACCGCGGGCGACCACAAGACAATGTCGGCGCCCTCGACGTGGGCTGGGTCGTGTCCAGCGAACACGTTCACGCGGCGAGCGCGCAGATCGTCGAAGACCGCGGACTCGGCCACGTCACTGCCGCTCACCGCCGCTCCGAACTCGGAGAGCAACATCGCCATGCCGCTCATGCCCGCTCCGCCAACTCCCACAACGTGCACCCGCGCCCCGGGCTGAATGGCGCTCATGACCGCACCCCGAGAACAACCTCCGCGATGGCGGAGGCGGCGTGAGGGTGAGCCAGCGAGTGCACGGCCCGACCCATCTCGTCTCGCACCGAAGCGTCGGCGATGGTATCCAGAGCGTCGCCGAGGGTTTGGGCATTGCAGCGGTCATCGCGTACGACCAGCGCCCCGCCCACCTCCGCCAGCGCACGCGCGTTCATGGTCTGGTGATCGTGAGGCGCGCCGGGCAACGGCACGAGGACGGCCGGCACCGCGAGCGTTTCGAGTTCGGCCACGGTGATCGCTCCGGCGCGACAGACCGCCACGTCGCAGATCGACCAGAGGCTCTCCATGTCCCCGAACTCGATGACTCGGTAGTCCAGACCATCGAGGGTGGGACGCGACGCGACGATCTCGGCGAAGTCGCGCCGTCCGGTGACGTGCACGAGCGCCCGGTCGCGACGCGACGACCACGACTGAGCCAGGTCTCGCACGGCCACGTTCACGCGACGTGAGCCAAGCGATCCGGTCATGACGACCACGACGGTGCGATCCGCGTCGATCGGCGGTTCAGCGCGCGACTTGGCGTCTTGACGCGCGCCAGGAGAACGATCGATTGCTTCGATGCCCTCGCGCAGTGGCGCCCCGGTGACCACAACGTTCTCGCCCGCTGCCGCGAAGGCCGTGCACCGCTTGATCGCGCGACGCGCGAGGAGTCGGTGCGCGGCTCCAGGTACCGCGTCAAAGTCGACCAGGACCAGCGGGACGCGCCAACAAACGGCGGCCACGGCGACGGCGAAGGACGCGTATCCGCCCACCGACACCACCACCGAGGGACGCCAGCGCCGCACCAGGAACTGAGCCTCCACCAGCGCCAGGGCGAGCCCGAGGCCCGAACTCACGTTGGCGAGAAGATCGCTCGGGCGCAGCGAGCGGCGCAGCCCTCGTCCCGGCAGCAAAGTGAGCGCGACGTCGCCGAGAAGAAGCGTGCGCTCCTGACCGCGGCGGCTACCCACAAAGCGCAGGTCGCTGGGCGCGATTCCGTGCACGCGCAGGGCTTCGGCAATCGCCTGCATGGGAAAGACGTGTCCCCCCGTGCCGCCCCCGGTGATGACGACGGGGCGGGCCATTAGTACCGCTCGGGGCGATTCGGGTGGCGTCGCGGGTCGTATCGCCCCGGGGGACGTGGCGCGGCGCGCGGTCTCTCGTAAGTTCGACGTGCACTGGGGCGAGTGGGGGGACGAACGCCACCGCGAGCAGGCGGGCGCGGGGTGGGTCGCGCCGGTCGGGCCACGCGAACTTTCGGCGGAATCGTGAGGTCGCTCGAGTGCGAACGGTCGTGGGCGATGTTGTAGAGCACGCCGATCGCCGCGAGTTCAGTGATGAGCGCGGTACCACCGTAGGAGAAGAAGGGCAGGGGCACACCGGTCACCGCCCACCACCCCACCACCGAGGCGATGTTGAGGAGAGCTTCGACGATGATCCACGTGGCGATGCCGACCGCGATCAGCCGATACACCTGGTTCGAGCACTGACGCGCAATGCGCACGGCCACGAAGAGGAACGCGATGAACAGCGCAATGACGGCAAAGGTCCCGATGACCCCCAGCTCTTCGCCGATGATCGAAAAGATGAAGTCGGTCTGGGGGTTGGGCAGCAGTCCCCAGATCTCGCGGCTGTGTCCAAGGCCGAGCCCGCTGATACCACCCGCGCCGAGGCCGATGCGCGACTGGAGCAACTGATACCCGCTCGTGGCCAGGTTCGAGTTTGGATGCAGAAAGGAGAAAAACCGTCGCGCGGAGTAGGGGTCCGAGATCATGTAGATGCCCACCGCCGCACCGAGGGCCACGAGCGAGCCGACCAGCAGTCGACGCGAGAGGCCCGCGACCGCCAGCATCACCAGGGCGATCACGAGCACCACCGAGGCGGTCCCAAGGTCGGGCTCCAAGACGATCAGACCACAGCCCAGCCAGATGGGCAGCGTCCTGATCGCCAGCTGCTTCCAGTCGTTCAACTCGTCATGCCACTGAAGGATCAGCCAGCCGATGAACACGACGGTGCACAGCTTGAAGATCTCGGAGGGCTGCAGGTCGATCAGATGCAGGTTGAGCCATCGCTTGCCGCCGTTCGTTTCCACCCCCACGGCCTTGACCGCGACCAGCAGGACGAGCCCCACCGCCATCAGTAGCGGCGCACTCCGTACCAGTCGCTCGAGTCGAGCGCGCGCCGCGAGGTAGAAGGCGAACACCCCCAGGATGAGGTAGGCGATGTCGTGAATGGTGATGGAAAACGCGGAGCCGCCGTTAGCGGCCGACTGGCCCTCGCTGGCCGACGCCACGAAGATCGTGCCGAAGATGACCAGGGCCGTCGTGACGAGTACCAGCACCCGAGCGGTGTTGTCGCCGTGGGGCATCGGCTGAAGGAACCCGCGCTCGGGGTAGCGCGGAGTCTCGCGCGAGTCCATTGGCCGTCGCGCCGGTCGTGGCGTCGCGCGAAGCGAGCGGTCGGCGCGAATGGCCACTAGACCACCTTCGCAATCTTGAGGAAGTCTCCGTAGAAGATGCCGAGTCCGAGCATCGCGCTGAGCCCGGCCAGAATCCAGAATCGTACGATGACCGTGGTCTCGGGCCACCCCAGCGACTCGAAGTGGTGTTGGAGCGGCGCGATGCGAAAGACTCGTCGCCCAAAGACCCGGAAGCTGATGACTTGAATGATCACCGACAGGGTGACAGTCACAAACAGGCCCCCGATGATCGGCAACAAGAGGTCCAGATTCATGAGGAGACACAGGGCGCCGAGCCCCGTGCCGATCGCGAGGGAACCGGTGTCGCCCATGAAGATGCGCGCCGGCGCGGCGTTCCACCACAGAAATCCGAGGCACGCCCCCACGAGCGCGACCGCGACGAGACCGAGATCGAGTGATGCGTGAAGCCGGTAGATGTCGAAGTGACGAAACTGCCAGTAGCCCATCACGGCGAGAACACCGAAGGAGAAGGTGGCCGAACCGCTGGCGAGCCCGTCGAGTCCATCGCTCAGGTTGACGGCGTTCGAGGTCGCGATGATGATGAAGGCCGCGAGGAAGAACCAGCCCACCGACGTCAGCTGCCACCCGGGGAGAGAAAATCGAGTGAACGACAACTGGGTAGACGTGTGCACCCAGGTGAGAGACAAGAGCGCGAAGACGGCCGCGATGACGACTTGGCCGATCAGCTTGCCGCGCTTGTTGAGGCCCAGGTTGCGCATGTTGCGTATACCGAGGTAGTCGTCGACGAAGCCAAGAACACCGGCAGCGACGATCGCCAGCACGGTCAGAATCCCTGAGCGGGTAAAGACGACCGACGTTCCGATATGGCCCATGCCATATCCCAAGAGCGCGGCGGCGACGATGATGGCGCCGCCCATGGTGGGGGTGCCCACCTTGTGCTGGTGCGTCGGGCCGTCCTCGCGGATGTGCTGAAACAGCGAGCGAGCCGTGAGGAACCGTATCCACAAGGGCGTGACGAAGATAGCGAAGAGAAACGCCACCCCGCCGGACTCCATCAGACTCAGCACGATCCACTCACTCCCAAAAGTTCCCGGGCTACGGCACGATCGTCGAAGGCCAGTACGAGATCGCCCACCGTCTGGGTCGCCTCGTGGCCCTTGCCCGCAATCACAACGACGTCGCCTGGTTGGGCCACGCCGAGAGCTTGGGCGATGGCGGTTCGCCGATCGCTCAGGCGAATCACTCGTGCGCCCGCGACAATGCCCGACACCACAGCATCAATGATGGCATCTGGCTCTTCGGATCTGGGGTTATCGGAGGTCACGATCGTTAAATCCGAGGCCAGCGTCGCGACGCGACCCATCTCGGGACGCTTCTCACGGTCCCGGTCTCCACCGGCGCCGAAGACCGTGATGAGACGACCTTCGGGTTGAAGAGCGCGCACATCGCGCAGCAGGCGCTCGAGGCCGTCGGGAGTGTGCGCGTAGTCGATCACGACGGTCACTCCTCGGCCGTAGATCATGTCAAAACGACCCGGCACCGAGTCCACGCCGCTCATCGCCGCGGCGATGGCGCCGTCGTCTTCGCCGAGGGCGCTCATGATGGACATCGCCATGAGCGCGTTGTCGACGTTGTAGTCGCCCACGAGTGGCGAGTTGACGAGATGTCCGCGCCAGAAGAAGGTGGAACCGCGCAGCGAGTTCACGACGTCGTGAGCGTCCGCGCGCGCCACGCCCACCACGGGCAGCGACGTCATTTCGGCCAGTCGGGCGCCGTACGCGTCGTCGGTCCAGATGACCGCCCGCTTGGCGTACTCGCTCGTAAAGAGCGACGCCTTGGCCTGGAAATACTTTTCCATCGTGTCGTGGTAGTCGAGGTGATCGTGACTGAGATTGGTAAAGGCGGCCACGCAAAAACGCAGGCCGTCGACCCGGTGCTGATCGAGGGCGTGACTGGACACCTCGAGGGCGACCACCGAGTGCGGATGTGTCGGATCGAACCCGGCCACGGCGCTCGCGAGCGCGCGGTAGAGCTCGGGCGGCGCGGGCGTGGTGCGCTCGTTGGTCAACGTGCCGATGCTCGATGCGTTCCACTCCAGAGCGCGGGCCAGTGACGCGACGATCGTCGTGACGCTGGTCTTGCCGTTGGTGCCGGTAACTCCCACCAACGTCGTCTTGGTTTCGGGATGCCCGGTGATCGTGGCACTGGCGTGCGAAAGCAGGGCGGGCAGTTGGGAAGACGGCACGACGATGACCGGCGCGTCCAGGGACGCGGCAACGTCGCCTACCACGCACTCGGCGCCCAGCGCCACTGCTTCGCGCGCGTAGGCCACCCCGTGCTGCTTGGTGCCGGGCATCGCGAAGAAGAGGGCGCCGGGCCCGCACACGCGCGAGTCGATCTCCACGCGATCGATCTCGAGGCTGCTCGTCACCACGTCCAGTGACACGTCATCCAAGATGTCGCCGAGCTGCATCAGGTCACGTCCGAAGAGATGGCGGCAGCGCCCGTCAGAGGCTTCTGATTGGCGCCGGTTGAGGGAATGCCGTAGTGGTGCAGGGCGTAGGACATGACCTCTTGGAACACGGGGGCAGAGACCGAACCTCCGTAGATGTCGTTGAGGGGGCGTTGAATCACGACAATCATGGAGAGTATGGGGTTGTTCGCCGGGGCGAACCCCACGAACGTCGCGTTGTAGTTGTTGGTCAGTTGGTCCTTGCCGGGATAAGGGATGGTCGCGGTTCCGGTCTTGCCCGCGACTTCATAGCCCGGGATGATGGCTTCAGTGCCGGTACCGTCGAGCACCACTTGCTCAAGCATCTTGACCATGGTGGCGTCCACGCTGGGGGAGAGAACGACGTGCGTGGCGCTCGGCGGCGTCGCCGTCATGGCGCCGCCGGGGGTGACGTAGGCGCGCACCAACTTGGGTTCGACGAACACTCCCCCGTTGGCGATGGCGTTGTAGGCGTCCAGCACCTGAATCGCCGGAACCGCGTCGACTTGACCGATCGGCAGTGCCACTTGGTCACTCGCGTACCAGTCCTGCGCGTTGATCAGGAGTCCGGGCGTCTCGTCGGGAAAGTTGATATCGGTGGTCTGTCCGAAACCGAGACGCTCGACCTGGGCGAGGAGGCCGGACTCGCCCACCCGCTCACCAATCTCGTACGTGCCGATGTTCGAGGACTGGGCGAGAATCTCGGTGGCGGAGAGTCGCTCGAGTCCGTGATTCTCGGCGTCGTGGAAGTAGCGTCCGCCGACGACCACCGAGTTCGGCACGCTGAAGACGGTGCTGGGGGTGATGTCATCGTCCTGGAGAGCCGCCGAGAACGTGACCGCCTTGAAGACTGAGCCCGGTTCGTAGGCCTGGGAGAAGGCGAGGTTGTTAATCGTCTGATCGATGCCCGCGACGCCCACGCTCTGGCCCCACGATGGGATCGGACCCAGGTCGCCTGCGGTCGTCTTGGTGTTCACCAACGACGCGTCGGCGAGTATCTGACCCGTCTTCACGTCCATGACGACCGCGAGACCGGTCAAGCCGTCCTCCGCGCTGAGCTGCTGTGCGAGGTCGCGCTCGGCGACGTACTGCAACGAAGAGTCGACGGTGAGTTCGAGACCGACGCCCGGCTTGGCTTTGCGAATCACCGTCGCGGTGGACGCGGGCAGGCTAACGCCACTGCTCGACACGTACTCGCGCGTCACGCCGGTCTGGCCGGCGAGGAGTTTCTGGTACTCGTACTCGAGACCCGTCGTGCCGGCGCCCGAGGCATTCACACCGCCGATCAGCGACGTGGCGAGCGTGCCATCGGGGTAGGTGCGAACCGACGAGTTCTGCACCACGATGCCGGGCATGTCGAGAGCCGAGACCCGGCGGCCGTCGTTTAGATCGAGCGCGTTGTTTACCACGACGTAGCCGCTCTTGCGCGAGAACAACGAACTCAGCGTGGCCACGGGAATGTGGACGAGCGAAGTCAACGCCTCGGCTTCACGCAGGGGATGGGCGATCTGAAAGTCATCCGCGATCACCAGGGATGTCGGTCGCGACACCGCCAGGGTCTGACCGTAGCGGTCATAGATACCCCCGCGCAGCGCGGTCGTGGTGAGGTTCTCGCGGACTTGCTCGACCGAGAGGCTGGCGTAGTGCTGATGGTCGACGACCTGGAGAAAGAACAACCGCACGCCCAAAGCACAGAAGGCGGCGGCGAGCACGGCGCGCACGAGCAACAGCCGACGTGGCCCGGGGGGACGACGAGGGGGTGTGCGAGGCGGTTGCGTGCGGTGGTGGGTCGAGGTTGCGTGGACGCTCACCGAATCGTCCTTGATGTCGCCGGTGCATAACTACTGAACTTCGGTAGGGGCAGAGGCGCATCAAGAGACGTCGAGGGAACTTGCGTCACCGAGGTGGGATCAACAAGATGCAACGCTCCGGCCTTCGTCGCGATCTGACTGGGGGCGGACAGATTGGAGAGCGAGCCGACTTGTTCGGCGTACGTCGACTGATCCTGGAGTAGTTGACTTTGCAACTGGTGCATCTCGATCTGGCGGTTCGCTTCGAACATGGAACCGGCGAGCGAGATGGTGAGCGCGACCACCACGATGATGGACGCGCGGCGCGCGGAGGAGGACGTGCGCCAACGACGCACCGCCTCGGCGCGCCGCGGCGTGCTTTGAGCGGGCAGCGAGCGGGCCGGACGCCTGGGAGCCGGCCGCGTGTCGACGCGCCGCGGGAAACTGATGGTGCTCACGTCGTCACCTTGCGCGCGATACGCAGGCGGGCCGAACGCGCACGGGGGTTACGAGCGATCTCGGCCACGGTGGCCAGCTGTGCGCTGTTCTTGAACACCTGTACTCGCGCCACCGCGCCACAGACGCAGGGCAGTCCCGGAGGGCACGTGCACCCACCACTCTGCTGATCGGCGAAGAACGTCTTGACGACTCGGTCTTCGCCCGAGTGATACGAGATCACCGCGAGGAGTCCACCGACGCTGAGCGAGTCGAGGGCAGCGCGAAGCCCGCGCTCCAACTGGTCCTCCTCGGCGTTCACTTCGACGCGCAATGCCTGGAACACCCGGGTGGCGACATGTCCGCGTCGGCGCGCGGCCATGGGCACGGCGCGTTCGACCGCTTCGCTCAGTTCGAGCGTCGTGCGAGGCTGACGTTCGACGATCGACTTGGCGATTCCTCCCGCGAATCGTCCTTCCCCGTGGTGACGGAGCAGTCGCGCCAAGTCATGCACGTTGACTCGGGAGAGGTAGTCGGCCGCGGACTCCCCGGTGGAGGGATCCATGCGCATGTCGAGCGGCGCGTCGACGCGGAACGAAAATCCTCGACGTGGATCGTCGAGTTGGTGTGATGAGACGCCCAGATCCATCAGCACGCCGACCACCGAGTCCGCACCCAGGAACGCGGTCTCGCGAATCAGCACGTCATCGACGTCGGCAAACGTGGCGTCAACGACGCGGGCCCGGTCGCCAAAGGGCGCGAGACGCGACACGGCTTCCGCGCGAGCATCGGGATCACGGTCGATGCCCAGCACCCGTAACTGCGGCGCGCTCTCTAGTATCGCGAGCGCATGTCCCGCGCCGCCCAAGGTGGCGTCAACGACGACCCCCGAGGGAAGACTCGAGAAGAGATCGACGATCTCACCTTTGAGCACGGGTTCGTGAAAACGGTCGGGGGCCATCCGCAGCCTTTCAATCGCGACAGGTGACGAGAGGGCGGAGGAGGTTTCCCGCTTCCCTGTCGCGATTGCCAGGCTGCGCGTGGTCCGCGGCCGGTACTGCTGAGAGAGCGTGGCCATTAGTCACTGCCCTGCTTAAACATCTCTTCGGCGGCATTGACCTTCTCCATGTAGATCGCCGGATTCCACAACTCCACGTGGTCGATGGCCCCCACGACGAGGACGTCGCCACTGAGCTGTCCGTAGTCGCGAATCGCGATCGGGAGCGCGAAGCGCCCCTGCTTGTCGAACTCAACGTCCGAAGAGTTGGCCGACCAGTAGCGCATCTGCTGGCGCTCCGCCGCGCCGCCCACTCGGCTCTGGCTGAGTCGCTCTTCCATCTGCCGCGAGAACTCACCGGGGGTCCACAACGCGACGCACCCTTCGGTGTTGGGACTGAGGTGACCGCCTCGTTCAAACTCGCTACGGAACTTCGCGGGCAGGATGAGTCGACCTTTGGCGTCCAGCGAATGCTGAAACTGGCCCACAAAGCCGAGCATTTTGGTCCTCCCGCTAGGTCCCCACTACTCCCCACTTCGTGACACATTACACCACCATCTACCACTACTCACCAAAAAAGAAGCCGTTTTGACGAAAAAGAGTGACGGGGTCGCCAAGAGTCGAAAGAAGCGATCAGGTGTTCGTCGACGAGCTAGACGAGAAGGTGCGACTGAACGTCCCAGGGCGAACTCATCGCCACCAGTTCGTCGACCAACCCCTCGCGATCGCCGATCGAAAGCGAGGACAGAGTGTGGTGGTCGAGGGCCGTGGCGAGGCCGTCGGGAACGTCCTCCAGGTAGCCCAGAACATCGGTCGTCGCGCCTGCGGGCAACACCGTCGAGATGAAGATCCCTTCGCGAACACGCCATTGAGTCAGGCCGACGGCCTTTCGGTCGCTGACGAAGACTTCGCCGGGGCCCCGGCCCGCAAAGCAGACCACCCGATGCGCGTCGCTTCCTGCCAGGGCGCCCGAGTGCACCTTCACGGGCCGGGCCGTTCGCCCTTGGAGGGCGGACGCCCACCACGACCCCACGAGGAGTGAACTCACGCGAACGTCGTGGCTCCAGCGTCCATCGTCGTGCGGGATCCACCAGTCGATCCACAGGTCGTTCGGGCGTAGTAAGACGAGCCCTCCCCCACCGCGACGCCGACGCACGGGGGTGTGTGACACCGCGATGGGACTCAGCACACCGCGCGACTGGTGGCCTCCCAGCACCAAGGTGGGCGTCTTTACGCCCGCGACGTAGACGGTCGGAACGTCTCGTCGTCGCAACGCGTCGTAGTCGTAGAGGTCGTCCTCCGTCACGAAGCGCGAGGCAGATACGGCGCCCAGAGCGGATCGGGATCCGGCACGTGGCGCCAACGCCACCAGGGGCCATCGGGCACCCGGGGTTCAAAGTGCATGCGCCAGCCAATCTCCTCGAGAAGTCGATCGCCCTTTTGCATGTTGTGGCGCCGACAGGCCGCCACCACATTCGTCCATTCGTGTCGACCGCCGCGCGAACGTGGCACGACGTGATCAATGGTGTCCGCGTGGTCAAGACAGTACGCGCAGCGATAACTGTCGCGCAGCAGCAGCGAACGCCGAGTCAGGGGCGGGGTGCGAATCTTGCTCGGCAGCTTCACCATCTCGTGCAGGCGTACGATCGCGGGCACTTCGATCACCAGCGACGCGGAGCGGCACACCGCGGGCTCCTCGGGGGTCGCGATCGCTTCGGCCCGACCCGCGAGCATGAGTACCACCGCTCGTCTCTCTGACACCAACTGCAGCGGTTCAAACGTCGCGTTAAGTAAAAGGACGCGCGACACGAAGGACCTACCGTTCCGACTTTTGTTGGTTGGACCATTTCGAGAACTCGATCACGTCGGTCGCGCTCGTCCTGCCCGTCGGTGAACCCGTGGCCGTGACGACGCGAAAACGCCAGTACGCGCGTCCGGGTACGGGCAGAAACGGGGACCGGTGCCACCACCCTCGCTGACGTAGACGCCACGCGGCCCGGGCAACGGGTGGAAGGTCACGCGGGCGGCGGGCGAAGTGCGCCGAGAGCTCGCGCACCGAGATCCCTGTCACGACGCTCTCCTCGGATGCGAAGGGTCGACGTGGCGCGCGCGAGCGCACAACCGAGTTACTCGCGACTTAGGTCTGTCGCCCGGAGACGCGCCACGCGCGCCTCCGACCACGTTCATTCGCTTTTATGGCGGTGACGCGACAACCAGTCGCGGAGTGAGCTGGTCCGAGGACCGTAGCTCGCTTGGGCGTCGTCGCCCTGGCCTCGAGTGATGTCTTGCCAGGACGCGCGGCCCAAAAGACGCGCGTTGCGCTCTACGACAACGGCCGACACGAACATCAGTGCGACGCCGACAAGTCCGAGAAGCACAGAACGAGAAAAGAAGAAAACCAGAATCGCGAGACCGGCGATAAAACCGGCGACACCCCACCGCACGCGGCGACCGCTATGAGAGTAGATGTTCGTTTCGCGCACGTTCTTCGCGAATCGGGGATCCTGTTTGGACAGCGACTCTTCCAACTCGGCCAGGATTCGCTGCTCATGTTCAGACAGAGGCATCGCGACTCCTTTCCGCTGTTCCTTAGCGTACTTTACCGTTTTCCCCGTAGTATTCGCACGTCGCGCGGCGCTATTTCGCTCGTGCCCACGTAAGAATTCCGTAGGAGAAAAGTGCCCCCGACCGACCTGCGCGTTGCCACGATCTGCACCGGAAACATTTGCCGCTCCCCGATGGCCGAGGTCGTCCTGCAACAGCTCGTCGCCGCGCACCCCGACGTAGCCGGTCACGTGACTGTCACGAGCGCTGGCATCGCCAACTGGCACGTGGGAGATGAGATGGATCCCCGGGCCCGCCGGGCCCTCGAGCGCGCGGGCTACACCGGCGCCGGCTCGCGCGCCCGGTACGCCAGCGCGGACTACCTCAACGACCAGAATGTCGTCATCGTTATGACGCGCGAGCACCTGGCCAGTGTGCGTGAACGCCTCACCAACCCCGGCACCGAGGTTCTGTTGTGGCGACAGTTGATCGACCCCTCGAGCGAACTCGACGTGGCCGACCCCTACTACGGCGACGAGCGAGAGTTCGACGACTGCCTCGAGGTCCTCGCCCTAGGCGCCAGGCACCTCATTGAGCGGCTGCGGGAGTTCGTTCTGTCGCCCACTGATGAGCCTCAGTAAGTTGACTGTCGTGAAGACCCGCCTCACCGAGCTCCTTGGCGTCACACACCCAGTAATGCTCGCAGGCATGGGCGGGGTCTCCTACAGCGTTCTCACCGCCGCGGTGTCGAACGCCGGAGGATACGGATGCCTCGGCGCCTCAACGATGACGAGCGACCAGCTCGCCAGCGAGATCGCTGCCACCCGAGCACTCACCGATCGGCCCTTTGGTGTCGACCTCCTCACGGCGTTTCCCGACTCGTTGAAAGCGAACGTGGAGTTGCTCATCGAAGGCGGTGCGAGCACGTTCGTCGCGGGACTCGGTGTTCCCTCTCACGTGATCGAGCTCTGCCACGACCACGGAGTGCTCGTGATATCGATGTGCGGAAAAGTCGAGCACGCTCGCCGAGCCCTGGACGCTGGTTGTGACATCGTGGTCGCCCAAGGCACCGAAGCGGGTGGTCACACCGGGACCGTGGCCACCCTGCCGCTCGTGCCGATGATCGTCGACCTCGTCGACGGCGCCATTCCGGTCGTGGCGGCGGGAGGCATCTTTGATGGCCGCGGACTCGCCGCGGCTCTCGCCCTTGGTGCGGATGGCGTATGGGTCGGCACTCGCTTCATCGCTACCCCCGAAGCTCGCGCCATTCCGGGCTACCACCAACGCATGCTCGACGCGCACGAAGACGACACCGTGATTTCGCGGGCCTTCAGTGGCAAGACGATGCGCGTGATCCGCAACGAGACGACCGATCGCTACGAGGCCGACCCGTCGCTTTTGGAGCCGTTTCCCGAGCAGTTGATGACGTCACTACGAGATGGCACTTTTCATTTGGGCGGCGACGAGTCGACGACCGGCGTCGACCCGCAACGAGAGGGCTACCCCGCCGGCCAGGCCGTAGGCGCGATCGATGAGGTCACGCCGGCCGGTGAAATCCTGGCCCAGATGGTGCTTAACGCCGAGTCGATTTTGGCCCGACTCGGGTCTCGATAGATTTTCGTAAGCCCCATGATCAAAGTCGAACACCTCACGAAGACTTACGACGACACGATCGCGGTGAACGATCTCGACTTCGAAGTCCACCCAGGCGTCGTGACGGGGTTCCTCGGACCCAATGGCTCGGGCAAGTCGACCACCATGCGTATCATCCTCGGACTCGACCACCCCACCAAGGGCCGAGCCACCATCAAGGGTCATCGGTACGCCGAACTGAAGGATCCCTTACACGAGGTCGGAGCGCTCCTCGACGCCAAGGCCGTTCACCCCGGACGCAGCGCTCGCAATCACCTTCGCGCCCTGGCCCTGTCCAACCGAATCCCGTACGCGCGTGTCAACGAGGTCCTGGAGTTCTCGGGCATTGCATCCGTCGCCCACAAGAAAGTCGGAGATTTCTCACTGGGCATGAGCCAACGACTGGGCATCGCGGCTGCGCTCCTGGGCGATCCGGAAGTCCTGCTCTTCGACGAGCCAGTCAACGGACTCGACCCCGAGGGCATCCGATGGATCCGCGAGTTCTTCCGATCCCTCGCCAACGAGGGTCGCACGGTCTTCGTCTCGTCGCACCTCATGAGCGAGATGGCGCTCAGCGCCGACCAGATCATCGTGATCGGTCGAGGCAAGTTCATCACCCAGGGCACGGTCGACTCACTGACCGCCACGTCCAAGGGCTCTGTCCTGGTGCGTGCGTCCAACCACCAGCAGTTGGTGGCTGCCCTCAAGGCCCACGGTGCGGAGACGAGCGACACCCCCGACGAGGGACTTAGCGTGGAAAATTTGAGCGCCGAGCAGATCGGCCAGATCGCGTTCGACGCCGGCGTGGTGCTCTTTGAATTGACCCCCCAGCGGGCGTCACTCGAAGACGTCTTCATGGACCTCACTTCCGACGCCGTCGAGTATGGATCGGGAGGGGTACGCCATGAATCGTGACGTCACCTTTGGCTCGGTCGTCAAATCGGAGTGGCTGAAGTTTCGCAGCGTGCGCTCATCGATCACGGGGGTCGTAGTGACCTTTGTGCTCACCTTGGGCCTC
>JBEKYI010000036.1:0-14044 GCA_049511155.1 Acidimicrobiales bacterium
GACGTCTTGGAGGCCTTCGTCTGGGCCTCGTCCTTTCAGACGCCCGTCGTCTTCTTCTGTCAGAACAATCAGTGGGGCATCTCGACTCCGATGTCTATCCAGTCAAAGATTCCCCTGTATCACCGCGCTCACGGCTTCGGGTTTCCTGGGGTACGCGTCGACGGCAACGACGTGTTGGCCGTCTACGAAGTGAGCAAGCGCGCTTTGGAAAACGCTCGCGTGGGCGGGGGGCCGACGTTGATCGAGGCCTACACCTATCGTCTGGGCGCGCACACAACCTCCGACGACCCGACCCGTTATCGAATCGACGCCGAAGTAGAAGTGTGGAAACACCGCGACCCCATTGAGCGCGTGAAGTCGTTGCTTGTTCGCGAGTATCACGTCAAGTCGGCCAAGTTTGACGAGGTCACCGAAGAAGCCGAGACGATGGCCCTGCAACTTCGAGAGGACGTCCTGGCGATGGACCGTCCCGACCCGATCACGATGTTCGATCACGCCTACGCGGCACCGCACCCTTTGATTGACGAGGGCCGTCGCGAGATGATCGAACTCGGTGTCAGCGGAGGTTCGCACTGATGGCGACGACGTCAATGACCATGGCCAAAGCTCTCAACGAGGGACTTCGCAAGGCCATGGAGAAGAACAAGAAAGTCCTCATCATGGGTGAGGACGTCGGCAAGCTCGGCGGCGTCTTTCGCATCACCGACGGCCTGCAGAAGGACTTCGGCGAGGACCGCGTGATCGACTCGCCGCTGGGCGAATCGGCCATCGTGGGCACGGCGGTGGGTCTGGCGATTCGCGGATACCGCACCGTGTGCGAGATGCAGTTCGATGGTTTCGTCTACCCAGCCTTCGACCAGATCGTCTCCCAGGTGGCCAAACTTCACAAGCGCTCCGACGGCGTGTACACGATGAGCCTCGTGATCCGCCTGCCCTTTCAAGGCGGTATCGGCGCGATCGAGCATCACTCCGAAAGCCCCGAGGCCTACTTCGCCGCGACGGCGGGTCTGCGGGTCGTGGCCTGTTCGACGCCCAACGACGCGTACTGGATGATCCAGCAGTCGATCGATCACGACGACCCGATCATCTTCTGTGAGCCCAAGAGTCGCTACTGGGAAAAGGGGGAGGTCGACCTCGATCGTCCGCCGGCCGGACTCTTCGACGCCGTGGTGCGTCGCGAGGGAACCGACGTGACCGTGATTGGTTACGGTGGCACCGTCAAGACGATCCTGCGGGCAGCCGAGACCGCGGCCACCGAAGGTGTCTCACTCGAGGTCATCGACGCCCGGGGTATCTCACCCTTGGACATCCCCACGATGGCGACGTCGCTCGAGAAAACGGGGCGCCTCGTCGTGGTGCAAGAGGCGCCGCACACCGCGTCGATTGGTTCAGAGATCGTGGCCGAACTGACCCAGCGGTGCTTCTACTCGATGCGCGCACCGGGTATGCGGGTCAGCGGCTATCACGTGCCGTACCCACCCACGCGACTCGAAGAGGACTACCGCCCGAACGTCGACCGCATATTGGACGCGGTCGACCACGTCATGGGGTACGAACAGTGAGCGAAGAGGTATTTCTCCTGCCCGACGTGGGCGAAGGTCTGGTCGAGGCCGAGATCGTGCAGTGGAAGGTGGCCGTGGGCGACACGGTGACCTTGAATCAGCCCCTCGTTGACATCGAGACCGCCAAGGCCACCGTCGAACTCCCGAGCCCCTACGCGGGCACCGTCGTCGCTTTGCACGGCAACGTCGGCGACGTGATGGAAGTGCATAAGCCGCTTATCACCTTTGACGTGGGGGGCGCGAGTGCACCCGCCAAGGCGGTACCCGAAACGGCGACGAGCGCGGCGATTGCCGAGAGCGAACTCGTCGAGCAGAGCCCCGCTGCCGTGGGCGAGGGACGCGAAGCCGTGCTCGTGGGCTACGGGGTCGCTAACGAAGACGGTGTCGCTACACGCAAGCATCGCCGCGCTGGGCGCAATGGCGCCACGCCGAGCACGCCGGCGCCGGTGGTCCCGGCACCACCCGCCCCTTCGGCCACGCCGAGCCTGGCTCCGCGCTGCACTCCTCCCGTTCGCCTCTACGCCAAGCAGCACGGCGTTGACCTCACGACGGTGCGAGGTACAGGGCGCGATGGGCTCATCACCCGCGACGACGTCGAGAAGGCGTTGAGCGGTGCGCCAGTACCCTCGGCCCCCCGAGGTCCGGCACCAACGGGTCCCACCACGCCGTCGCACTTCGCGGGACGCGACATTGAGTCCTGGTCAAGCGGTCCGAAGGAGGAGCGCATCCCCGTCAAGGGCGTGCTGCGCGCCATGGCCGAGGCGATGGTCCAGAGTTCGACGAGCGCGCCGCACGCCTCGGTCTGGGTGCGCTTTGACGCCACCAAGACCATGGATTTGCTGGCGTCGCTCAAGAAGCAACCGAGTTTGGCCAACGTTCGCCTCTCGCCCCTGGCCATCGTAGCTATGGCCCTGTGCGACGCCGCTCGCAACTACCCCGGCATCAACTCCAGCTTTGATGCCGCCGCCGGCGAGGTCATCGTTCGGCGCACCGTGAACCTGGGCATTGCGGCCGATACGCCCCGGGGCCTGATTGTGCCGAACATCAAGGGCGCGGACGCCCTGGGCCTCGTCTCGATGGCCGAGGCCCTCCAGGTGCTCGTGGACAAGGCGCGCAACGGAACCACGACCCCCAACGAGATGATCGGGACCACACTCACCATCACGAACGTCGGCCCCTTCGGCGTCGATGCGGCCATGCCGATTTTGCCGCCGGGCACGGGAGCGATCCTGGCGGTCGGCCAGATCGCCAAGTCGCCGTGGGTCGTTGACGACGAAGTGGTCGTTCGCTACGTGTGCGAAATTGCGATGTCGTTCGACCACCGGATGGTCGATGGCGCACTCGCATCACGCGTTCTTGGACACGTCGCGAACTACTTGGGCGATCCCGCCGGTGCGCTGATCGCGGGCTAGGCCCGCAGCGCCTCCAGCGCACGATCGGCGTGAGCGTTCATGCTGACCTCGCTGTTGATCACGGCCCGCACGTGCATGGTGGGATCGATCACGAAAGTGGCGCGCTTGACTCTCAGAAGATTGAGCGCGCGCTTCACGCCATAGTGTCGCGCGACGTCGCCGTCGACGTCGGCCAGCAGGGGAAAGTCGAAGTTGTTCTTCTTGGCGAACTCGGCCTGACGCTCTTCGGGGTCCATCGAAATGCCGACCGGTTGGGCGCCCAGCGCACGAAACTCGCTGGCCAGATCACGAAAGTGACACGACTCTTTCGTGCAGCCCGAGCTGAGCGCGGCCGGGTAGAAGAAGAGAACCACGGGACCGTCCTTCACCATGGCCGACAGGGTGCGACTCGTCCCGGATTGATCGTTCAGGGTGAAGTCATAGGCGAGATCGTGCGCACGCACGACGTCCAGGCTAGGCGTCGAGTCGAAAGCCAACGCCACGAATCGTGATGAGGTGGCGCGGATTCGCCGGGTCGTCTTCGATCTTTTGGCGGAGCCGCTTGACGTGGGTGTCGAGGGTGCGCGTGTCGGAGAGCTCCAGGCCCCACCACAGTGTGTCGAGGCAGACTTCGCGTGTCACGACCTGGCCCAGTCGCGTGGCGAAGAGTGCCAGCAGGTCGAACTCTTTGCGCGACAACTCAACCTCGCGGTTCTGGCGGGTCACCGTGCGGCGCGTGAAGTCGATGCGCAGGTCGCCGAAGGTGATGACCTCACCGTCGACAGTCGTCGGTCGGCGCAGAACGGCACGGATGCGCGCGACGAGTTCGCGCAGACGATACGGCTTGGTCACGTAGTCGGCCGCGCCGATCTCGAGTCCGAGCACGACGTCGACCTCGCTGGTGCGCGCGGTCACCATGATGACGGGGATGCGCGTGGTGTCGTGCAGTTCGCGACAGTAGTCAATGCCCGAGCCGTCGGGCAACATGACGTCGAGCAAAACGAGGTCCGGCTTGGTGGTCGCCAGCACCGCACGGGCTTCGGCGATGTTGGTCGCCCCCACGACGACGAACCCCTCGACGCTTAGTCCGACGTTGAGTGCGTCTTGGTAACTCTCCTCGTCTTCGACGACGAGGATGGTGTTGTGTCCGGCGAGGTCAACGGCGGCGCTCACGAGAGGACTGCCAACACAGTGCGAGGTGCGGCACGCCCATCATCATCAAGGGGGAGGTGAAGTCGAGCGCGTGCCACAAGGACACCGTAAAAACCCAGGGTTACCGCAAAGTGAATGGCGCGAGACTCCCAGGTGGAAAGGAAATGAAACCTTGAGCGAAAGAGATCTCTACCCCGACAGGGTGAATCCCTCGTAGTTGCTCGATCCCTTGAGATAACTACCGATTCCCACGCACGAGGCGTTGGACCAACAGTCGATGGCGTACACGCCGCCGTCGACGCCCACCGTGGTAGCGCCGCCGGGCAATGTCACTTCGCTGGCGCGCTGCCATACGCCATTCACTTCATTCACCACCAGGGCCTGATAGTTGCCGCTCGAATCGAGGTACGACCCGCTGGCTTCACAGTTGTCGCTGCGCGGGCAACTCAGAGCGACAATGCCGCCGTTCGCGCCCCCCGACGCCCCGCCGGCGGGAAGATCCACGTCTTGGGCCGCCGACCAGGTTCCGGCGTCTTCGTTGGCGAGGAATCCTTCATACTTCCCGGCGCTGTTCTTGTACTGTCCACCCAGGCTGCAGTATCCCTGGCTCGAGCACGCGATCCCGTTAAAGCCAAAGAGTAAGACGTGCGGGTTCGCCGCGGCGTCGGGTGGGAGGGTCACCGGAACGGCGGCGCCCCAGGACCCGTCCGTATCGCTGTCGACCATGGCCTCAACGGCTCCGGTCGACGAGTTGAACGTGCCCAGCACGGCACACGAATTGTCGCTCACGCACGTCACCTCGCTCCAGGAGGCTCCGGCGAACCGGCTGGCGTCGGGGGGCGGGGCGATCGCCTCGCCTGAGTGCCACGCGCCGTCAACTTCTTGGACCACCAGTGCTTGCGTCACGTCGTTGGCGTCGATGAACGAACCGATGGCCACGCAGTTGCCCGCCGAGGGGCACGACAGTTGGTTGAGCGAGACGAAGGGGTCGAAGTTGCTCTTGGGAAGCCCAATCTCGGTGGCGCGTCGCCACACGCCGTTGACCTCGTTGGCCACGAAGCCTTCGCTGCGCGGACCAACCGGGTTGTTGTCCTGGTACGTGCCAATCGCACTGCAGGTGGTGGAGCGCTTGCACGAGACGGCGCGAAGCGTGGCGTCTTGTCCCCTGATGAGCGCGTTGGCGGGCAGTCTCAACGCACGGCCGAGCTCCCAGTGGCCGGCACGTTCTTCGACCAGTAACGGCAGCGTGCTGGTAGTGGTGTCGTAACTACCCGCCGCGACACAACTGCCGAGTGCACCGCACGACACTTGGTAGAGCGTGACCCCGGGGTCGCTGGCCGCCCCGGCCGGAGGTTTGAGGCTCTCAGGGCTCAGCCACGTTCCGTTGCGCTCGGTTTCGATGAGACCGAGGATCTGGCCTTGCGCGTTGGTATAGGCGCCAGCGGCCACGCAGCTACTGGCGCTCGGACAGCTGAGAGACGAGATGAACCCGTCGGGGATATTGGTTCCTTGAGCAGGCAGCGACATCGAGTGCGCCACCGTCCAGTTAGCGGGGGTGACCGCCGCGGCCGGCAGCGCGAGAGCCAGGGACGTCGCGGCGATGAGTGCGGCGCGGCGTAGGTACTTCATCGTTCGTACTCCCCAAGTCGACGGCGCAACGACGAACGCTCTAGCGATGCCGTGTAGTGCGGAGCCAAGTATAAGGAGAGCAACCCGGGTCGACGAGATCTGCTTTAGGGGATTCTTAGCTGGGTGGCCCGGGCGCAAGGAAGCCCCCACCATTGGAGCCCCAGGTCATGAAGACGGACCAGATTCCCGAGGTGGTCTGGAGTTTGGTGTACGCCGTGAAGTGGTGCTCTGTTCGCAGGTCCCACACCCAGATGGTCACAGCATGGCTACGTCCGCGGCCAGCGGCGCAGGTTGGCAGGCAGTTGTTTGAGTGCGCCTCACCGGTGGCGTAGGCGGTGGCGTCGCCCCATCCATACCAGTGCAAGTCAGTGAACGTTGAGTTCACGCCTCCGCACGACATGACGTAGGTGGAGGGCTTCACACCGAATTCGTCATTACAGATCGCAAGGATGTGGTCCGACGCGCCCGAGGAGTTCGACTGCACAATGGACAGGACCGCGAAGGCTCCGGTCAGCACGACGAGCGCTCCCAGGAGGAGATACGGAATCCTTCGCACCGCCCCAAGTGTAAAACCGCCCGAAGGACGAGGTCGGCTGGCTACTCCGCGTCCACGATGCGACAGGGGACCGGCGAGTTCTCACCGAGCCAGTAGCTCGCACAAACACGGTGGTACCCGTCGGCGATCACGAGATCGCGGTTCTTCACAAAGCGACCGCGAACGAGCAAGATCGGCGAGAGTTTCTCGCCCTTGGCCACCTTGTCGAGGTCTTCTGCCACGTGCTGGTTGTCCTTTTCGAGTAGCGGAAGTCGACTCGCGCGCAGGATGTCCTTGACTTCGTAGGTCGTAGTGGGCGCCTTTTCGAGGGCCTTGACGATCTTGTCAACGGTGGCGGGATCGGCAATCAGCGAGAGATAGGTGCGCGCGGCGGGAAAATCGTGGCGATCGGGATTCGTTTGCCAGTGTTCTTCGTTGATGGGACCGGTCATGGGAACGAGCCTACTTTTCCGGGACAAAATCGGCGTCTGGCTTAACCATGTCCTTGAGCGAGGGTGTCTAACCTAAAAGAGACGAGGAGCGGATCGCATGAATCGAAGCAGTTCACTTCGCCGATGGGCGATCGCTGGCTCGGCGACTTTGCTGGGTCTGGCCCTCACCGTAACTCCGAATGTCGCGGGGGCAGCGACTGCGCCACCCGCGGGGGTGCACGCCTCGGGTGTGGCGACGTCGATATCGGTGAGGTGGGCGCGGCCGCCCGGGGCGAAGAGTTTTCTGGTCACGTCTCATCCTTTGAAGCGCACGTGCGCGACGAGGGCCACGACGTGTGTCGTCAAGGGGCTGCATCCGGGAAAGATCTACTACTTCACCGTCATTGCCCGGGGGGCCCGTGGCCCCAGTGTTGCGTCGAGGTCCAATCGCGTGCGAGTGGACACAGCGAGGGTGTACTTCTCGTCGACGACAAGGAGAGATGGCAACGAGATCGACGCGCTGGTGGGCCACTTCAACTCGGGCACGACGAAAGCGAACAACGCCTACGTGAAGAAGCTGACCGCCGCGTTCGACAGGTATACGACAGCGCTCTCGCTTGAAGCGTGGCCCAAGGCCGTACGCAGAAGCATGGCCACCTACGTCGCGGTCTTTCGTGCCCTGGGCAAGGACACGGTCACCTCCTTGACCACCAACTCGGCCGAATCGTACGCAACCCTCTATCACGCCACCGACAACGAACTCATCAAGGAAGTGAAAGTACTCTCGGGTCTCAAACTTTCTCAAAAGATCGTGGCGCCCATCACGTCGACTCCTTCGCCCAGCCCTCTCGGAACCTCCGAGACCGTGCACGACTTCTATGGTGACGCCTTCGCGGTAGCCGCCACCCAAGTTGTCGATCCCGCTTCGGCGGCGTCGGGTTCCGGTCTGCCCGACTCCGGCTACCGGTTTGTCGCCGTGCAGCTCACCGTTGACAACACGAGCAGCCAAGAAATCGACGGCGACGCGAACGACGCGCTGAGTGTGACGGGAAGTGACGGCCAGACGTACTCCGCCGACTTCGGAAGCGTGTCGGAGTGTTCGAACTTCTCATCGGGCTCGGGGATCATCGATCTGCAGGCCGGCGACAGTGCCTCGGGCTGTGTCGTCTTCGAGCTGCCCACCAGCGTGAGCGTCCACAGCATGTCGTTCTCACTCTCCTCGGGGTACCTCGACACCGCGGAGTGGACGAACTAGCTCCTGCGCGAACGAGGAACACTGTCACCGTGACAAACGAAGCCCTGCTCGAGGACGCTTCCGCGATTTCCACGAGGTGGTTGACGGAGATGGACCTCGGAAGTCTCATCGAGGAACGACTGGCCGACGCGATGCGTGACGAAGGGTCTGTCGACGTTGTCGCGATCGGCAAGGCGTCGCGCGAGATGGCGACGGCCACCCGTCGCACCCTTAAGTCGAGGGTTCATCGCCAGATTGTGGTGAGTGACGTGGGAGAGGAGATCTCCTCTCCTGATGACATCGTGATCGTCGGCGAACACCCGGTGCCTGGGGCGCAGAGTGTCCGAGCTGGCGACGCCGTGGTGAGCTTTCTCATGTCGCCCGATCACGCGGACTCGGTCGTGTTTCTGTTGTCAGGTGGCGCCTCGAGTCTTTGCGTGGCCCCCGCCCAGCCTCTGACCCTGGAAGATCTCGACGAAGTCTGGCACAGTGCGCTGCGCGCGGGCGTCGATATCACCACGCTCAATCAGATCCGTGCGTCGACGTCGCTCATTGGGGGAGGAGCGCTGCTGCGACACGTGCGCGCAGCTAGCTCGACCAGCCTCATCCTGGTCGACAACGTCGTCTCGGGAGCACAGTGGGTCGCCTCGGCGATGACCTATGACTACGAACCCACGTCGCGCGCGGTCGACGAACTGTGGGGACTGATCGACGTCGACGAGTCGCTTCGTTCGAGAATGCGCGCCGCCTTCGCCAAACGTCGCGCCCTCATGGGCCGAGAACTTCTCACTCGGCACCGCAATGATGTCTTGGCTGATCCCGACATGATGCTTGAGTGGGCTCTTACCGAGGCGCGTCAGCGGGACTACCAGACGCTCGACATGGGCGCGCACGTGACCGGCGACGTGAAGGACGTCGCGGGCGAGTGGGGACGCGCGGTGCGCGCGGCGCGGCCGAAGAGCGCTGTGGTCGGGGTGGGCGAAGTCACGGTGCGAGTTGACGGGTCGGGCGAGGGCGGACGGTGCCAGGAGTTCGCCTGGCGAATGGCCAAGGAGTTGGCGCACAGTTCGCGCAACGCGACCTTTCTGGCGTGCGCGTCGGACGGTCGAGACTTCGTCCGGGGCGTCGCGGGAGCGTGGGTATCGACTGAGACGTGGGCACGTATTGGCGTGCGTAACCTCAACTGGAATGACGTCGCTCGAACTCACGACACCTATCACGCCTTGGCCGCCCTCGGTCAGCTCATCGAGGGCGCGCACACGGGTTGGAATCTCTGTGACATCTACGTGGCACTGATCGACTGATCAGGTCACGTCGGGACCGGTGTAGCGACCGCCCACGTCAGGCCAGTGGTCCTGATCATCGGCCAAGCTCGCGGCGTAGTCCTCGGCGTTGTCGCGGGGCTCATACCCGATGGCGCGACCCTCCTCGAGCGAGACCGCCGCTCGAGTGTTGGCCGACACCCCCCACACGATGCGAAAGCCCGGGTGCGGGGTTGAGAGAGAGGCGTCCACCAGACGCGTACAGTCTCCGGGCGAGAGCCAACTCCACAGGGAGCGCGCGTCGCCCGGACGGTCTCGATAGGAGCCGATTCGCAGACACACCACGTCGAGGCCGTAGCGGTCGTGATACAGACTCAACAGACTCTCGCTGGCCGCCTTCGAGACGCCGTAGAACGTGTCGGGCCGTGGAAACTCGTAGTCCGGGACAGGCTCGTTATCGCGCAGGGGCGCAAAACCGACCGCGTGGTTGGAACTCGCGTACACGATGCGTTCGACACCCGAGCGACGGGCCGCGTCGGCGAGCAGGTACGTCCCGTGAATGTTCACCTCAAGGTATTCGGGCCACGAGTAGCCCTCGTGCGAGAGCCCGCCGAGGTGCACGATGGCACTGGCATCTCGACAGGCCGCGTCGAGCACTCCCGGATCGAGGAACGACCCCGATATCAATTCCGCGTCTTCGCCGGGCTCGAGGGGTGAGAGCGGAGCGACATCGAGAAGTCGCAGGTGCCGACCGGGTCGGCGAAGCGAACGTCGCAGCATTGATCCGATCGCCCCCTGGGCGCCGGTGAGCAGCACGATGTCACCCATCGCTCAATGATTCCTCAAGATGGTCGATGCCGACATCATTTCGTCGCCCCCACGCCGAAGTGAGACGCTGCGCATTGACCAGACTCGAAGCGGATAGCAGGCCGAGATGGTAAAGGTGAAGCTCTCGCACACCGATGCCTGCGTAGGTCGACAGAATTCGGTCACTGCGAGCCCAATCGTGGTCAAGGCGCAGGTAGGCGCCGAGGCTACTCGTCATTGGTTCCAGTCTCGCGAGCTCGTCGGGCGCGAGTGACTCGTCCCAGCAGTTCGCCACCGCACAGTTGATGAGCGCGAGCGTCTCTTCTGTGCTGGCGGCGAAGGAACCCGTGGCCCACGGACTTGAGCTGGTGTGCAGCGTGATGGTCGCCTCAGCGTTCACCTGCCGGGCCGCCTCGAGAACCTCGAGTTGCAAGGTGGTCGAGCGTGACGACCGGAAGGTCGCGACGGCGTCGCTGATCTCACCCAGGGCGTCACCGATTGTCGGCGCGGAGCGATCGAGCGCCTGTCGAACGGTGCGGGCGAGTTCTTTGGCGTCGATGCCGTCGTTGCTCATGCCCTCCCCACACGCGCGACAAAAGCAGAGAGACAGTAGTTGACGTTCAACGAGACTCCAGTGCGCTACGTCGATCTTGTCGTGGGTGCTGGAGTGCTCAAGGCCCATCGGCCCGCACGCTTCGAGTACGACCCCGCGCAGCGGCGCACTGCGTAGCGTCTCGGTGACGAGCGCACTGCAGTAGTCCCGGACTGCGTCGTGACTCGGACACAGGGCGTAGGAGTAGATCTCGCCGAAGGCGTTTCGTACGGCGAATTCGTGATCGTCGGATCCGACGTTGTCGAGGTGCGTGAGCACGAGCCAACCATCGACGGCGATACCACGCTCGCTCAGGCGTGTCGCCGCGTCGACGAACGCGTGGGGTCCGATCCACTCAGCTGGCCCGTACGGTCGAAGCCGGCGTGAGCTCCAGACTTCGTCGCGAAGGGGAAAGTACGCGGCAGAGTGATCGATCTCGGTGACGCGCCGCGTGGGGTGTAGGGGTGTGGCGATTCGCGTCGCGTGGTACATAGCGGCGAGAGCCACGACGTCGAGTCCTAGCGAGGCCACTCGATCGAGCGCCGCTTCGTCGCCCAGGTAGTCCCAGGGGTAGGAGTAGCCAGTGACACTCACCAGCGTGGCAACTTCGCGTCGAAGGTCGGCTCGATCGACTGGCGGTAGCGAGTATCGCTGCGCTCGCGAATCCCGCAGCGCAGGTACTGCTCGTGCAGGTGCGCTAGTGCGTCGGGGTCCAACTCGACACCCAAACCTGGCTCACGCGAGACCTCGAGGGAACCGTCGTGAAAGACGAACGGAGTCGCGACGACGTCTTCAGTCTTCCAGGGCCAGTGGGTGTCGAGGGCATACGTCAAGTTCGGCGTCGCCGCAGCGATGTGCGTCATCGCTGCCAAGCTGATGCCCAGGTGGGAGTTGGAGTGCATTGACAGTCCCAGACCGAAGGTCTCACAGATGCCCGCCAGGTCCTGGACCTTGCCGAGGCCGCCCCAATAGTGATGATCCGAGAGGATCACCCCGACGGAACGTCGACTCACCGCCTCGGGAATGTCGTCGAAGCTCACGACGCACATGTTGGTCGCCAGGGGCATCGGAACTTTGCGCGCGACCTCAGCCATACCGACCAGTCCGGGAGTCGGGTCCTCTAGGTATTCGATGACACCGCTGAGCGCGGTGCCCACGGCGATCGATGTCTCGACGCTCCAGGCCGTGTTGGGATCGAGACGAAGGGGCGCGTCAGGAAACGCTGCGCGCAGCGCAAGGATTGCCTCGATCTCTTCGGTGGGCGCCAAGACACCGCCCTTGAGCTTGATCGACTGGAATCCGTAGTTTTCCAGCATCCAAGTCGCCTGGGCCACGATTCCCTCGGGGTCGAGCGCTTCGCCGTAGGCGTCAGGCTTCTCGCCGGGGTGAGCCGCCCATTTATAGAAGAGGTAGGCCGAGAAAGGGACCCTGGTGCGAACCGCACCCCCCAACAAGTCAGACACCGGTCGACCGAGCAACTTGCCTTGAACATCGAGCGCGGCGACTTCGAAAGCCGCGAAGGTCCGCAGTACGGTGCCCGCGACGTTGATCGAACCGGTGAGGCCATGGCTGTCGGACCCGATGACGCCGCCGAGCGTTCGCTGGGTCACGCTCAGCATCTCGTGGGTGGCAAAGGGGTCGAGCCCCCGAAGGGCGTCGCCAACCCGGCGAAGTCGCTCGAGGTGTTCTGCGTCGCCGTACGATTCGCCGAGTCCGACGATTCCTTCAGACGTCTGAACTTCGATGATCGATCGAAGTGCGAAGGGCTCGTGCACCCCGACCGCGTTGAGTAGTGGCGGGTCGTGAAATGCGACCGGCGTGATTCTGACGTCGGTGATGCGTGTCGAGTCCAAGTTAGCCACCTGATGTGCGACGCGACTTTGCGGATCGTCGCGCGTGATGGAAGACTAACGCATGAACTTTTTTGTTTCTGCGCCCACAGGTCTCGCGTCGTGACGTTGCGCGAGCGGGTACGTGAAGGTCAGAGCACTCGCGGAACGTTCTTGAACTTGGGATCAGCGGGAGCGGCCGAAGTTTGCGCCCTCGCCGGTTTCGACTGGCTCCTCGTCGACCTCGAACACGGCGCGGGGGGTGAGGATGGCCTGGTGGCACAGTTGCTGGCGGGAGCGGCCCACGGGGTGCCCGTTCTGGCGCGGGTCGAATCATCCGAGAGGATTCGGGTGGGCCACGTACTCGATTTAGGAGCCGCGGGCGTCATGTTTCCGCGTCTCGACACTCCCGACCAAGTTCGCGACGCGATCGCTCACCTGTGGTACCCGCCGTCCGGCGACCGAGGCATAGCCGGGTACAACCGCGCACGTCAGTTCGGAGGCGACGGGCGAGAGAACGAGAGCGTGAACGCGTCACTGCTCGGAATCGTGCAGATCGAGACCGCGCCCGCGCTACAGAGCGTTCGAGAGATCGCGTCCATTCCGGGAGTCGACGTGTTGTTCGTAGGCCCGAGCGACCTGTCAATGGCTCTGGGAATTCCGGGACAGTTCGATCATCCGGTCCTGCTATCAGCCTTCGATGACGTGATCGCCGCCGCGAAGGAGTCCGGTGTCGCGGCTGGGATCCTGGCGGTGACACCAGATCGAGTCGGAGCGCTCGCTTCGCGCGGATTCACCTTTATTGGCGTCGGCTCGGACTCATCTCTCTTGCGCGACGCAGCGAAAGCCGCCGCACAGAGTTAGCCAGCCGCGCCCTCGGCGCGATGATCTGACATCAATCACGCCTCGCGAGAGTCTTTGGCGGTATCGCACTGCGCTACGTGGACACCTGTACGGCGCAGTTCCTCAACTTACCGACACAAAGCACCCAAAAAGGGCAATTTTTCAAGGGTGGGTGTGAAGATAAATCGGCTGGAGAATCTATAGCAAGGGACAGTGAAGCGATGGTGTCGGAACGTCGGGGCGAGTGTTAGCCGTGTCTATTCTTACTGAACCCGACATCGTCGAAACGATCTCGTCTCCCGTCATCACGCGGCCTTCGCGTCCGATTGGTCCCCGCTCACCCTCACCAGAACGCGGGCCACGTCCGGCCCGTCACTTGCGGGCGCCCGATAGGCGATCGCAGCTTTACTTGATCGTCCTGGGCACGGGGTTACTGAGCCTGGGCATGTCATTCTGGCAGATCACGCGACCTGAATTCGTCGGGGTCTATGACTCCGGCGTCTACCTCGCCGCCTCCATCCGTCTGATTTCCGGCGCTCTGCCTTATAGAGACTTCGTGTTTGTCCAGCCGCCGGGAATCCTGATTTGCCTTAGCCCGGCTGCGTTGTTCAGCCGGGTCTTTGGAAGTCACGATGGGCTGATCCTTGCCCGGGTCATGACGGCGTTCGTATCGGCGGCCAACGTGAGCCTGTTGTGCTTGCTGGTTCGGCATCGCGGACGCACGGCCATGATCATCGCGGGCCTGGGCCTGGCGTTCATGCCAATCGCGGTTGATAT
>JBEKYI010000037.1:0-13964 GCA_049511155.1 Acidimicrobiales bacterium
CACGAGGGCGCGCGGCTCCTGCTGGCGTTGGACGAACTCGCCAACGTCGCTCCCCTGCCGCGCCTGCCCGGAATCGTCTCCGAAGGCGGCGGTCAGGGCGTCCTCACGCTCGCCTGTCTGCAAGATCTCTCACAGGCCCGAGCGCGCTGGGGCACGACGGCCGAGGGATTTCTTTCGCTCTTCCCCACCACCGTGGTCCTCGGCGGCATCGCGGACCGCGCCACACTCGAAACTCTGCGTCATCTCGCTGGGCGCGACTTGGTCGCTTCACCCAGCATCCAGCGCGATACGAAGGGTCGTGCGACCGGTCACAGCGTGTCGTGGATCGAACGGGATCGCCTGTCGATGAGCGACATCGCTCAAGGTCGACCGGGCCATGCACTGGGACTGAACGCGCAAAATCAACTGCAGTGGGTTGGACTCACGCCCGCGTACCGCGATCCGCGCTTTCAGCGCTATCTCGAGCGTCCCTCGCGCACGCGCGAGGTCTCGAGCGAGCGCTCGCGCCAGAGTTGGAACTGAGCGCCTTCGAGGGGTCGAGGGCCGTGCTCGCGTACCACGGCGAGCGAACGAGCGTCGCGCACCGACATCGCGGGCTCGTACACACCAGCGCGCTCTCGGGCTCGCGGGTACATCACGTCGATCTGGTGAATGAGATCTCGCGGGTCCTGTCCGAACGTCGCGGCGTCGGCCCACGCGGCCACGACGTGGCGACGCGCGACGCCATCGCGACCTTCAAATGCGCCGGCGAAGCGGTGCTCATCGAGAACTCGGCGACCTCTCGAGGGGGCATCCACGACCCCTAGCGGTTCAAAGCGCGCGAGGTCACTTCGCCACGACCGGATCGTCTCGTCCCTCGACCACGACAACTTCTCTCCCCGCTCTGGGTGATGTCCCGGCCACAGCGCTCGATACCCTTCATCGAGATCGACGACTCGCTCCACCCCTTCGAACGAACGCCACGCACTCCAGGGAGTTCGCGTCGCGAGTTCGTGTCGCAGTGAGGCGCGATAGAGCGCGTCCGCGGCGTGGGCGTGCGCGTAGAGGGCTCTCGCGTCCAGGACGTTGTGTTCACCGCCCGGCCGGGCTCCGACCAGGACGTGGTCATGTAGGTGGGGCTCGCCGTGACGATTGACGCCGTGGGTGAAGGCGACGATGCGCTCCCAGCGCGCCGAGCGATCGATCACCTGTCCCCCACGCTGTTCGCGAACCACGACCGCTCGGTCCTCGAGGTAGCCGACGGCCGCGCGCACCGACGCCCGATGGGCGTCCACCACTCCCCGTGCGTTAAAGGGATCAACCGCCAGGAGTGCTGACAGGGGGCGTGGGGCGGCCACGATCAGGTCGTAGCCGCAGATCTGTGCCCGCTCGCTCGTGGTGAGGACTTGGGCGACGTGCCCGGGGTCACGCGTCTCACCTTCGCCGCGCAGCCACCACCCGGGCCCGCCGCGACGCAGTCCGTCGAGTTCGTGCGCAGCGTCATTCGTGAAGTACGTAACGTCGTTGGTTCGACGCGCCATGAGACGAAGCACCGATCACCCCCTTCGGGGCCCAACGGTCGCTAGAGCTGGGCGGCGATCTTGCGTGCCAAATCGTGTCCGGCGAGCGCGTACTTCTCGGTCGCCACCACCGATCCCGGACCGGCGCGCAACATCAGGTAGTCAAGGAAGCGGGGCTCACTGACGCGAAACTTGACCGCGTGGCGCCCGTCCTTGAGGGTGCGCCACACCGCACCCGGCAGCGGCTCGAAGAGCCAACGATTGTCCGCGTCGACGATGACAACCACCTCGTCACCTTCTTCACCGACCTGAGTGAGCCAGTTCGGCACCGGGTCATCGGGCCGCGTCGGGGCGGGTGAGGTCGCCACCACGTCCTTGATCCGATCGACCCGAAACGTGCGCCACGCGTCACGAGAGTTGCAGTAGGCGCGCACGTAGGTATGACCGTTGAGAACCTTCACCTCGCGCGGCTCGATAGCGCGCGTCGTGGCCTCGTCGCTCTCACTCGAGGTGTAGACGATCTTGATCTGGGAGTGCGTCTCGATCGCCGCTTCGACCTGCTTTAAGAGCGACTCGTCGGACGTGGTCTCCACCTGAACTGGCGCGCTCGTGGTGCGCTCGATCTTCTCGATCGCCGAAAAGATCGCAGGATCGGTATAGAGGCGCGACGCTTCGCGCAGAGCGATGTTGAGCTCGAAGAGGTCGCGCCACATGAACGCGGACGGATCGTCGCTCCCCTCGGGCAGGTCCGAGAAGTCCGCGCGATACAACGAGTCGTCATTGGCCTCGTCGTCCCAGTCGTCGCACTCCTTGAGCACGTGGGCCGGGAAGCGGTTCGTGCCGTCGACCGAGTCCGCCATGGGCTCCAGCGAGACCAGTCGGTCCATGATGAGCCGCACGTGGTCGGGTGACAACGAAAAGCGTCGTGCGAGCTCGCTAATGCGCAGACCATCGTCGCTCGCGTACACCGCGTGGAGCAACTGGAGGGTCTGGCCGAGGACGTCATTGGCGGGCGCCGGTTCGAAGACCAGCTGCGAGGCCGGCGGGACGTCGCCGCGGTTGACGTCGCCCAACCAGTCCTGGAGTTCGGTCTTGAGCGATTTGGGCGACTGCAGGCGTACCCGATCAGCCCCGTCCAAGACGAAGCGCAGTGCCGCCCTCGGATTCTCGAAGGTCATGCCCACTTCGACCGAACCGTTCTTCTTGGTTGCCGCGACCGCCTGAGGATACTGGCGTACCAAGAGATCCGCGTAGTCCTCGTTGGTCGCGACCACGACATCAAAGGGCTGCAGCGACTTGGCGTACTCCGGGCGCCACGCCCTGGCCACTTCCACGTCGTTGTCGGTCGCCTCGAAGGAATCGTTGAGAACTTCGGGCATCGAGGTCATTCGGGTGAAGCGATAGCCCTTGATCTCGCGGGTCTCGCGAACCCGAGCCACTAGATAACTCGCCCCGTTAAAGACGTCGATGACCAGTGGCTCGACCACTCGGTTCTTGTCGACTGCCGAGAGGTAGTCAAACGAGAGAACCCGACGCAGGTTCAGCGCCCGCAGCACGGGCGTGTAGTAGTTCGAGACCTCGAGCCCGCCATCGCTTGCCGCCACGTCGTTGAAGACGCTGAAGGCCCCCGACTTGCCAAACCCACAAAACCGTAGGGCCAGACGAACCACTCGCTCCTCGTCACGCGTGAAGTAGATCGGCGGCGCGTAGCCGCTCGATGGGTCGATCTTGTAGCCCACCAGACCGTCCTCATTCGCGACGGTTTCGATCACGAAGCCCAACTCCCGTATCCGCGCCTTGTCGCGCTCGAACTTCTGGCGCACCGTGGAGTCCGAGCCCTCGTAGGCGCGTATCTTTCGCGGTCCCTTGGCGGCGACTGGATATTCGTCGATCGTCAGCTCGCGCAGGATCTCCTCTTGGGTCAGCGCCCCGTACTGCCAGGCCCGCTGCAACAACAAGACCAGCGCCACCAGGCGCTCACGACTCTGCTCCACGCCGCCGCGAATGGTACTCATCGCAACGAGAGTAGCGGCGAACGAGCTAGGTCCCCACGAGGCCGTCGCCCGCTGAGTCGTCACGGCGCCACGTTCCCGAACGACCTCCCGACTTCTCCCACAGCGCGACCTGGTCGATCGTCATGGTCCGATCGGCCGACTTGCACATGTCGTAGATGGTGAGAGCGGCCACCGTGACCGCCGTCAGCGCTTCCATCTCCACGCCGGTGCGATCGATGGTGTCAACGCCCGCTTCGATCTCGATAAAGGTGTCGCCGATCGTGAAGTTCACGTACACGTTGCCCACGAGCACCGGATGGGCCATCGGCAGGAGGGACACCGCGCGCTTGGCCGCCTGAATTCCCGCGACGCGCGCAGTCGCCAGAACGTCGCCCTTATTCAATGTGTTGGCCGCGACCGCCTCCGTGGTGGACGCGAGCATGCTCACCCGCCCGCGCGCGAGGGCGCGTCGCTGACTGACTTCGCCCGGACCGACCTCGCGGGGAAAGGGCGTTCCCGCTGGTCCGCCGCGCCTGAGCTGGTGGAAATCGTCCACCGCGTCATGCTAGGCGAACGTCCAGCAGTCGACCGGCGACCGGTAGACTCGCTTTTCAATCTGTCGTAACCGGAGTCTGTCATGCCCACCTACGAATACGAGTGCCAGCAGTGTCACGAGCGCGTAGAGGCCGTCCAAAAGTTCACCGACGCTCCTTTGAGTGTGTGCCCTCACTGCGGCGGCGAGTTGCGCAAGGTCTTTTCAGCCGTTGGCATCGTTTTTAAGGGCAGCGGGTTCTACAAGAACGACAGCCGCAAGTCCTCGTCAGACGCACCCGCAAAGTCGGAGACTCCCGCGAAGAGTGAAACGGCTTCGGTCTCAGCTTCGTCGACGAGCAGCTCAGTACCGGCGTCGACGTCGAGCGAAACCTCGACGAGCACAACGAGTTCCACTTCCTCGTCGGACTAGGCCGGGGCTAGACGATCCCTGCGTCTTCGGCCGAGGTTCTCAGCACACAGAACTCGTTGCCTTCGGGGTCCGCTAGCACGACCCATCCACCATCGACCAGCCCCCGTCGGTCGTCCACGATGGTGGCCCCCAGGCCGACGATTCGCTCGACTTCGGCGTCACGCGTCGAATCCACGGGTCGCAGGCACATGTGCATGCGGTTCTTGACGATTTTCGGATCGGCGACCCTGATGAACTCCAGGGATCTCCCGCCTGGCCCGCGTAGTTCGGCATCGTCCTCGCTCATCTCCCCCTCGGGAACCACGTGAAAATCGTCGACCACTTGAGCCCACCAGTGAGCCTGGGCGATCGGATCTCGTGCATCGAATGTGAAGTTGGCCACGCGTGACGTCATGCGTCGAGCGTAGAGCGCGAATGAGTACAGCGAACTCGCGAGTGCACGCGGCGCCACGACCAGCCCAGATTCTTAGTTATTCGCGACGGTAGGCTTGCTGACGTGATCTTGCCGTCGATCGAAACGCCCGCCGACCTTCGACCACTCTCCTATCACCAACTTGACAAACTCAGCGACGAGATCCGCGAGTTCATCATTTCGAGCGTCACCCAGACCGGCGGACACCTCGGGTCCAACTTGGGCGTTGTGGAACTCACGATCGCCCTGCACCGGGTCTTCGACTCGCCCCACGACATCCTGCTGTGGGATACCGGGCACCAGGCCTACGTCCACAAGCTCCTCACGGGCCGCCGCTACGGCTTTAAGAACCTGCGCCAGCGTGGAGGGATGTCGGGCTATCCGAATCGCTCGGAGAGCCAGCACGACTGGATCGAGTCCAGTCACGCCTCGACCGCCCTCTCGTACGCTCACGGTCTCGCCGTCGCGCTCGAGCAACGAGGCGAGCTCGCGGGTCACGGCGGCACTCGCCACGTCGTGGCGGTGGTGGGTGATGGCTCGCTGACCGGGGGCATGGCCTACGAGGCGCTCAACAACCTCGGCCACTCCAACGAGCGCGTGGTCATCGTTCTCAACGACAACGGACGTAGCTACGCACCCACCGTCTCCAAGTTGTCTGAGTCGCTGACCTCTCTGCGGATGAACCGTCGCTACCTCACCTTTCGCGAGCGACTGCGTCGCCTCGTCCCGCATCTGCCCCGCGTGGGCAAGGCCGCGTACTACGGCATCGACGGATTCACGACCGTGGTGCGCGAAATGGTGACGCCCCATACGTTCTTCGAGAACCTCGGCGTGCGCTACGTCGGTCCCTTTGATGGCCACAACATCCAGGCCCTCGAGACCGCGCTTCAGAGTGCCAAGGAGTGGGACGGACCGATCGTCGTGCACACCATCACCCAAAAGGGCCGGGGCTATCAGCCCGCGGTCAGCGACGACCTCAAGATGCACGACTACAAGTTGCCGGCCGCCCAGGTCGCCGGAGCCAAGGCAACCTCCTTCACCGAAGTGTTTTCGGAGTCGTTGGTGAAAGTGGCGGCCGCCGACGAGCGCATCGTGGCCATCACGGCGGCCATGGCTGGGCCTACCGGTCTGCTGGACTTCCAGCGCCGGTATCCCGACCGATTCTTTGACGTCGGCATCGCCGAACAGCACGCCGTCACCGCTGCGGCCGGAATGGCGATGGGTGGGCTCAAGCCGATCGTGGCCATGTACGCCACGTTCTTCTCACGGGCCTTCGACCAGGCTCACCTGGACGTGGGTCTCTTGAACCTGCCCGTCGTCTTCGTCTTCAAGAGCGCGGGCATCACCGGCGACGACGGGCCGAGTCACCACGGGCTGCTCGACATTGTGCTGTGCCTCGCTATTCCCAATATGACGATCTTCGCGCCCTCCACGGCCGACGAGCTTCCGATCATGCTCGATACCGCGCTCTCGCTACCCGGACCCAGTGCCATCCGCTATCCCAAAACCGATTCTCAGCCTTTCGACGGTCGGGTGGGCGAAGGCCTCGACGCCCGTCGCGTCGTCAAGGGTGACGGTTCACTCTGCGTGCTCGCCGTGGGCAAGATGGCCCCTAACTCCTACGCGGCCCTCGAGCGGATGGGCGCCGAGGCATCCAGAGTCACCCTGTACGACGTGCGCGTGTTGCCCGCGGATCCACGAATGATCGACGACGCCCTTAATCACCAGCGCATCATCACCGTCGAAGACGCCACTCGTCACGGCGGTGCCGGGACGGCCATGGTCTCGGCCATTCGGCTCCGAGCCCAAGAACTCGGTCTGGCCCACCCCACGACGCGCATCCTCGGCGTTCCGCGCGCCTACCTCGAGCACCACAAGCCCGACCTGCTGCTGGCCGAACTCGGTCTCGATCCCGAAGGACTCTCGGGGGCATTCAGCCGACTACTCAATGGCGAACCGGAGTTCCCGCGCACCTACAAAGAGACGCCGCGACCCAACTACTCCTAGTCGACTTCTACACTTTCTAGGTGACCTTCGAGGTAAACAAGAGCGACCAGCAGTGGCGCGAGCAGCTCACACCCGACCGCTACGCCGTGCTGCGCAAGGCGTCGACCGAGGCACCATTCAGCGGGTCATTGCTCCACGTCGATGCCGAAGGCGTGTTTCGCTGTGGCGGTTGCCAGCAGGTCCTCTTTTCCAGCACTCAGAAGTTCGACTCGGGCTGCGGGTGGCCAAGCTTTGATTCGTGTGAGCCCGGCACGATCGTCGAGCGTGCCGACCACTCGCTCTTTCGCAAGCGCACCGAGATCCTGTGTGCGCGCTGCGGGGGTCACCTCGGACACGTGTTTGACGATGGACCGACGCCGACGGGGCTGCGCTACTGCGTGAACTCCCTGGCCCTCGACTTCGACGACACCCAGAACTAGACGTCCAGAAAGCGGCGGATCGCGATACCTGATCCCACCGAGCCAATCAACACGCCCACGATCAGCACGACGACGTTCGTTCCAATTAATGCCGAGGAGTCGATGGCGAAGGCATTATGCAGTGGATAGAACACCTTGAACAAGCTCACGGCGCCGATGGCGACCGCCGAGCCCAACAGGCCCTGAATGAAGCCTTCGGTGATGTAGGGCACTCGAATGAACCAGTTTGTAGCTCCCACCAGCTTCATCACCGAAACCTCGCGTCGACGCGAGAAGATTGCCATTCGGATGGTGTTGAGAATCAGTACCAGCGCGCTTAACAACAGCACCGCCGCCAGCACTAAAAACACGATTTGAAGGACCCGAATCACGTGGTTCATGGAGCGAATCTGTTGGTTCGGGCCGGTGACGGCATAAATGTGCGGTTGGTTCGTGAACGTCTGCTCAACGGTGAAGGTGTCTGAAGGAACAACCGGCGTGCACTGATAGGAGGTCGGCACGGACTTGACCGTGAGCGCTTGGAACTCTGCCGGAGGTAGATCGTGCCTCGCCTGGTTGTAATCCTGGGACTGGGAATAGTATTTGCAGTCCTTCACCACATCCATCGACTTGAGCTGAGTCCCGACGGCGGAAATTTCGCTCGCCGTCGCGCTGGGGTCGACCCACACGGTCACCCGAGTCCCTTCCTGCCAATTTATTGAGGCCTGCGCCGCGCTTTGTTTAAGGAGAAGTGCCGCGCCCACCAGGGAAAGCGACACGGCCACCGTTAAGACTGCCGCAATCGTCATCATGCGATTACGCCACAGATTTCCCAGTGTCTCGCGAAGGGCGTACCGGTAATAAACAAGCATCAGATTGCGACGCTTTCGTCAAAGCCGTAGACGCCGCGGACCTGGTCTCGGATTACCTCACCCCGGTCGAGTTCGACCACACGTCGACGCATCCGGTCAACCAACGTCTTGTCGTGCGTCGCCATCACGACCGTCGTGCCGGTGCGATTGATTCGCTCCAGTAACGCCATGATGGACTCTGAGTTCGACGGGTCGAGGTTGCCGGTGGGCTCGTCCGCCAACAAGATGAGTGGTCGATTCACGAACGCGCGTGCCACCGCGACGCGTTGCTGCTCACCACCCGAGAGTTCGTGGGGTCGGTTCTTCGCCTTATCGGTTAGTCCCACGAGCTCGAGAATCTGTGGCACCTGAGACTCCACCGTCGAGCGCGGCCGACCGATCACCTCGAGGGCGAAGGCCACGTTCTCAAAGACCGTCTTGTTCGGCAGTAGCCGAAAGTCCTGGAAGATGCAGCCGATGTTGCGACGCAGATAGGGCACACGCCACTTGGGCAGGTCACCGATGTCGCGGCCGGCTTCGAGGATCCGGCCCTTGTCGGGGTGCTCCTCGCGGAGCAGCAATCGAAGAAAGGTCGTCTTGCCCGAGCCCGACGCGCCCACCAGAAACACGAACTCGCCTTTTTCGATGTCGAGGGAGACGTCCTTGAGCGCCGAGGTCCCGTTCTTGTAAGTCTTCGAGACGTTTTCAAATCGAATCACGGCTTCACACCCTTGGTTTCATCGGCGAGTTGTGCAGTTGTTCGGGCACAGTGACACGTTCATTCTACTGAGGCGGCTTGGGCCACTTGATCCATCACGTACCAGTAATTGAACAGATCAGCGATTTTTACGACACGGATCTCTGTCGACGCAGTTCAGCCTCCATAAATGCGTCGAGGTCGCCATCGAGCACCGCGTCGACGTTTCCCGTTTCGTGCTCGCTGCGGTGGTCTTTGACGAGTTGATACGGCGCCTGCACGTAACTGCGGATCTGTGAACCCCACGCGTTGTCGGAGCGCACCCCGCTCAGAGCGTCCATCTCGGCTTGGCGTTGCGCGCGAGCGCGTTCGGAGAGCTTGGCTTCGAGAATCTGCAGGGCCCGCGCCTTGTTCTGGTGCTGGGATCGCTCGTTCTGACAGGAGACCACGATGCCGGTGGGCAAATGGGTAATGCGAATCGCCGAATCAGTCTTGTTAATGTGCTGTCCGCCCGCGCCCGACGAGCGAAACGTGTCGATGCGCAAGTCTTTCTCATCGATCTCGACCTCGCCCGCGCTGTCGTCCAGCAACGGCGTGACGTCTAGGCTCGCGAAACTCGTCTGACGACGCGCCTGAGAGTCGAAGGGACTGATGCGCACGAGTCGGTGCACGCCGCGCTCCGCCGACAGCCACCCATAGGCGAATCGTCCCGTGACAATGAATGTGGCCGAGAGCAGCCCGGCCTCCGTGCCTTCGGTCGCTTCGTCGATCTCGACGCTGAATCCTCGCCGCTCGGCCCAACGCGAATACATCCGTAGGAGCATCTCGGTCCAGTCCTGCGCGTCGGTGCCGCCGGCTCCCGCGTGCAGGTCGACGATCGCAGCGTTCTCGTCGTAGGGACCGCTGAAGAGGCTCTGCACCTCGAGAGCGGCGATGTCGCGCTGGAGAGCGTCCACGGCTTCGGTGAGTTCGTCGAAGGTCGCGCGATCGGGCTCGCCACTGTCGAGTGACTCGCGGGCGAACTCGGCCAGGACCACTGCGTCGTCGAGTTCGCGACGCAGTGCGTCAAAGGAGTCCAGGTCGTTGCTGAGCCGACCTAACTCCGTGGTGACCTCACGCGCATGGTCCTGGTCGTCCCAGAGGTTGGGATCGGCCGCCAGTTCGCTGAGCAGCGCGTGTCGAGCGCGACTCGCATCCATCTTGAGGTAGTCGCGCGCCGCCTCCCACCGGGACTCGAGTTCCTCGATCGAGACCAGGGCGAGGCGAAGGGCGTTTTCGGCTTTAGGGTCGGCCATGGCACTGCTTGAACTTGCGCTTCGAGCCGCACCAGCAGGGATCGTTCCGACCAAGCTTTTCGTGTTGAGTCGTCGAGGACTTGGCGGGACCAGCGCTCGTGTGCGCCGGCAGCTCGGTCGCTCCGGGAGCGACTTCGTTGGCGTTGGTAAGAGCACCGGCGAGTCCTTCGTCGTCGGCGCTCTCTTCGACCGGCGCGGTTGCCTCCACGTGGGTGATATAGCGCACGTAGTCGGCGTCGACCGCTTCGAGGAGGTGTTCGAACATCAAGTACCCCTCCTTCTGCCAGGCGTTCAGCGGGTCCTGCTGGGCGGTCTGGCGCAGGTGGATACCGTCGCGCAGGTAGTCCATCTCCGAGAGGTGATCGCGCCATCGCTGATCGAGGATCTGGAGCATGACGTCGCGCTCGATCTCCTTGGCCGTCTCGAGCCCGCCCGGAAACCCTTCCGCCTTCTTTTCGTACTTGCCTACCGCCTCGTCGACAACCAGCGCAGCGATCTCTTCAGCGTCGCGGTACTCACGCAGTGTGTCAATCGTGAGCTCCGTGGGGTAGTTGGACTGCAGGTCGAGCAAGAGCGCGTTGTAGTCCCACTCCTCGGCGTAGCCCAATCCCACGTGCGAAGCCACGACATCGGCCAGTCGCTCTTCGATGAGTTCGATGGTGGCGTCGTGAATGTCCTCGCCGTCGATGACCTGCTGGCGACGCTTGTAGATAACCTTGCGCTGCTCGTTCATCACCTCGTCGTACTTGAGCACGTCCTTGCGGATCTCGGCGTTACGGGCTTCGACGGTGTTCTGGGCGCGCTCAATGGCGCGCGAGACCATCTTGGCCTCGATAGCTTCGTCTTCGGGCATGGCGCGATCCATCACCCACGAGACCGCCCCGGTGGCGAAGAGACGAAGGAGCTCGTCTTCGAGCGAGAGGTAGAAACGACTCTCGCCGGGGTCGCCTTGACGACCCGAACGACCGCGAAGCTGATTGTCGATGCGCCGCGAGTCGTGTCGCTCGGTACCGAGCACGTAGAGGCCGCCGGCCGCGCGAACTTCGTCACCCTCGGCTTCGGTGATCGGCTTCCACTTGGCCAGGGCCTTCTCGTACGCTTCGTCGTACTCGGGCGTTCCGGCTATCAGGCCCTGGGCAATCACATCGCGCGCGGCCAGTCCTTCGAAGTTGCCGCCGAGAATCACGTCGACGCCTCGACCGGCCATGTTGGTTGCGACGGTGACCGCGCCCTTGCGCCCAGCCTGGGCCACGATCTCGGCTTCGCGGAAGTGCTGCTTGGCGTTCAACACCTCGTGGGGAACGCCGGCCTTGGAGAGTTCGCGCGAGAGCAGCTCGGACTTCTCGACCGACGCCGTGCCCAGCAGCACCGGCTGACCGGAATCCAAGCGTTCGCGCACGTCCTCGACGATGGCGGCGAACTTCGCCTCTTCAGTCTTGTAGATCATGTCCGGCTTGTCGTCGCGGATGGCCGGCTGATTGGTCGGGATCGGCACGACGGACAGTCCGTAGGTGTTGCCGAACTCGGCCGCCTCGGTCTCGGCCGTACCGGTCATGCCGGCCAACTTCTCGTAGAGGCGGAAGTAGTTCTGTAACGTCACCGTCGCCCAGGTGTGGTTCTCCTCTTGGATTCGCACGCGCTCCTTGGCCTCGACGGCCTGGTGCAACCCGTCGCTCCAGCGACGGCCCTCGAGCGTGCGACCGGTGAACTCGTCGACGATCTTCACCTCGCCCGCGTCCACCAGGTAGTCCTTGTCGCGGTGGAAGAGCTCCTTGGCGCGTAGCGCCTGGCCCAGCTGATGTACGTAGTTCGTCGCCACCGCGTCGTAGAGGTTGGTGACACCCAGTTGCTTTTCGACCTTCTCGATTCCAGCCTCGGTGGGAACGACGGTCTTCTTCTCTTCGTCGACCTCGTAGTCCACGTCGCGAGTCAGCGAACGAGCGATCGAAGCGAACTGGTAGTAGAGCTTGGTCACGTCCGAGGCGGGACCCGAAATGATCAGCGGGGTGCGCGCCTCGTCGATCAGGATGGAGTCGACCTCGTCGACGATGGCGTAGTGGTGGCCGCGCTGGACCATGTGCTCGCTGCGTCGCGCCATGTTGTCGCGCAGGTAGTCGAAGCCGAACTCGGTGTTGGTGCCGTAGGTGATATCGGATTGGTAGGCCGCGCGCTTGGCCTCGAAGTCGGGCAGATCGGGCCCGACTCGCCCCACGGTGAGTCCGAGCCAGCGGTGCAACTCGCCCATCCACTTCGCGTCACGGGTAGCCAGGTAGTCGTTCACGGTCACCACGTGCACGCCCTGACCGGCGAGTGCGTTGAGGTAGACGGGCAGGGTCGAGACGAGCGTCTTGCCCTCACCGGTCTTCATTTCCGCGATCCACCCAAAGTGCAGGGCCATGGCCCCCATGAGCTGAACGTCGTAGGGCCGCTGACCCAGCACACGCGTGGCGGCTTCGCGCACCACCGCGAAGGCTTCGATGAGCAGATCATCGAGGGTCTCACCGGCCGCGAGACGATCGCGAAACTCGGGCGTCTTGGCCTTGAGGTCGTCGTCGCTGAGCAAAGCCATCTCTTCGGCGAGGTCGTTGATCGGCCCCACCAGACCGGCTAGCTCGCGCACGCGCTTGCCCTCGCCCGCCCTCAACATCTTCTGAAATACGCTCATATCGTGCTTTACCCTACCGGTCCCGGGTCGAAATTAAGAGGGCTGCGCGCGCTGACCTGGTCTTTGACCCCACACTCGCCTGCGCCCCGTTCCCTGGTCACCGTGACCAGCGAGACGTAGGACTTACTTCTAAACCGCGCCATGCTCAGCGTTCCCGAAAGAACGCCTTACGTGGGTCGTTTCGCCCGCGACTGGCATCGACTTTCAACCACAGACCACCCGCAGCCCTGAAGAACAAGTCTAGGCCCAATTCCTAGGTTTTCGGCCTCGCAATCAGCACCAGGGCGAGGCGCAGGCTCAACACGAGCGCTGCCACAGGGACCAGAAGACGCCGCCAACCGCGGGCCGTTTGCATCTCAAAGCGCAACGCGCTCTTGTGGTGTGCGATCACCATCTCGCGTGAGACCCGAGCGCGCGAGACGCCCTCGACGTGGGTGACCACGGCCTCGCTCTCGGCTGCGATGTGGTACCCGTGCTCGAGGAGCGCCCAGCACAGGGCCATATCCTCGGCGAACATGAAGTAGCGCTCGTCGAAGCCGCCCACCTCCTCAAAGGCTGCACGGCGCACCAAGAAGCACGCACCCGACACCCAGTCCACTCGCCCGTCGGTGTGGGCCGAGCGGTAGCGCTGGGTGGCCGGGTTGTTGGGCCACAAGGGAGCGAGGAGCGCGTGGACCCCTGCCAAGACCGGATTGGGAAAGACCCGCTTGGAGGGATAGACGGTTCCGTCGGGCCGAAGGATGGTCGGTCCAACCAGGGCGACGTCTCGGTGATGGTCCAGGTACGACACGAGAGCAGCGACTGCGCCGTCGTGCACCACGACGTCAGGATTGGAGACCAGCACGAAAGGAGTGGCTCGAGCGACCGCCACGCCCCGATTGACGCCGCGTCCGTACCCGAGGTTGACTCCGGGCGAGACGAGGATCACGTCGTGATCCAAGAGCGCCGCGGGCACCGACCCCACCTCACCGTTCTCCACGACCACCACCTGGGAGACGCCGTTGTCGAAGAGCGAGTCGACGCACTCGATCAAGAACTGATCGGCGTGATAGTCGACCACCACCGCGACCACGTCGCTTTCGACTTCGCTCACGCGCTCGCCCGTCTGCTTCGATCGGCGATCAGACGCGAGACGCCCTCTCGCCAGGCGGGCAACGCCGACCACATGGAGGCGAACTTGTG
>JBEKYI010000038.1:0-13501 GCA_049511155.1 Acidimicrobiales bacterium
CGGGCGTGGTCATCCTGATCTGCGTGGTCTGGTTCTTCTTACAGGTGGACCCCATCTTCTCGAGTCAGGGTCGTCGCGAACTCATCACCGTTCACTCGGGTGAGACCCTGTCCCAGGTGGGGGCAGACCTCGCCTCCCACCACGTCATTGCGTCCTCCTTTGCGTTTCGGATCGACAACTTTCTCCAGGGGTCGTTCGTGATTCAACCCGGTGCCTACGAGATTCGCCAAGGATCATCCTTTTCGCACATTCGCTCGATCCTGCATGGGCCGGCCATTCCTGAGGTGACCGCGTCGCCGGGTCTCACGTTGCACGAAGTGGCACTCTCACTCGTGGGGGCTAAAGGTGCCACCTACGCCAATGCGTTCGCCAAGGACGCGACCGCGGACATCACCAAGAGTCCCTACTCTCATGGCTCGTCGCTCGAGGGCTTGATCGGCGATACGACGTATCTCATCGTGCCCGGCTTGACGCCGAGTGAGCTGGCGAGGGACATGGTCAAGAGCTTCAACAAGGAGGCGGCCGCGGTGGGACTGACGCCCACCACGACCGTCGACGGACTCGACGCCTATCAACTCATTACCGCCGCCTCGATCGTCGTGAAGGAAGGCGAGTACTCGTTCAACATGCCCAAAGTCGCGCGGGTGATCTTCAATCGCCTGGCCCGAGGCGGCCCGCTGCAGATGGACTCGACGATCCTGTACCCCCTGGGACAAGATGGAGGGACCGTGACGCCCGCCATGTTGAAGATCAACTCCCCGTACAACACGTATTTATACACAGGACTTACGCCCACGCCGATCTGCACCGTGTCGAAAGTGGCGCTGCGCGCGGTCCTCCACGCTCCGCCCGGCACGTGGCTGTATTTCGAGACCGTTACCAAGAGCGGCCATCTCGCGTTCTCCACGACGTTCGCCCAGCAATTAAGGGCAGAGAAACTCGCCGCATCGCGGGGCCTGGGATGAGCTGGCGCGTGGGCATCGCGGGTTCGCCGGTGGCGCACTCTCTCACCCCACAACTGCACGAGATTGGTCTACGGGCGGCGGGCCTGTCGGGGACGTCCACGCGCGTGGAGATCGACCTCGAGCACGCCGGCGAGCTGCGACACCTCCTGGGCACTGCCTTTGACGCCCTGTCGATCACGAGTCCCCTGAAGGCTGCGGCGTTCGAGATGTGCGACGAGCGGAGTGAGTCGGCCCTGCGCACGCGCTCGGTGAACTCGCTCTTGGTGCGCGACGGCCAGTTGCAAGGCGAGAGCACCGACGGCGAAGGATTCATCGAGGCCCTACGCGCGACCTACGGCGACGTCGTCGACAACGCCCACGCGGTGGTTCTGGGCGCGGGGGGAGCGGCGAGTGCGATCGTGGATGCGTTGGTCGCCCACGGTGTGCAGTCGGTCGTGGTTCATGGTCGAACGCCGAGCAAGGTTGAGGCTCTCGTTACGCGTTACCCGAACGTTCACTCGTCGTCCCTCGTCTATCGGCCCGTTGATCTGATCGTGAACACGATTCCCGAGAGCGGACGGGACAACGAGGCCACGGTGCTCCAAGGCGTGCACCTGGACACGGTCGCCGTCGATATTGTCTATGACCCGCGCGAGACCGAGTGGCGTCGCAGGTACAAAGACGCCGGGTGTCGTACCGTGAATGGCCTGCCGATGTTGGCGTATCAAGCGGCAATTCAGATGCGCTGGTGGTGGGGCGTAGCCTTGGACGGGGCGCAAATTGTGAAGGAACTGCAGTGACGGACACGCTGAGCGCCATTACCTCGCACATTCGTGGGCGCGACCATATGGACTACAGCCTGTTTTGGGCGCTGATGGCCCTGGGGGCCACGGGCGTGGTGATGATCTACTCGGCGACGCGTCAAGCGCTCATCGATGTGGGGGATAGCTCGCACTACTACGTCGAGCGCCAGGCCGTCTTCGTGGTGATCGGCATGGTGGCGATGTACGTCGTCTCGCGCTTCGACTACCGCCGGTTCGATATCCTCGCTACGCCGCTGTATCTGGTGTCGGTCTTCGCTCTGCTGGGTGTGTTTGTGGTGGGACGCACGGCACTCGGCGCCGAGCGCTGGTACAGCTTCGCGGGCATCCAGGTCCAGCCGAGTGAGTTTGCGGTGCTCTTTCTCATTCTGGCGATCGCCACGTTCTGCGGTCGACGCAAAGAGGGCCTCAATATGAAGGATGTCTTTCGCATCCTCTGCATGGCCATCATTCCCTTGGCGTTGATCATCAAGGAGCCGGATCTGGGCACGGCGATCATCATGGTGCTGATCGTGGGTGCGATGATGGTGATCGCCGGCGTGCCGCCACGCTTTCTCACGTTGCTGGCCGTAGTCGGCTCTACCGCCGTGGTTGCCGCCGTGTTCTTGGATCTGCTCCAGAAATATCAGATCGACCGCCTCTTTGCCTTCGTCAATCAGAACTCGACGAATCCCCAGGTGGTGCAGCTCAACTACGAGATCCAACACGCCAAGAACGCCATCGGGGCCGGGGGCATTCATGGGGCGGGCCTCTTTCACGGCGCCTTCACCGTTCTCGGATACATACCCGAGCAGTGGACCGACTTCATCTTCACCGCCATTGGCGAGCAACTCGGATTCGTCGGCTCGGCGCTCATCATCGTTCTGCTCGCGTTCATCTCGTACCGGATGTTCGTGATCGGCAAGAACGCCCGAGACACCATGGGTCGACTCATCTGCATCGGTGTGTTCATCCTCTTTGCGTTCAGCACGTTTGAGAACATCGGCATGTGCATGGGGATCATGCCCATCACCGGCGTGCCGCTGCCCCTCCTGAGTTACGGCGGCTCCGCCGCCGTCTGTTTCTACGTTGCGGGTGGGATGGTGCTGTCGGTCTCGCGGCGCGGCCCGGCCCGGGTGACGCCGTGAGCGACGAGATCCTGAACGAGCCAGCGGAGGGCGCCGACGTGAGCGAGGAGCGTGACGCCGCCCTTGAAGAGCTGGCGGCGGAGAGCGATGAACTGAGTTACGGCGTGGAACCCTCCGTGGGCGAGGCGTACTCAACGTTTCGCGTGATGCACGTGGAGTCAGTGCTCTACGACCTCAGCGATGCATCTCCGCTCGTGCACCTCATGGAGGCCGAATCGCCGTACCGCTACCTGGCGATTCCCCTCGCGCTCGCTGACGCCGTCGCCTTGCATAACGCTCATAACGCCACGGAGGGCCGACGTCCGAGCACCAGTGAACTGATGACCACGATCCTCACGCGCCTTCAGGCCGAGATAATTGCGGCGCGCATCGTGCGCTACGAGGACGGAGTCTTCTATGCCGAACTCGATCTCATGACGCCTCGAGGACATGAGATCTTCGACTGTCGCACCAGCGACGCCATCACGCTGGCCCTGCGCCAACGGGTGCCGGCGCCGATTCTGTGCGCCGAAGAAGTGCTATCGCTCTACTTCGGGTGAGAGAGATGAACGGCGACGATCTCGCCGCCGCGGCTCGTCGTCGTGCTTCCTTCGTCCGAGATGCGTAAGAGAATGGCCACGATGAGGTAGTTGGCGATCAGCGAGTTTCCACCGTAGGCCATGAAGGGCAACGCGATGCCGGTAAAGGGCACGAGTCGCAACACGCCGGCCATGATGAAGAAAGCCTGGAATCCAAGAAGCGCGGTCAGTCCGGCGGCGGTCAGTCGCACGAAGTCCGAGGTCGCGCGTTGCGCGATGCGAAACCCCTCGCCGACGAAGGCGCCAAAGAGGCACAGCACGAGGACCACGCCGATGAAGCCGAGCTCCTCGGCGATGGCGGCAAAGATCATGTCCGAGGTGATCAAGGGAATATTTCCCGAATGACCGAGACCGAGTCCCGTACCGGTCATGCCGCCCGCAGCGATGGAGAACCAGCCGTAGGCCAACTGAGTCGAGAGGTGCAGGTTGGTGGCGGACCATGGATCGAGCCACTCCGAGACGCGGATCTGCACTTGGGAGAAGAGCTTGTCGGCGATATAGGCGCCTCCGACCAACATTCCGATACCCAAGGCGACGTAGGACTTGAGTCCGGTCGCCACCCAGAGCATCGAAATGAAGAGGGCGAAGATCAGGATCATGAAGCCGAGGTCATTCTCCGCGCCCAGGGTCACAATCGAGATGCCCCACGCGGCGAAGATCGGCACGAGAACCTTGGGCGGCACGACGTTTCGACGGCCCAGGCGCTGGGTGGGGGTCGATAACAGGTCGCGGTTCGCGGCGAAGTACGAGGCGAAGAAAAAGACGAGCAAAATCTTGGCGAACTCCACGGGCTCGAGTGAGAAAGGTCCGAAGTCGATCCAGAGTCGCGCGCCGTTGATGGTGGTGCCGATGTGTGGCACGAGTGGCGCGACCAAAAGAGCGAGGGCTGCAACCAGGGTGAGGTAGCGATAGCGGTCCAGGTCGCGGACGTGGCGCACGACCTTGAGGGTGATGGTCAGGCCAATCGCGCTGATGAGGAACCACATCGCCTGGTCGCGCGCGTAGGGCGGGTCCCACCGCGCGATCTCGACGTAGCCGATGCCGTTCAAGAGGATCGCGATTGGCAAGAGCAGTTGGGAGGCTCGTGGCGCGTAGCGCTGGATCGCAAAGTGCATGAGCAGCGAGATCAAGACGAAGCCGCCCAGGAAGTAATCGAAGCGCGCGGGCATCTTGCCCTGGGAGCCGAGTGAGGCCAGCACGTAGAAGGCCGTGGTGATGATCCACGCGAGGACGAGCAGGCCCAACTCCGTCGAGCGGTAGCCGGGTGAACGGTTCTCGTCGGGCGCGTGACGTGTTTTTGCGCGCTTGAGAGGGGTGGCGTCGGGGGACGCGTTTCTCGCCACGAAGCAACAGTACCTCTACGATGGTCGGAACGAACTAACTCCAGAGGGATAGTTGCCGTGACCGACCTAGCCTCATTCGGACCCGAGAGGTTCTCGAGTCGCGAACTATCACGCCTTGAGTTCGGTGCGCGGCTGCTTGATCTGGGCGCTGATGAGCGCCTGCCGATTCTCGATCGCTGCAAGTTTGTGGCCATTTTCGCCGACATGATCGACGAGTTTTTTCAAGTGCGCGTGGTGAGCTTGCAGGACAAAGTCGCCGCCGGCGTGCAGACCCCGTCGGTGGATGGCATACGTCCGCGCCAACAGCTCGAGGCGATTCGCGAGCGCGTGCTGGAACTGATGGAGCGCCAGGACCGATTAATGCTGGACGCCATCTTGCCGACGCTTTCTTCGGACGGCATCAAGATCGTGCGATACGACGATCTCAACCCGATCGCCAAGGAGACGTTGACGAAGTACTTCAACGAAAATGTCTATCCAGTCCTGACACCGCTCGCCGTCGACCCCGGCCATCCCTTCCCGATGATCTCCAACTTGTCGCTCAACATCGCAGTCACGGTGCGTGACGAGACGACCTACGACGAACGCAGCGCGCGCGTCAAGGTCCCCAACTCGCTGCCGCGATTTTTGCCCGCCGACGACGGAGAGTGGATCCTGCTCGAAGAGCTCATCATCGCGCACCTCGACCAACTCTTTCCCGGCATGACCATCGGTCAGGCGGACCTGTTTCGAGTGACGAGGAACGCCGACCTCACGTTGGAAGAGGACGAAGCGGACGACCTGCTGGTCGCCCTCGAGGTCGAACTGCGTCGGCGTCGCTTCGGCGAGGCCCTGCGCGTCGAGATCCAACGTGGGATGTCCGAAGAGTTCTTGAAGCTTCTCATCGACCAGCTCGATCTCGATCCGGCCAACGTCTACGTGTCCGAAGCGATGCTTGGTCTGAGTGACCTGTGGAGCCTGTACCGAATGGACCGCCCGGACCTTAAGGGTGAGAGTTGGTCGCCGCTCACGCCCAAGCGACTGTTAGACGGCGATCACGTCGGCGACGTGTTCGCGGCGATTCGCGAGGGCGACATTCTGCTGCACCACCCGTACGAGTCCTTCACCGACTCCGTGGAGTCCTTCACCGCCCAGGCTGCCGTGGATGAGAAGGTGGTCGGGATCAAACAGGCGCTGTATCGCACGTCGGGTGACTCGCCGATCGTCGCGTCCCTCATTCGAGCGTCCGAACGCGGCGAGCAGGTGGTCGCACTGGTGGAGCTCAAGGCTCGTTTCGACGAGGCCGCCAACATCGAGTGGGCCAAGGCTCTCGAAGACGTGGGGGTTCACGTCGTCTATGGCGTGGTGGGTCTGAAGACCCACTGCAAGATCACGTTGGTGCTGCGAAGCGAAGGCGGTACCACGGTGCGCTACGTCCACATCGGCACGGGCAACTACAACGACCGCACGGCGCGGACCTACGAAGACTTCGGGCTGCTTACGCGCGACCCGGCCATCGCTCACGACGTCGGAGAGCTCTTCAATTTCTTGACGGGTTTCTCTCGCATCGGCGGCTACGAGAAGCTCATCGTCAGTCCGCTGTCGACGCGCACGCGAGTTGTCGAACTCATCAATCGTCAGCGTGACCGGGGACCGCAGGGTCGCATTGCGATCAAGGTCAACGGACTAACTGATCCGACCATCATCGACGCGCTCTACGACGCCAGCATCGCCGGCGTGGAGATACGACTGATCGTGCGCACGCTTTGTTCGCTGCGTCCCGGGGTCGAGCAGCTCTCAGAAAACATCACCGTGCACTCCGTGGTGGGCGAGTTTCTCGAGCACTCACGAATCTTCATCTTTGGACGTCCCCAGGACGACGAGTTCGCGGTGTACATCGGATCGGCGGACTTGATGGAGCGCAACCTCGATCGCCGCGTCGAGGTCCTGGTGCCGATCGAAGATCCCGCCCTCCAGAGCGATTTGATCGACGCATTCCAAGTCACCTGGGACGACGACCTATTCACCTGGGTGCTCGGAACCGATCGTCGCTGGCGACGCCTCCAGCCGGTACGCAACTTCTCCGCCCAAGCGGAGTTCAAGCGTCGAGCGATGGATCGGTCGCGATCCCTTTCGCAGGTGTGATCTCGCTCGGGCGACGCCACTGCAAGCTCGCGTAACAGGCCCCGCCCACGGGTATCGGCAGCCAGAAGTTCACCAGTCGGTAGGCGAGCACGGCCAGGATGGCCTGGCTGTGCGGGACGCCGAATCCCACCAGCGAGGTAATGAGGACCGTTTCAACGACGCCCAACCCCGCTGGGGTGATCGGGATGGCGGCCAGCACGTTGGCGAGGCCGTAGGCGACCAGAAGGTCGATCGGCGAGACCACGGACCCGAAGGACCACAGAAAAACCCAGAGGCAAAATGCGTCGAGCAGCCAATTGAGAGTGGCCCACGCAAAGGCCCACCACAGCGTGCGCCGATTCGAGATCAACAACGTGATGCGACCGGCCACCTTGGCCAGCACGGCGCTGACGGCGTCGGGCTTGACCGACGGGACGCGTCGAGCGATGGCGCGGATCCACGAGTCAGCGCGTCGCTGCCCCCTTGTGATCAGGAGAATCGTGCCGAAGAAGGCCAGCAGCAAGAAGACTCCCGCCAGGGCGGCGAATCCGTACAGCGGGTCAAATCCGTTGAGCGGGATCGAGATGACGAGCGCGATCCAAAAGATGACGTTGAGCACGACCGCCGAGCCCGAGCCCTGGGCCGCGAGGCCGAAGGCGTTGGTCTCCTTGGGGACCCCTAAGTCGTTGAAGATCCGGTAGGCCAGAGCGCCCGCCGGCGCGGTTCCACCGGGCACCACGTGGCTGATGGCAAAGCCGGCCATGTCGACGCGCAGAGTGTTGTAGCGGCTCGGCGCGTAGGGATAGAGCACAGTGCGAGTGAGTTCGACGTAGCACAGGATCGCCGCGATCTCGAGCAGTACCGCAAAGGTCACCAGCCAGGGGTTCACCGAGCCAAGAAGTGGTAAAGAGTGCCGCGCGGCGCCTAACTGGGGAAGAACGAGGTACTCGAAGACGAAGATCAGCGAGCCGAGGCTCAAAATGAGCCGAATCTCACGGGGAAGAGCGAACTTCTTCTTCGGCCCGGTCTCGGTCATAAGGTCCTTTTGAATCCACGATCATCTGACGGCGATGGCCGAACTCAATCGACCCAGTGTACGACGTCGTAGAATTCCCCAAATGCGTACGCTCATCGTCCTGCCCACGTTTAACGAGATTTTCAACGTGGAATTGATGTTGCGCACGCTCAATGAGGTCGTACCCGACTGCCACGTGTTGGTCATCGATGACGGCAGCCCCGATGGCACCGCGGCGCGGGCGCACGCCGTGGGAGCAGAGTTGGGTGGCGTCGACATCATCGAGCGCGCTGGCAAGAGCGGACTGGGCACCGCGTACCGCACGGGCTTCTCCTGGGGGCTGGAACGCGGATATGACCACTTCGTGGAGATGGACTGTGACTTCTCGCACGATCCGCGGGCTCTGCCCAAGTTGCTCGAAGTCGCCGAAGAGTACGAAGTCGTCATCGGCTCGAGGTACATCAAGGGCGGTCACATTCCAAACTGGAAGCTCTCGCGTCGTCTGCTCTCGCGCGGCGGCAACGAGTACGCCTCGATCATGCTCGGACTCCATGTGGCCGACTCGACATCGGGCTATCGCGTCTACTCGGCCTCGGCCCTCGAGAAGATCGACTTCACCTCAGTGACCGCCGGCGGGTACGGCTTTCAGATCGAGATGACGTATCGCGCGCGAAGCCGGGGGGCAACGATCATCGAGTTCCCGATCACCTTCAAGGATCGCGAACGCGGCGAGTCCAAGATGTCCCAGGCCATCGTGGTCGAGGCGCTGGTGCTGGTAACCCAGTGGGCGTTCGAGCGTTGGTACCGTCGCGCCAAGAGCGTGTACGACGCGCGGCGCAGTTCGAAGGCTTAGACGCCCTCGGAGAGCAGCGACGTCAAGACGACGGCCAACTTGGCGCGCGTTTCCTCGCGCTCGGCCATGGGGTCAGATTCGCTCACGATCCCCGCGCCGGCCCAGGCTTCGAACTCCCGATCCTTGATTAACACCCCGCGCAAGCCAATCCACCACTCGCCGTCGCCGCGCTCATCGATCCAGCCGACCGGTCCGGCGAAGACCCCCCGGTCGTGTTGCTCCAGGCGGCAGATTAGGTCGTAGGCCATCTCGCGGGGGATACCGCCGACGGCAGCGGTGGGATGCAACATCCGCAGCACCTCGAGCGCGTCGGGCGCGTCGTTGGGCGTCGAATGGCGAGCGCGCACGTGGGTTCCTAGGTGAGCGACCGTACGCAGGGTCACGATGGACGGCTCGGGATCCACGTAGATCTCTTCGTAGACCTCGGAGAGATTGAGCACGATCTCATCGACCATGACGGAGTGCTCGTGAAGGTTCTTCGCGCTGCCCAACAGCCACGTTTCGTAGTCGTCGGGGGCCACGTTGGGCGGCAACGTAATCGTGCCCGCCAGAGGGTGGCACTGAATCTCGTCGGCCATGCGCCGCACGAGCAACTCAGGACTCGCGCCCACGAAGCGCTGGCCAGCGGACGTCGGGACGCTGTAGAGCGTGCAGATGGGCTCGCGCTGCTTGAGACGCTGGGCGATTGCGGCGGCGTCAATCGGCTCGGGCACCGTGCCCAGCACCGCGCGGGCGAGTACCACCTTGTCGATCTCCTTGCGCCGCAGTATCTCAACGGCGAGCGCCACGTTGTGCGCGTACTCCTCGGGGGTGGGCTGGAACACCAGCGAGCGAGGGCTCTGGGTCTCCTGAGTCGGAGCGTTCACGTGCTCGAGATACTGGGTCCAGTCGGCGGAGTCGTCGGCTGCGCTCACCCATGTTTCGCCCGAGGCGAACTGGGTGATGCAGAACTCCGGAATCTCGAGCGTGGCGCTCGCGTTGCGATCGAAGGGCAGCGCCCCGAAGGCGATGACACCGGTTCCGGCTGGGCCGTCTTCGCCGATCACGTCGTGGCGAGCGAGCACGTCGGAGACGCTGCGCGTCACGCCCAGACCGGAGGCGAGTTCGATGACGTCCACGACGTGACCGAAACCGCAGCGTAAGACTTCGGGGGTTTCGATGAGCCAGCCGCTGCGCGCGCCGAGGGCACGAAGGGCCTCGGGCGCGAGACGATCGTGGCGGCGGCGCAGGAATCTCACGCGGCCCTCGTGGCAAGGAACTGTTGGCTGAGCCCACCCATCACTCGTCGGTGGTTGACGCCGCTGAAGCCCGCTCGATTCAACATGGCGACGATCTCGGTTTCGTCGGGGAGATAAGCCGTCGAGGCCGGCAGATAGTGGTAAGCATCGCGATCCGACAGCAGCGAGCCAATGAAGGGTACGCAGCGGCGAAACCAGAGACGAAAGCCCGCACGCCAGACCCCTGCGGTGGGCTCAGCCACCTCGAGTAGCGACAGTCGCCCGCCGGGTCGCAGGACCCGGGCCATCTCGCTGAAGGTCTTCTCGAGGTCGGTGAAGTTTCGCAGGGCGTAGCCGCACGTGACGCCGTCAAAGGCGCCCCAGCGAAAGGGAAGACGCGACGCGTCGGCTTGAACACGAGGTTCAACGCCCCGCGCGGTGTGCAGCATGTTGTAGCTGAGGTCAGTGGCGACGGCGCGCTGGCCCTGACGTCGCAGCTCTCGAGCGAAGTCACCGGTGCCCGCCGCTACGTCTAACACCGCACTCGCGCTGGCCAGACGCAGATCGCTGACCGCGCGTCGGCGCCAGCGCCTGTCCAGGCCAAAGGTCATGACCCGATTCACCATCTCGTAGCGCGGCGCGATCGCGTCGAACATGGCTCGCACGTGGACGGTCTTCTGGTCACCCTGGGGGAGCGGTGTCTCCGACATGCCTACAAGTACAACCGGGTCAGTGTCTGAGCCACGCAGGCGGGCTTCTCGGCGTCCTTGATCTCGACCACCACGTCCATCGCAATCTGCACGCCGCCGGGTACGTCATCGACCGAAACCAGGGTCGCACCCGCGCGCACCTCTGAGCCCACCGGCACCGGAGAGGTGAAACGCACTTTGTTCGAGCCGTAGTTGATGCCCATGGCCACGCCATCGACGTGTAAGAGACCGCCAGTCAGGAGGGGCACGAGGGACAAGGTGAGGTACCCGTGAGCGATCGTGTGGCCAAAGGGTCCGGCCGCCGCTCGTTCGGGATCCACGTGGATCCACTGGTGGTCACCCGTCGCGTCCGCGAAGAGATTCACCTGCTCCTGGGTCACCGCGCGGTACTCCGAGTAACCCAAGTGTGTGCCGACGAGTGACTTCAGTTCGTCAATGCTGCTTGCGTGCGTAGTCATCGCTCACCTCCGCATAGACCTTAGGTGGTGCTAACCAGAAGACGCCAAGCGGCGCCGGTAGGCTCCGTGCGTGCGGCCCGCGCTCATCGAACCCCATCATCGACAGATCAGTGGAGGAGGATTCCGTGCCGCACTGTTCGGCCTCCTCGATGGACTCGTCACGAACGTGTCGCTCATCTTGGGCTTCGCCGGCGCGAATCCGGGACACGACGTGGTGCGCCTCGCGGGCTTGGCCGGGCTCGTGGCGGGGGCCTTTTCCATGGGAACGGGCGAGTACCTCTCGATGCGATCGCAAAAAGAGCTCTACGAGTACGAGATCGGCGTGGAACGCCGCGCCCTTGCCGACAACCCCGAAGACGAGCGCCTTGAGCTCAAGTCCCTCTTCTTGAGCCGAGGCATCGACGAGGAGTTGGCCGATCGGCTGTCCGTTGACCTGATGAAGAATCCCGACTTGGCGCTGCGCACACACGCTCGCGAAGAACTGGGCATCGACCCGTCGGCGACCGGCAACCCGTGGGCGGCGGCGATCTCGTCGTTCATCTTCTTCTCGGTCGGTGCGTTCCTGCCCTTGGTGCCCTGGATCGTGACGTCGAGCGGCAACGTGATGTGGTGGTCCATTGGCTTGGCCGGCGTAGCGACACTTCTCGTCGGGGGAGCGGTCGGACATTTCACGCGCCGCGGCATTGCGTACTCGGCCCTGCGCGCGCTCGTCATCATGGCTTTGGCTTCGGCCGTTACCTATGGGGTCGGACACGCCGTCGGCGTGAGCTAGTCGCGCGAAAAGCGAATGAGGCGATCCTCGCGCTCGAGGCGAAAGCCGAGCGAGTCGTAGAGTTTCAGCGCGGGTTCGTTGGACTCATCGACGAAGAGAACGGCGTGGGTGACGCCCTTGCGATACAGCACGTTGAGGCCCTGGGTGACCATCACGCGGCCCAGGTGATGGCCCTGAAAGTCCGGGTGCACGGAGATGACGTAGATCTCGCCGAAGCGATCAGGGTGAAGTTCGTGAACCTTGGTCCAACACGACGCGGCGATGCGCTCGTCGATCTCCAGCACGAGAAAGCCCGAGGGGTCGAACCATGGCTCGTGGGTGCGCTCATCTAAGTCGGCCAGGTGCCACGCGCCCTGCTCGGGATGGTGCCAGAAGGCGGCGTTGTTCTCTTCGAGCCAGGCCGCTTCGTCGTGATGGACTTCGAAGTTGCGCAGCGTAAAACCGTCGGGGACGGGCTCCACGGGTACCGGCAGCATGACCCCCATGAGTTGGAGCATGCGAATGACCGTGCCCCGGGTGTGCTCGCAGGGTTCGGGGCCGCGCGTCCACCAGTCGATCACGGCGTGCACGTGCAAGAGATGATCGAGGAGGTCTTGATCCACGTCGCCTCCACACATCTCCACTGTGGCGTGTTCCTTGCCGCTGGCCATGGCGTACTTGGTGAGCGTGCCCTGCTCGTAGTAGAGCCAGTGTTCAGACTTCCAGCCGTGGACGACCGCGCGGCGACGGCCTTCGTCGATGGCTTCGCGACCCAGAACCGCTTCGGTGTGGTCCAAGAGGTGCAGAACATCGAGTCGCTGATGGGGCGTGAGAGAACTCACCCGCAACCACGAAGAGGCCATAGCCGAAGGTTACTGGTGTGACTTAGTGGACTCGAGCCGCCACTCGGTTGAGTCGACGCAGCAGGGCCCCGACCGTTCGTTCCGCCGCCACCAGTTCGCTGTACACGTCGGGCGCCATGGCGTCCCCTTCGGACTCGACGAGAGAGGTGATGCGCGTGGCGACATCGTTCATGGTGGAAGTAATCGTGTTGAGTTCGGTCTGCATGCTCATGAGGTCTCCTGCGTCGCGGCCAGGGCTGCACTATCGGCCTTTAGAGTAATAGCCGATGAGCGCCACCACCGATGATGAGACCGCGCTCTTGCGGTGGTCGGTGATTGAAGCGCGCGGAAGTGACGCGCGCAGTTTCCTCCAAGGTCAACTCAGCCAGGATCTGGAGTCCCTCGGTCCTGAGGGCGCCTGGACCCTCGTCCTTGCTCCCGACAGCGTCGTGCTCGCCGTGGGTCACGTGCTCAGCCGGGACGACGGCCTTGATCTCGTCGTGCCCCGAGAGTTGGGCGACGTGGCGCTCGCGCGACTTCGACGATTCTTGCTGCGCTCAAAGTGCACGCTCGAGTTGCGCGACGTCGACGAAGGGCCCTTCGCCTCGCCCCGCGAGCAGATCGAAGCGAACTGGCCGGGTCCGCGCGAGATCGAACGGAACCTGACCCCGCACTCCTTTGGCCGCGCATTCGTCGATGCGACGGTGTCCTTCACCAAGGGTTGCTTCACGGGCCAAGA
>JBEKYI010000039.1:0-13447 GCA_049511155.1 Acidimicrobiales bacterium
TGAGCAGCAGAACCGCAAAGATCCCGCCGGCCCCATGTCCAACGTAGCGACCCAGTCCCCGCGCGACCCCGAGAGCGTTGGTGTAGGAGTGGGTGGTGCCGTGACCCGACAGGCCGATCGCGGTCGCGCCCACCAGTACGCCGGCCACGATGACGACCACGAACGAGCCGATGATGGTGTCAATGCGCTCGTAGTTGAGCCATCGTGGGGTGATGCGCTTGTCCACGATGTTGGACTCCTGGAAGAACAGCTGCCACGGGGCGACAGTGGTGCCGATGATCGAGATGATCAACAGCACTGCCGACGATGACGCGCCGCCGCGGATCCGGGGCACGAAGGCGTGACTGGTCATGGCGCTGAACGACGGGTGACTCACGATGACGAGGGGGATGATGATGAAGTTGATGGCGATGAAGAGCATCATGAAGCGCTCCCAGCGGCGAAACGACCCGGACGCGGTGACGCCAAACAACAAGACCACCGCGATGGGCACCGAGTAGTACGGGCTCACTCCGAAATAGCGCATCGACAGCGAGATGCCGATGAACTCGGTGATGATGATCAGAAAGTTCAAGAAGAGAATGGAGAAGATCGACAGATTGCCCCAGTACCGGCCAAATCGTTCGCGAATGAGTCGTCCGTGCCCGACGCCAGTCACCGCACCCAATCGCGCGACCATCTCTTGGATGATGATGAGCACCGGGATGAGCAGGGGCAGGGTCCACAGCAACGTGTAGCCGAAGTTCTGGCCGGCCTGGGCGTAGGTGGACACACCGCCCGCGTCATTGTCGCCGACCATGACGATGAGCCCGGGGCCGATGATGGCCAACAACGTGAGGAACCGCGCGCGAAGGCCCCGACGGCGATCGCCGTCGTGTGCGCTGATCGAGCCGAAGGCTCCGGTTATCTCTACGTCTTTAGACTTCTCGCGCTGCACGCCTGCTCCTTTCGTTCTCATCGTGGTTGTCGACCGAAACAACCACGCGAGACCCCGAGGGCTAGTCGTGCTCCTGGATCAGCGAGCGAAGTTGTATCGGTACGTCGAGGGCCATAGGCCCGGTACTGGGGGGTTTCAGACAGACCCCCTTAGAACGAGACGAACGCGGGTGCGCACTATTCCTCCGCCGCACCAACGCCAAACTCGGCGCGCCAGCCCTGGGGCAGGAGCTCTTCGAGCAAGTCGTCTACCGTCACAACACCGACCATCTTGTTATGCCCTTCGTCGAGCACCGGCAAGACCGTCAGATTGAAGTCGCTCATCTTTCGCGCCACGCGCAAGACGTCCCACTGGGGGTGGACGTGTTCGAGTTGCGTGCGCGCCGCGGCCAGCGCGAGCTCGTCCGGGCGCGCGCGCACCAGCGGCGCGATCGACGCGGCCCCGATGGGCTGACCCTCCTCGTTCACGATGAAAACGGCCTGAAGGGACTCGGCGGGCACGCGCGAGGTGCGGATGGCGTCGAGGGCGTCGAGCACCGTGGCGCTCGCACCCACCGAGACGAAGTCCGTGTTCATGAGCCCGCCCGCGGTGTCGGCGTTGTAGGAGAGAAGTTGGCGAACCTTGGCCTGCTGCTCGCCGGGCAAGAGATTCAAGATGGGCAGTCTTCGCTCCTGATCGATCTCGGTGATGAGGTCGGCCGCGTTGTCTGGCTCCATGCGCGAGAGCAGGCGCGCCGCCTCTTCGTCCGAGCGAGACTCGAGGAACTCCAGCTGGTGGGTCGTGTCGAGCTCCTCGAAGACGTCGGCTTCGAGTTCACGGTTCAATCCCACGGCCTCGATGATCTCTTCGCCCTCTTCGTGACTGGCCTGTTCCACCAGGTCGGCGATCTGGGCGGGGTGCAGGCGAGCGAGTTTGCGGTACGGAATGCGTAGTCGCGCGGTGGGCACGTGCGAAACAAAGGGCTCGATGGACGCGAAGTCCACGATGGAGTCGGTCTGCACGTGCGAGCCGATCCGACGCCCGAGCAGTCGGCGAAGGAACGACCGGCGACCGGGGTCGACGCCCACGACCTCCCAGTGTCCATCGATGTTGGCGATCTCAATCTCGTTGGCGACCATGATGCGCCCGCGCACGAGGTTGATGAGATGCCGCGCTAACAGATCCTCGGCGAGCAGGATCTCGCCGGGCCGGCGCTCGAACTTGCGCAGGTCCACGCGCCGACCCTCGAAGGTCATGCGGCCCTGGTCCAGGCCGCCGATCTTCTTGATGGGTACGAAAACGTCACGGCTCTCAATACGAATCACCGCTCCCACGATCGGCGGGTGCGGGTCGTTGCCGAGTCGCGCGACCAGGTCCTGGACGCGCCCAATCCGGTCGCCGTTGGAGTCATAGATCGAACGACGCAGGAACGTAGAGAGGTGATAAATATCGGTCATGGTCAAGCCTGCAGGTACAGGCTACCGCCCGACCAGCGCCACTAATCTGGGCTCGGTTCAGCGTGAAGCGAGGGTGAAGTCCGCCAAAACCGCCGCCACGAATTCGACGTCGTCGTCGCTCACGCCCGCGTGGGTCACAAAGCGCGCCCGGCGCGGCGACACGGTCCCACCCTCGACGCCTCGCTGCGCGAGTTCGTCCACCAACTGACGAGCACGAGGGTGATCAAAGGAAACGATGTTGGTCCGACACGATGTCGGGTCATAGTTCGATTCGGGGAACGCGGCCGCGAACAGTTCCGCCAGTGACCGCGCCCGAAGATGATCGTCTTTCAGTCGCTCCACCATCGTGTCGAGTGCCACTAGTCCGGCCGCGGCCAAGAAGCCAGCCTGGCGCATCGCGCCACCCAGGCGTTTGCGCTCGACGCGCGCGCGCTCGATGAGCACCGACGGTCCCGCCAGGAGCGAACCGACGGGTGCGCAGAGTCCCTTCGAGAGACACGATGTCACCATGACGCTGGGGGCGCAGTACTCGGCCGCGCTCGTGCCCGTCGCGACGACGGCATTAAAGAGCCGCGCGCCGTCTTGGTAGAGCGGCCGATCGCCGATCGCGCCTGCGAGCGTGCGCAGCTCCTCCACGTCCCACGGAACGCCGCCGCTGGCCATGTGGGTGTTCTCCACACAAACGAGCGAGGCGTGGGGCTGATGATCGGCTTCGGAGTCGATCACCTCGAGCACGTCAGGTACGCTCAACGTCCCGCGCGCGTCGTCGAGTGTGGCGAACTGGATAGCGGAGTTGCGCGACGCCGCGCCCATCTCGAATGCCACGACGTGCTGGGATCGCCCCGCCACCACGAGGTCCCCGGGCTGAGCGAGCACGCGCAAGGCGATCTGGTTGGCCATGACGCCCGACGGCACGAAGAGGGCGGCTTCCTTGCCCACGAGGGACGCGTAGCGCACTTCGAGCTCGTTGATACTCGGGTCCTCGCCATATCCGTCATCGCCCACGCGGGCTGTGGCCATCGCCTCACGCATGGCCGCAGTGGGCTGAGTAATGGTGTCGCTGCGTAGATCAACTCGCTGGCCCATGATTCGAGGCTACTGAATCCCTAAACTCCCACCATGAGCGACAACATCGAAGGCATCCTCTCCGGGCGTCCCAACGTCAATGACGTGCTAGGCATCGAACTCGTGTCCGCCACGCCCGATGAAGTGGTTATGCGCGTAGAGGTCGGCCCCAAAGTTCACCAACCGTATGGCATCCTGCACGGCGGTGTGTCGGCGTTGATCGCCGAAGGCGCCGCGTCGGTCGGCGGCGCGGTGAGCGTGGGGCCCGATGAGATCGTGGTGGGCACCGAACTCAACTGCTCGCACCTTCGCTCCATGACCGATGGAGTGCTCACCGCAGTCGCTACTCCGATTCGCAAGGGTCGGCGTGTTCACGTGTGGGGCATTGAGTTACGCGACGGTAACGAGCGCCTGATCTGCGTGGCGCGCTGCACACTTCAAGTTCTCCCCGCCTCATCACCGGCGTCGTCCTAAGGGCACCCTCTAGACTTTTGCCCACTACTCGCCGAACAAGGGGCTGACATGGGCGCACGCTTTATGGGCTGGGGTATTGCACTTCCCGAGCGAGTTGTTACCAACGATGAACTCTCCCAGACCCTGCCGACCTCGGATGAGTGGATTCGCGAGCGCACCGGTATCCGCGAACGCCGCATCGGGGGCACCGTCACGAACCTCGGCGCGATCGCGGGCCGAGCCGCTCTGGACGACGCCGGCGTCGACGCGATGGACATCGACTTTCTCATCCTCGCCACGAGTGCGGCGGATCGCATCTCGCCCGCGACCTCATCGATGATCGCCCACGAGATCGGGCTGAACTGTCCCGCGATGGACGTGAACGCCGCCTGCAGCGGATTCATGTACGCCGTGCGCACGGCCCAAGGGCTCCTCGAGACCGGCAACAAGCGCGTGCTCGTCGTGGGCGCCGAAGTGCTCTCTCGATTCGTGGACTGGAACGACCGCACCATGGCCGTTCTGCTCGCCGACGGCGCCGGGGCCACGGTGCTCGAGTACGACCCCACCGAAAACGACATTCTGTCGTTCTCGCTCGGCACCGACGGCGCCAACTCCGAACTGCTCACCTGTGAGCACGGCGGGTACTTTTGGATGAACGGGCCCGAGGTATTTCGCAACGCGGTGCGCGTTGTCGTCGACTCGGCCGAGAAGGCGATGAACATGGCGGGCATTACCTCAGACGACCTCAGCCTCGTGATCCCCCACCAGGCGAATATCCGCATCATTCAAGCCGCGTGCCAGCGTCTCGACATCGAGATGGACCGGGCCGTGGTGTGCCTCGACCGCTATGGAAATACCTCAAGCGCCTCCATTCCCTTGGCCTTTGACGATGCGCGCAAAAACGACCGCGTGCACAAGGGTGACTACGCCTTGCTGACCGGCTTTGGGGCGGGGATGACTTGGGCCTCTTCGGTCGTAAGATGGTCTCGATGACCAGCCCCTCCCTCGTCATCCTGGCCGCAGGCCGGGCTCGCCGCTATGGCGGCGTCAAGCAGTTGGCGCCCGTTGGGATGCACGGCGAAGGTGTCATCGACTTGATCGCGTCCGATGCATTCGCCGCTGGCTTCGGTGACGTCGTCATCGTGATCAATCCCGAGACGGGTCCCGAGATTCAAGAGCACGTTGCCGAGTTCTGGCCTAGGGAGCGCCGGGTGACCTTCACCCACCAGACCGAACTACGGGGCACCGTGAGCGCGGTGCTTGCAGCCGAACCCGCGCTCGACCTCACTCAACCCTTTGCCGTTTCGAACGCTGACGACCTCTATGGCCGCGAATCGTTCCGTCTACTCGGCGAGCACCTCTCGTCAAGCTCCAACAACTGCCTGGTGGGCTTCGACTTGGAGAATGCCATCGTTGGCGAGCTGCCCGTCTCGCGCGGAACGTGCTTGGTGGTCAACGGACACCTCACCGAGATCGTCGAGCGCCGCAACGTACAGGCGACCTTGGAGGGATTCGTAGCCGATGACGGCCTGGAGCCGCGGGCGTTGCACCCCTCGACGATCGTCTCGATGAACCTCTGGGGCTTTCAACCTTCGATTATCCCCCTCATGCACAGGGCTATGGAGGAGTACGACTTCGACAAAGAGAAGGAAGTTCAACTCTCGACGTTCGTTGGTGGCATCCTTCATCGCACCCCGTTGCGCTTTGACGTCATGCGCACAACCTCGCGCTGCATCGGCGTCACGCACGCCGAGGACCTTCCCCTCGCTCAGGTGCTTGTGCGCCAGGAGATCGAAGTGGGAGACCGCCCCGAGTTCGCTTTCGCGGGCTAGTGCCAGTCCCGCGAGGCGGGCACCGTGGGCCCTAGGGCGAGCGCCTCGACGTGTTCGGCCACAAGCGTGACGATCCCCTGACCGCGCTCGAGTGACCCACGAACAATCAGTGCCGAGGCGAGACCCGCCACCTTGGACCACCGAGCCCACGCCCCCTTCGAAAAGATCACGTTCACGTGACCGCTCTCGTCTTCGAGGTTGACAAAAACCGCTCCATTGGCCGTCTCGGGGTGCTGGCGGTGCGTGACGACTCCGGCCACACTCACGCGCTTGGCCTCCACGCCGACGAGGGCGTTCGCCCGCGTCACCCCGCGGGCCGTGAGGGCGGGGCGCACCAGTTCCATCGCCGTCGCCTCAGTCGTGAGCCCCATCGACCACAGGTCATCGGCGACACGCTCCAGTTCGGTCGTCTGGGGAAGTTCCGGCGCTACCTGACCGGTCACCACCCCGGGGAGGCGATCCGCGAGGGCTTGGGCCGCGGCACCGGCCGACCAGGTGAGCGCGCGCCGCGACGCGCCAAAACTATCCAGCGCACCGGCTGCGGCGAGCGCTTCCAGGTGCTGCTGCTGGAGACCCGCGCGACGCGCAAGGTCCGCGCTGTCGCGCCAGGGCGCACCCGCCACAATTCGCTCCGCCACCTCCGGGCCGATCGAACGCACGTCACCGAGGCCCAGACGCACGAGGGCCTCGTCGGGCGAGCCCTCGAGCGAGGCTCCCACGTGCGAGAAGTTCACGTCAGGGCGCAGCACGCTCACTCCGTGGTGCTGAGCGTCCGCGACCAGACTCTGAGGCGACCAGAAGCCCATGGGCTGGGCGTTCAGAAGCGAGACGAGAAAGGCCGCCGGGTAGTGCACCTTGATCCAGGCCGAGCAGTAGACGAGGTGGGCGAAGGAGACCGCGTGCGACTCGGGAAAGCCGAAATTCGCAAAGGCCGCCAACGCCTCGAAGAGCTGATCGGCCGCCTCGCCCACGATGCCGTTCTGCGCCATGCCCGCGTAGAAGCGGCCCTTGAGTTTCATCATGCGAAGTTCCGAACGCTTCGACGCCATGGCCTGGCGCAGTTCATCTGACTCACTCGGCGAGAAGCCCGCCACCGCCACAGCCATCTCCATGAGCTGCTCTTGGAAGAGCGGCACTCCGAGCGTGCGTTCGAGGATCGGTTGGAGGCGAGGGTGCAGGTAGGTGATGGGATCGTCCCCTCGACGCCGGCGAATATAGGGGTTCACCGCGCGGCCCTGGATAGGTCCGGGACGAATGAGCGCCACCTCGACGACGATGTCGTAGAAGCAGCGCGGCTGAACGCGCGGCAGGGTCGCCATCTGCGCGCGCGACTCAACCTGAAAGACCCCCACGGTGTCGGCCTCGCATAACAGGTCGTAGACGGCGTCTTCTTGGGGCAGCATCGCCAAGTCCAACGAGACGTCATGAAACTCTCGCACGACGTCCACCGCGCGGTGCAGGGCTTCGAGCATGCCCAACCCCAAGAGGTCAAACTTCACGAGACCAATCGCCGCGCAGTCGTCCTTGTCCCACTGCAGGACGCTGCGTCCGGGCATGCGCCCCCACTCGATGGGACAGACCTCAAGCATGGGCCGATCGCACAGCACCATGCCGGCGGAGTGGATGCCGAGGTGTCGTGGCCGGTCTCGCAGTTGGGCGGCCATGGTGGTGATGATCGGATCGACGCCCGAGTTGCCCGGGGTCATTGTCGCGCGGTCTACGTGATCGCGGATGTAGTTGGCCTCCTCCTCACTATGTCCGAAGGCCCGTGCCACGTCGCGCAGCGCCGACTTCGAGCGATAGGTGATCACGGCCGCGACCTGAGCCGCGTGGTGTCGGTCGTAGCGATCGAACACGTACTGGATCACCTCTTCTCGCCGACCCGACTCGATGTCCACGTCAATGTCGGGAGGACCGTCGCGCGCCGGTGAGAGAAACCGCTCGAAGAACAAGTTCAGGGACACGGCGTCGGCGTTGGTGATGCCGAGCGAGTAACACACCGCCGAGTTGGCGGCCGAGCCTCGACCCTGGCAGTAGATATCACTCTTGCGACAGAACTCCGTGATGTCCCAGACGGTCAAGAAGTAGCCCGCGAAGCCGAGCGTCCTGATCACCGACAGTTCGTGATCGATCTGACGCCACGCGCCCGGCACCCGCTCGTTGTCGCGTGTGCCGTAGCGCTGGGTCGCTCCCTCGGCCACGATCTCTTCTAAGTAGGACTGCTCATCGTGGCCCTCGGGTGTCTTGAACGCCGGGAGATTCGGCGCGACGAGGCGAAGATCGAAGGCGAGCTCCCCCACCAACTCACCGGCCATGTCAACGACCCCGGGCCAGCGCGCAAAGCGTCGGCGCTGCTCGTCGTCGCTGCGTAGGTGCGCGAGCGGCGAGGCGCTCTGCCATCCCTCCATGTCGTCGAGGCTCTGTCGCGCGCGAATCGCGGCCAGCACACTGGCACGAGGAAAGTCCTGCGGGGTGGCGTAGTGCACGTTGTTGGTCGCCACCGCCGCCACCTTCGCGCGTCGCGCCATCTCGACGAGCGCGTCGTTGCGCGCCACGTCGTCGGGCTCGCCGTGATCCCAGATCTCCACGGCCACGTTGTCACGTCCGAAGCGCTCGACGAGTTGGGCGAGCGAGCGCGACGCGGCCCGGGGTCCTTCACTCATCAGCGCGCGCGTGAGCGGTCCCTTGCGACAACCCGTCAGCACCAGCCACTCGTGAGCCGCACTCCCCACCGTCTCTATGCCGAGGCGCGGCGCGCCCTTTTCGCCGCGTTCGAGCAGAGCGAGAGCGAGCATCCGCGAAAGCGACGCGTACCCCTCGGGCGAACGCGCCAGCACCACGAGGTGATCGCCCGAGGGATCGGGGACTCCCACCCGGTCGTCGTGAGCGTCCAGGGTGATCTCGCTACCAAACACGCTGGCGAGACCCAGCGCACGCGCCGCTTCGGAGAATCGCACCACACCGTAGAGGCCATGGTGGTCGCACAGCGCGAGGCCCGAGAGTCCTAGACGCGTCGCCTCGACGACGAGCTCTTCGGGATCGCTCGCGCCGTCTAAGAAGCTAAAACCCGAATGCGCGTGCAGTTCTCCATAGGTGGCCATCAGCGTCAGTCATAGATTCCGACGAGCCACCACCGATTCGACTCCGCGGCAACCAACAACGCCTCACCCGAGGCGAGCACCATCTGGACGTGCGCCCGCCGGCGGTGTCGCGACCACCACCGCTCCACCAAGGGCCACGGTCCCGCGAACCAAATGATCTCTCGGCGCAGCGGCGAGGAGAAGATCACGGCCGCCGGAGCCGCACTAAGAACGCCGCGCGAGTTGAGCACCACGGGTCGATCCAACTCATCACGCAGCTGCAACGGCACGGGGTGGGCGAGGGTCGTGGCCGGCGAGGGCGCCGCCAGCCGCCCCGGCCAGGGGGCACGATCGCGCACGACCGTCGAAGGTGACCCCCAGGGCACGAGGGTCGCGCGATCCTCGGGTCCGCGACCTCCCTGAAGATTCGCGATGACCACCGCCTCGGCCCCCAGTCGCTCGCGCACCCGCCGCGCAGCCGCGTCGGCGCGATCGTCTTCGGCACCACGTTGACCAAAGAAGCCCTGCTGCTCGTCGAAGAGGTCATCCTCCCCACGCAGTTGCGCGAGGCGTCGCGCCAGTTTGGGATCGCGCTGAGACTCCAGTTCGGTGAGTTCGCCGCGGGCCACCCGGTGCAGGATCAGCGCGTGTTTGTTGAAGCGCTCTCCCACCCGCGCACTGTCTAAGTCCGCGAAGGCGCCGAGCGTGTGTAGTCCCAAGCGCCGACACGTGGTCGCGAGATCTTTGCGACCCAGTACCTCGAGGGGCTGGGCGCGACGAAACGCGTCGCTTCCTCCGCGGGGCACGAGAACCTCCCGGTGTGCGGCGAGCTCCGCGCAGAACAGTCCTTCGGCGACGCCGAGCTTGGCAGGTGCGCCCACGACATCGAGAACGCACTGGCGCACCATGCCCAGCACCGCCTCGTCACCACCAAAGAATCGACTCGGTCCGCGCAAGGGCATGACGAAGAGGCCGAGTCGTATCACCTCGGTAAAAGGGCACATCGCCTCGAGCGCGTCAGCCAGGGTGATGGTGTGACGTAACGTCGAGCCGTCGGGCTGTTCGAGGGCGAGGGACTCGACCCACACCGCGAGGAGTTGCTCCATCAGCGAGCCTCGGCCGCACCGCGACGGTTGGGCACGATCACCACGTGGTCACTGCCGCGCGCGAGTTCTCCGCGCCCGCTCACGTGCACCGTGAGATATCTCGCGTCCAGGCGCGAGGAGGCGACCCACTCGGCCTGGGTCACCCGAAAGAGAATGTCCGCGGGCAAGGGCCACGACGAGCGCGGCTCACTCAGCGCGACGAGAACCGAACCTCGCTCTCGTACGCGGTCCATTAAGCGTCGTGACGCCTGGTGCCCCGGACGCGACGGCGGTCGCACGATGACGAGGTCAACCCCGTCGAGAAGATCGGCCGCCGACTCGGCCCACGCGCCTCGAGGACGTGGAACGAAGAGCACGCGGCGCAGGTCCACCCCGAGCTCAGCCATCGCGACGACCCCGGGATCGTCCACGCCCACGACACCCGCCCAGTGCCCACTCGTGCTGGCCTCGCTCACGAGGCTCAGAGCGAGACTGAGCCCACCCAGGCCGACCGGTGCTTCCACCACCACCGTCGATCCGCGACGCAGAGTCCCATCGGGCACGAGCGCACGCCAGGGCTCACCGAGAGGAATCGTGCGCGTCTTGGCGAGCGATACCGGGCGCACCCGGGCGAGCAGGTCAGGAGAGAGTGAGGGTCGAGGAGAGGATAAAGCGAACATACGTTCGTAAGAGTAGCGACCCGTCGCGACACGCGCCAATAGACGATAAAAGGCCAAAATCTTGCCCCTATCGTGCGAGAATCACGGCATCATCCGCCTCGCTACCCCCTCCGATGCCCTCGAAGCGCTCGCCCTCCAGGGTGGTGTCACCGACCTCAGCGCCGATCGGGCGCGTGAGATTCTCGAGGGTGCGATCGCAGCAAGTGAGTGTCTCGTTCACGTCGAGTCGAGCCACGAGGTCACCGGCTTCGTCATCACCAACACCCGAGCGTTCTTCGGTCGAGACTTCATCAAGCTGCTCATCGTCGCGCCAACCCACCAACGAACCGGCATCGGTCGCGCGTTGCTGGAGGCGGCGGTGTCTGGAGCGAGTACTGAAACGATCTTCTCTTCCACCAACGAGTCCAACGTCGCTATGCGCACGTTGTTCGAACACGACGGTTGGACCCTGAGCGGTGTGCTCCGCGGAATCGATGAAGGAGACCCCGAGATGGTCTTCTGGCGAGCGCGCTAGATCTCCGCTTGTCGGGTCACACGTGTACGGCAAACTAGAAGCGTGTGTGGCCGTATCGCTCTCTTCACTCCCCCCGCTCATCTCGCCCGGTTCCTGGACGCCGCCCTCGCCGCCGACCTAGACCTGGAGGGGCTGCCGAGTTGGAACGTGGGTCCCCAGCGAACGCTCTTCGGAGTCAGCTATCACCACGAAGCCCGGATAATGGATGGCTACCGCTGGGGCCTGGTGCCGAGTTGGGCCAAAGATCCTTCGATCGGAAATCGAATGTTTAATGCCCGTGCCGAGGGAATCGAGGAGAAGCCCGCATTCCGACGCGCCTTCGAACGCCGCGCCTGCGTGATCCCCGTCGACGGTTTCTATGAGTGGGACCACCGACCCGGAGCGAACCGCCAACCGAACTTCTTCACGCGCGTCGACCACGATCCCACTCTCCTCGCCGGTCTCTACGAGTTCTGGCGCGACCCGGCAGTTGAAAATCCCGAACCTCTCGTGACGTGCACCGTCATCACGACGACGCCGAGTTCGGACATCGACGGGATTCACGATCGTATGCCGGTCGTTCTATCGCGCGATGACGTCGAGGTCTGGCTCGAGGTGGCTGACCACTCACCCGAGGAGCGCCTCTTGCTGCTGCGCCCTGCTCCTGCCGGGACCCTTCGTCACTACGAGGTGGACAAGGCCGTGGGGTCCGTGAAGAATGACCGGCCCGAACTCATCGAGCCCCTCGAACCCCAGTCGCTCTTCTAGTCCCCGACGGGGGCATCCGCCGTAGCCTGAGTCGATGACGTTGCAGTTGCGCCCCTACAACGAAGCCGACGAAACCGCTGCGGTCGCGATTCACCAGGAGATGTTGGCCGACGACTTTTACTTTCTCCTCTTCTGGGAACCCACGATGACCTGGGCCGCGTTCCTTGCATCGGTGGACGAGCTGCGGCGGGGGAACATTCCACCGACGTCTCCCCCGTATCGGGTGCGCTCTGACCAGTTGGCGGCCGTCGTAGACGGTGAGATCGTCGGACGCGTGTCGGTGCGCTTTGAGTTGAACGAGTACCTCGGCGAACGCGGCGGTCACGTGGGATACGGAGTCGCCCCCGCCCATCGTGCGCGGGGATACGCCACTGAAATTCTCCGTCAGGCCCTCGTTGTTCTTCGCGCCGAGGGAGTGAAGCGTGTGCTCGTGACATGCGATGACAACAACGTGGCGTCGGCTCGCGTAATTGAGAAAAATGGCGGCGTGCTGGAGTCACTCTCGCCCCCACAAGCAGGAGATAACAAGTTCGTGCGTCGTTACTGGATCGAGTGAATTTGGCCCCAGACGGCCGAAAACCCCGAGTGACCAGTGAGCCGAAACTCACCCGCCCCTCGGGGTTTCCGAGGCACATCATCGGCGTTCCGTGTCGGACAGAACACCTTTGACGGCAGGCACTTCACGTCATTCGCCCGTTCCGTGCAGCGGACCGAACTCCGCTACCCGTTGAAAGGAATCCGTCCCTCTTGCGAGGTCCCTTTTCCCCCCACTTCTTTCTCACCTTGCGGTTCGTCAGATCGTTGGCAGGTACTACGTGAACTACGAGTGATACTGTGCCAGAGATTTATTCCCCGACCAAGGGCAAAGGGGGAAATCAAAAACTTTTGCCCAGGATTGTGTCAGTTATCCACCAAAGAAGTCCCCAAGACGTCACATACCAACTACTTAAGCGCATCTTTTCCACAGAGGGAGCCGATTTTTCGGGCTCAGATCGACCCGCTGGGAAGCCAAAAATCGCGAGTTACGCGACCGTAGTTCTTTCCAGCCAACGCCCGTGAGCGTGGCACCACCCCCATCGTACCGGGGCGGCCCTGGGACGTGTCACCACGATCTGCGATGCAGCTCGGTGTACGTCCTCAGTGGTCGCGTCGACGCCGGGCCACGTCACCATCGGCGATTCGACGGAGATCCACGCGACACCGCCGAGTGCACATTGACGTGACACCTCGTCGAAGAACCACTCACGTTCGTCGTGGCTGAAGTACGCGGCCGTCCAGGTGTTCACGATGATCGTGGTGGCGTTGGCCGAGCACCGACTGAACGCATCGACTAGGCGTTCTCTCACGTTTCCGCGCAAGATCGTCGCGCGTGGCCAGCCTTTTTCGGCAACGACGATGGCGTCGAAGCGCTCGTGTCGACGCCGCTCTTCGGCCCACAGGCACGCCTTGAGCCACAGCCGATCCTCCTCATTCGCCAACGACAGCGGGTTGGGATCAATTCCCACGCGCTGACTTACCCGAGGTAGGACTCGGTGTCGGTCGATCGCTGAGCGATCCTCGCAGACCAACGTCAAGGGATTGTCGTCATCAAGAGCTCGCACCGGAAACTGATCGAAGC